>CAZTQU010000001.1:0-56032 GCA_964615735.1 uncultured Candidatus Saccharibacteria bacterium
GCTTGTCTTTAACAAAGATAACTTTTTGAATTTTCTTTTTACCAAGAAAAGATTTTACCTTGGGAGAGTTTAAAGCTTGAGCCTGGGCGGCTTTTTCCTCAATCCCCGCCGGGGCCTCTAGCTGATCTCTCACTTTGCCGTTGATCTGGACCACTAAAGTAAAACCATCTTCCCTTATCATTTCTTGACGATAATTCGGCCAGGAAGTTTGGAAAATAGATTGGAATTTTTCCCCGGCCCGAAAAGACTGGTAAAGCTCTTCCGCTAAATGAGGGGTAAAAGGAGCTAAAAGCTGTAAAAACTGAAGATAGTCTTTTTTGGGAATTTGCTTTTCTTCCTCCCAAGCCCGGAGCAAAATCATCAAGGCACTTAAAGCGGTATTAAAGTGAAAACGCTCAATGTCTTCCCCCATTTTTTTAATCGCTTGCTGGAGCTGTTTCTGATTCCCTAAAGAAAGTTCTCCGGCTGGCTGGACTTTTTCCTTCAACCGCCAGACTCTTCTCAGAAAACGTACCATCCCCTGAAGTCCGGATAATTTCCAGGTTCCTCCTTCGCTAAAGGGACCAGTAAAACAGAGATAGCTCCGGATGGCATCCGCCCCGTATTTTTCCACCAAGTCATCCGGATCTACTACGTTTCCCCGAGACTTGGACATCTTGGAACCATCCGGCCCAAGAATGACTCCTTGGTGGCGTAGTTTCAAAAAAGGCTCTAGAAAATCAACCAACCCTAAATCTCTCATCGCTTTAGTAAAGAAGCGGGCGTAAAGAAGATGAAGAATCGAATGCTCCACTCCGCCAATATAGATATCCACCGGCAGCCAAGCTTTTATCTTTTCCGCCTCGGCTATTTTTTCTTCATTTTGCGAATCAACATAGCGGAGATAATACCAAGAAGAATCGACAAAAGTATCCAAAGTGTCTGTTTCCCGCTTCGCTGGGCCGCCGCAGCGGGGACAAGTCGTTGACTGAAATTCTGGGGAGCGGGCCAAGGAGGGGAGAAGAACGGGGAGATCCTTCTCCGGAACCGGCTGCCAACCGCAGTCGGGGCAATGAATCATCGGAATGGGCGCTCCCCAGTAACGTTGGCGGGAAACACTCCAATCTTTCAGTTTGTAATGGACAGCCGCTTTGGCCTTTCCTTCCTTAACCAGCCAGTCTTGAATTTCTAAACGCGCTTTTTCTGACGGCTGACCGTCAAATGGCCCGGAGTTTTTCATCACTCCTTCTCCTTCATAGGTTCCCAGACCCGACTCGCCGGCCGGCCGCTTAACCACTTCTTTTAACGGCAGATGAAAGAGTTGGGCAAACTCAAAGTCCCTTTGGTCATGAGCCGGAACAGCCATAATTATTCCCGTTCCGTAATTCATCAAAACATAATCGGCCACAAAAACAGGAATTTCCTCTTGATTAGCGGGATTGACGGCCGAAATTCCTTCCAGTCTTAAGCCCGTCTTTTTCTCCTTCTGGCCTGCTCTTTCGAAAACATTGGCCTGGGCGGCCTTTTCTAAATACCGTTCTACCCCCGGCCAATTTTTAATCGCCGACTTGAGAGTTTCCAGTTGGGGGTGTTCCGGAGAAATAACGAGATAAGTCACCCCGAAAATGGTATCCGCTCGGGTAGTAAAAACCGCTAAAGACGATGGCTGGCCCACCAAAGGAAAGGCAATCTCTGCTCCCTCGGATTTCCCAATCCAATTCCGCTGCATTGTCTTAGTTCTCTCCGGCCAGTCAAGAGAGTCTAAACCCTTTAAAAGCTCTTCCGCATAATCAGTAATTTTAAAAAGCCAGTGATCCACCTGCTTTGGGGCAACCGAAGAACCGCATCTTTCACATTTTCCCTCAACCACTTGTTCATTGGCCAGAATTGTCTGGCAGGAAGGGCACCAGTTAACCCGTCTTTTTGCCCGGTAAACCAAACCCTGCCGGTAAAACTGGAGAAACAACCACTGCGTCCAGCGATAATAATCAGGATGAGAAGTAATAACTTCCCGGGACCAATCATAAATTGTCCCGATGCTCTTAATCTGCCCTTCCATCCTCTCAATGTTCTTTTCCGTCCAATCCCGAGGATTAATCTGATTTTTGATGGCTGCATTTTCGGCCGGCAAACCAAAACTATCAAAGCCGATGGGAGAAAGGACATTAAAACCCTTCAGCAACCGGTAGCGGGCATAAACATCGGCCCCAGAATAATTATACCAATGGCCTAAGTGAAGATTCCCCGAGGTATAGGGAAACATGACGAGGTGATAAAAATTCTTTTTTCCCTTCACCTTCTCGACCGGCTGGTAGAGTTTTTTCTCCTCCCAAACCTTCTGCCATTTTTTCTCTATTTCCTTTGGTTGATAGTCCTTCATTGTAAATTAATAATAGACGAAAACAAAGAAAGTTTCAAAGAATTGACAAAGAGAAAAAAAGGGTCTATCCTCCAATCAGGAGGTGATCCTGATGCCAAAGAAACATCCCCAGTTAGAAGATCTCCCCGGAGTTTTTCTAGTCGCTGTCTGGTTTTCTTCCCTTCCGGAAGTAGTTGTTCCTCCACTCACTTATTTTCTGGTCGAGGGGGAAAATATAGAGGGGGCTCGAAAACTCATCGAGCAGTACTTAACGAAAAACTGGAGCCACTGGGAAATAGAGTCTCTTTCTCCCGTCAGAATTTTGAGGGAATCCTAGGATTCCCTCTCTCTTTTTTATTCCTCAAGGGAAAACAAGCGCTGAGCGTTTTCCGTGGTTGCCTGGGCCACTTTTTCCCAGCTTATTTCTCTCAAATCAGCAATTTTTTGAACAATAAATTTCAAATTGAGAGGGTTGTTTCTCTCTCCCTTTTTCTGAGGCGGAGGGAGATAGGGACAATCTGTCTCCGCTAAAATCCTCTCCAAGGGAATCTTAGAGATAACTTCATCTAAATCCACTTTAAAGATAATGCCGTTCAGGCCAAGATAAAACCCTTGCTCCAAAAAGAATCGGGCTTCTTCCCACTGGCCGGTAAAACAATGAATTACTCCTGAAAAGTTTTTTTCTTTTCTTTCTTGGAAGAAAGCAATAAGTTCAGGAAAAGCGTCTCGGCAATGGATAATCACCGGCCGCTGAACCTTTTCGGCGAAAGCGAATTGAGTTTCCAGGACCTTTTTCTGCCTTTCCCGGACAGCGGCCGCTTTTTCTTCTTCCGAAGGAAGATACCCATAGTCTAAACCAATCTCGCCGATGGCCACTATTCGGGAAGAAGATTGGATGAGCGAGAGATACTTTTCTGGATCAAAAATCTCCGCCGGAACAGAGACTCCCTCCGGCTCCTCCGTTTCCCAGCGGTCTCCCTCCGTTTCTTCCAAGTGGAGAGGGTGCAAGCCAACCGTAGCCCAAAGCCCCTCCGAAAATTGCTGGGCTAAATCAACAGCTTTAACCGAAGTTTGGTAATTAGTCCCGACATTGATGACCCCTATCTTTTCTCCCAAACACCGCTCAATAATCTCTTCCCGGTCCTTTTTAAAAGCGGCCAGATTCAAATGAGCGTGAGTGTCAATTAAGGAAAACTTCATCAGAGTTTAGGGAACAAAATCGTTTTCTTCTTTTTTCCTGCCAGCTGATCTTTAATTTTCTCCGCCGTTTCCGGCAAAAGAGGACTTAAAAGTTCTCCTATTTTCCCGAGCACCAAACGGAGATCGTTAATTACTTCCCCGCTGTTTTCTTTCTCTTTCCAGGGCTCTTCCCGATCAAGATATTGGTCGCAAAAAGCAGTGAGTTCCCAAATAGCTATCAGGGCTTGGCGAAAGTTAAATTTAGCCATCGCCTGATGGTATTTTTTCTCCTCTTCTTCCACCGCCTCTTCTGCCTCCAAGCTGACAAAGCTAGTTTCTCCTTTTTCCGGCCGGGCCAGGCTGAGAAGGCGGGAAGTTAAATTACCCAGCCCATTGGCTAGATCATCCTGATAACGTTCTTGGAAGCGCAACGGAGAAAAATTCCCGTCTTTGTTAAGAGAAACTTCCCGAAGCAGAAAATAGCGCAGAGCATCCGTTGAATATTTTTTCACCAAATCCTTCGGATTGACAGACAATCCACCGCTTTTCGACATCTTCTGGCTGTTAATCGTCAGGTAACTATGAACATAGATGATGTTTGGAAGAGGTAAGCCAGCCGCCATGAGTATTGCCGGCCAATAAACCACGTGAAACTTGAGAATATCCTTCCCAATAAAGTGAATTTTCTCACTCTCCTGGTTCCACCAATAGCGGAAACGTTGGTCATCTTGACCGTAGCCAATAGCCGTCAAATAACTGATTAAGGCATCAAACCAACACCAGATTTTCTGAGAACTATCTCCGGGAACGTCCAATCCCCAACCATGAGATCTCTCCGCCGATCGAGAAATACACATGTCTTCTACTCCCTCGTCTAAAAGACTTAGAGCCTGATTTTTATAAGGAGAGGGAATAATTTTTAATTCATCCTCTTCAATTAGTTTCTTGAGTTGTTGTTTATATTTCGTCAAACGGAAAAAATAGTTCTTCTCTTCTACTAATTGGGGTTTTGTCTGATGAACCGGGCAACAACCATCAACTAATTCTTCTTTCTTAAGAAAAGTTTCGCAGCCTAGACAGTAAAAGCCCCGATATTTCTTCTGATAGATATCCGCCTTGATCTTCTTCCAAAACTTCTTAACCGCCACTTCATTCTCCGGCTGTGAAGTGCGGACAAAATAATCAAAAGAAAGATGAAGCGTCTTCTTCAGCTCTTGGAACTCTTGACTTTTCGCCTCCGAAAATTGAGAAAGAGGCTTCTTTTCCTTTTCCGCCGCTTGAACAATTTTTAATCCGTTTTCGTCTGTCCCGGTTACAAAAAAAACTTCTTTTCCTTGAACTTTTTGATAACGAGCCCAAGTATCCGCTTGAATCTTTTCCAGCGCATGCCCTAAATGAGGAGCAGCATTAACATAATCAATAGCTGTTGAAAGATAATATCTATTTTTTCCCATAGTGGTTAACGATAATCACTAATTCTCCTTTTATCTTACTGTTTTTCAACTGAGAAACAACTTTCGTTATCTGCCCTCGATAAAGAGTTTCAAATTTTTTAGTTAACTCCCGGCCAATAAAAATTTCCAAATCCGGCTGAAGAGCCATAAGCTGATCAAGGGTTTTTAAAAGACGATAAGGGGATTCATAAAATATCACAGGAAAGGAAGAAGAGATAATTTTTCCCAGCCAAAACAGATTTTTCTTCTAGGGCAAAAAACCAAGAAAAATAAATTTATACATCCGGAAGCCGCAAATGCTGGCGGCCGTTGTCAGGGCGCTAGCTCCGGGCAAAGGAATGATTTTTAAATCTTCTACTTTCCCCCAGAGCTCGTTGATCAATTCATTTCCCGGGTCAGCCAAGCCCGGCGTTCCGGCGTCTGTCATCAGGGCCAGCTTCTTCCCCGCCTTCAGCAAATCAGCAATTTTCTCCCTTTGAGAAGAAGAACTGTGTTGATGATAAGAAAGAAGAGGGGCCCTAATCTGGTAAAAAGAAAGAAGCCTTTGAAGATGGCGGGGATGCTCCGCCAAGATAAAATCAACTTCCCCCAAAATCCTTTTGGCTCGAAAAGTAAAATCCTCAAGATTGCCAATCGGACCGGCTACAATATAAAGAATCGCCTCGGCCATAATTTTCTTAAATTATCAAGCTTTGGCCATAAATTATTCTAAGGGCGCTCTTTCCTCTTCAAAACTCCTCTCTTGATATTCTCCCGTTTTAAAGTCAACGACGAAGCGGTAGATAATAGCCACCACCGGAATGGCCAAGAAAGCTCCGAGGAGGCCAAAGAGCTGCCCGCCGAGGGCAATGGCTAAAAGAATGAGATAGGGAGGAAGCCCGATTAATTTCTTTCCCACCAGCGGAGTTAAAAGATGGCTTTCAATATTCTGCAAAGCAAAAAGAATAATCATTACCACTATCGCCAAAATCCAAGAAACCTGAATGCCGACAAAGATTCCTCCTAAGAGGGTAGCCGCCAAAGGCCCGAAGTAAGGAATAAAATCCAGGAGTCCGGCCAGCAACCCAAGAACTAAAGCTCCCTGAATGTCAAAAAGCTGATAAGTTAAAAAGTAAGTGACGGCGATAAACAAGACCCCGATAATTCTCATCCAAAACCAAGCACTGACCTCTCTCCGGCTCCGTTTCCAGGCCTTGAGAATTCTTTTCTGGTAGCGCTTGGCAGAAAGAAAAGCAATCACTTCTCCAAATTCCTGTTTTTGGAAAGAGAGGAAGACAGCCATGGTTAAAACAAAGAAAGTAGAAGCTAAACCTCCAAAAAGCGTGCCCACCGCCTGGAAGATATCTCCGGGCGCCTGCTGAAGAAGGCGGGAAGATAACCCCTGCAGAGAAACGAAAGGAATCTCTATCCCCACCCGGTTTAATAAAGCTTTGAATTCCGGAAGATAAGCAGGGAGAGAAACAATCACTTGGTGAACTTCCTGAATAATTACCGGCAGACTGAGATAAATAATGCCTCCCAGAATACCGAAGATCAGCAGGTAGGTAAGAAGCACCGATAACCAATAAGGAAAGTGTCGATAACGAAAGAAATCAATCACCGACCGCAAAAGGACGGCGATAATCAAAGCAAAAAGAAACCAAATGATAATCTGGTGGACCAAAAAAAGAAGGTAGCACAAGGCGGTGGTAAAAGCTACCTTCAAAATAGTTTTCCAAGAAATGTCAAGATAATGTCCTTCCATGGTTATGGTTTTCTAAGGATAGCATCAAAATCTCCTTGATGGTAGGGACCAATTAGAGCCAAATTTAGTTTGGCGGGAACGAATAATTCCTTCGCTGCCCGACAAACATCTTCTTGAGTTACTTGATTAATTTTTTGAGTCATCTCTTCCGGAGAAAGAACCGCTGGACCCAGCAATTCCTGCTGAGCATAAAAACTAGCCAAGCTGCTAGAAGATTCCAGGGATAAAGATAAAGAACCTTTAAGATATTCTTTCCCTTTCTCTGTTTCTGAAGGTTGGATTTCTCCCCGGGCCATTTTCTGATACTCCTCTAAAATTAATTGGACCGCTTTTTCTACCTTCTGATTAGCAATTCCCGCCTGAGTCATCAAGTAGCCAGTGTCAGTATAAGTCTGGGGAAAAGTTCGCACATAGTAAGCTAAACTGTGCTCTTCCCGGATAACATTAAAGAGGCGAGAACTCATGTTTCCTCCCAAGATGACGGCTAAAACTGCTTGTGCCCAGCGCTGTTCATCTTGACCATCATAACCCCTCACTCCCAAACTAAGATGCGTTTGGTCCGTTTTCTTAAACTTAATCAAACTCCGGGGAGTTGTTTGTTCTTCTTTCACTTTTAGCTTGTCCGCTGGTGACTCTTGGTTCATCGCTTGAAAAACTTTTTCTACCTCTCTTTTGATTTTTTCCTTGTCCTCCAAGCAGCCAGCAAAAGCTAAAACCGTATTCCGCGAGGAATAATGCTGGGAGAAATAATTAAGCAACTTCTTCTGATCAACACCGAGAATCGTTTCCTTTGTCCCAATGATATCCCAGCCAGCTGGCTGGTCGCCATAAAGCAGTTTCTCCCAAACCTCACCAATGTATTGGAGAGGGGTGTCCAGATACATATGCAACTCCTCGAGAATCACTCCTTTTTCCCGCTCAATCGCTTCCGGAAGCAAAAGAGGATGAAGAAAAATGTCGCTTACCCAGTCTAAAGCCAAGTGGAAGTGCTCCGGCCGCACCTTGGCAAAGTAGCCGGTGTATTCCCGATCGGTAAAGGCATTATAGTCGCCTCCGACCCGATCTAAAACAGAAGCCACTTCTAAAGGAGTCGGCCTTTTCTTCGTTCCCTTAAAAAGCATGTGCTCTAGGAAATGAGAAAGGCCATTAATAGCTTTTGTTTCATACTTAGAACCGGCCCCCACTAAGATTAAAGCGGTTACTGTTCTCGCTTCTTTCTGAGGAACAAATAAAAGCCTCAAGCCGTTAGAGAGAATGATTTTTTCCATTTTGCTGAAATCCTTAATTAATCAAGCCCAGCTAGCAGTTTCGGCAGCTGGGTCACGGGTACCCGAATCTGTTTCATCGTCTCTCGGTCTCGACAGGTAACGGTTTCGTCTTCCAAGGTTTGGAAATCAACTGTTATTGCTAAAGGAGTCCCGATTTCATCCTGGCGGCGGTAACGCCGGCCGATAGAACCCCCTTCATCGTAAACAACAGAGAAAAAAGGGAGCAGTGATTGAAAAATTTCCTGGGCTTTCTTCTTCAATTTTTCTTCCCGACCTAAATGGGGGAAAATAGCCGCCTGAAAAGGAGCTAAGCGGGGAGATAAATGGAGAATGACTTCTTTTTCCTGCCGGGAAGCCTTCCCTCGTCCGCCTTCAATTTCCTCATAGGCATCTATGAAAAAGGCCAAAAAGGTTCTTTCCAGCCCGGCGGAAATTTCTACCACCTGGGGAATAAATTCCTCTTGCGTCACCGGGTGGCGATAAGACAGTTTCTCCCGGCTGTGTTCCATGTGATTCCGAAGATCATAATCTCCTCGATAATGAATGCCCTCAATCTCTTGCCAGCCAAAGGGAAAATGATATTCAATATCCACTGCCTTCTTAGCGTAATGGGCTAATTCCTTAGTCGGTGTCTCCCGACATCTAATATTCTCCGACTTTATCCCCAAGCGCTTATACCAAGCCAGTCTTTCTTCTTTCCAATAGTCAAACCATTTTTCCGCTTCTTTCTCCCGGCAGAACCACTCCATTTCCATCTGTTCAAATTCCCGAGTGCGAAAGATAAAATTCTTCGGATTAATCTCGTTCCGAAAAGCTTTCCCCAGCTGGGCAATGCCGAAGGGAAGAGTCATTCTTCTCGACTGAACAACATTACGAAAATTCAAGAAAATTCCCTGACAGGTTTCGGGTCGCAGATAGACGGCGGCCTGCTCATTTTCCACCGGACCAAGAAAACTTTTCATCATCAAATGGAAGGTACGGGGAGAAGTTAATTCTCCTCCGCAAAGAGGACAGCCGTCTTTTTTCACTTCTTCTTCCTTAAAGCGATGATGGCATTTTTTACATTCCACTAACTGATCGGAAAAATGGCTTAAATGCCCGGAGGCTTCCCAGACCCGGGGATGAATTACGACCGGCGTATTAATTTCTACTACGGCTGGCTGGGAAGAAATAACTGCCTTCCTCCACTCGGCCCTAATATTATTCTCCACCGGAGCACCCAGCGGACCAAAGTCATAACCGGCATTAAATCCCCCATAAATTTCCGAATTGGGAAAAATAAATCCCCTTCTCTTGGCCAAAGAAATAATTTTTTCCATTAAATCTTCCATTCTTCTTCCGTTAATTTATTCAGCCGATGATTCTTCCAAAAGGCTGATCTTTTCTACCGCCGGAGCCGAGTTGCTGATTCTCTCTTCCGTCCACTGGTCCTGCCCGGAAATAGAAGCGGCATCGATTAAAGACAGCTCCAAATCGGCTTCTCCTTGAGGAGTAAAAGAAAGCTGGAAAGCAACGGTTGCTTTTTGTTCTGGATCAAGTTGATTTATCTCCCAAACCAAGTCGCCGCTAGCCGTATTGTAATGCAGATTCTCTAATTCTTCCTCGGGAAAAACCTGATAGTTAAACCAAATTCCTTTAGGAAGAGTGGTTTCTACTTTCGCTTCTTTAACCGGGTTGTAGAAATTATCCGCCTGCCAGAAAATAGTGTAGGTAGTCGTTTCTCCCACCCGGAAAGGGAAGGGCCCCTTGTCGTTGAAAAATTCGTCCTGGTGATAAGCTTTTTGAACCAGTTTCAGTTGAGTATTAATCTTCACCGGGAAAACCCGTTGGGTTTGCCCAATCTCTACCACATTGTAGATTTCCAGCGGTTGACTGGTGACCGCCCAGTCTTTCCTTAAATTTACCCAAAACTCCACTGATCCCTCTTCTTGTTTATCCAGAAAGCGAAGGCTGGAATTAGTTTTCCAATCCCAAAGGAGGGAATTATCCCCTGGCTGGTAAATCCCGTCTTTAGATCTAAGGGTTTCTAAATCAAACTGGGCTCCATTCAGCTTAGCCAATAAAAACTGCTTTTCCAAAGGATAATCGCTGACATTCCGAAAGAAAATTTGATAATGGAGAAGATCCCCCGGAGAAGCGGTATAGTCCAAACGATTGTTAATCTGCTGAGAAAGATAGACCGAAGCCTGAGCCGCTTTCACCGTCCGGATAATTTCTTTCAGCTGGACAAACTGGTCCTGAGTCCAAACTCCCAAGGAAGCTCGGAAAACTTCTGCCTCTCCGGTTTCCTGCATTATCTTCCCCTGAATTTTAATCTGCCCTCCTTGCCGATTGAGCAAAGTTGGTAAATTCCACCTCTCTTCTTCAATACTTTCCGGCTGGCTGGAAAGGAATTGGAAGCCAGTTGGCGCCTCCAATCTAATAACCAGATTGGAGATTGGTTGATCAAAGTAGGAAGCGTAATTAATCAAAAACTCAAATTCTTCCTGGGGAGGGACAGAATCTGAGAGGTCAAACTCAAAAGTAAGGGGAACATTGTTGATAGAAGTCGCTAACTGGGTCTCTGAATTATAGTAAGCTTCCAGCCCCTTCAGCCGATAGTTCACCTTGACTTGAGCTTGTTCTACTTCTTCCACCTGACCGAAAAGACGAGCCCGGAAAGTGAATACTTTTTCCTGCCCGGGATAAATAGTCTCGATTTCCTGCCGGAAGGTGGCTTCTGCCGGCTCCACTGGCTGAGAGTGGGGCGGAAAACTAAAGAGAAGTTCCGCCTGAACAATCGTTGCTTGTCCTTGGTTGCGGCAGCGCAAAGTATATTCCATTTCTTGCCCCGCGGAAATAGAATCCGGGCCAAGAAGATTTAAAATCAAGTCTCCTTTTGAACTCTGGTTTCTTTGGTAATACCATAGGCCGGCTGATCCCCCTGCCAGGAGAAGAAGAACAATAAAAGTAATAAGTAATTTATCAAATTGGCGCATAAACTTTTTTTAAGGCTGAGGTTAAATTAGTCCTCTATTATAACGCAAAATTGGGAGCTTCACCATCTCTCCCCAAAGGGAGAAAATGGAGATAAAGCTGAGAAATTTCTTTTAAATTCTTTTCCTCGGCTGGAGAAATCAGCTGCTGGTAAAAAGCTTCTTTTTCCTCCTGGAGAATAATCCGCAACAAAGACCGGGTCGAGGAGTCAACGAGGCGGGCGTCTTTCGGCGGCTCTTCTTGATCTGAAAACATCCCTTCGACGGGGGAAACAAAGATCCTGGGAGCAGAAGAAGAGAAAAGAATCTCCGGTTGATAGCCTAGGGTTTTAAAAAGCTGCCAAAGAAAATAGTAATAAGGGCGCTGAAAGCATTTCTCTGCTCGTCCCAAATCTTCCCAGCTTTCCTTGAGAAGGAAGAAGACCTCCTCTTCTTGAGCCGCTAGAGGAAGAGCAAAATCCACTAAGCGGCTTAGCCAGCTGGCAACCCGAAATTTCCGCCAGTCTTGGCGCAAAGCCGAAAAATCGTTGACTAAATCAACATCGGTTAAGGTATTTCTTACCGCGGTGACAATAAAAGTCACCCGGGTGAAATAAAAGAGACCAATTCCTCTCCGCAGTTTGGAAAGGGTTTTTCTTTCCCCCTTGGCTAAGAGATTAAGCTTTCCCTGTTGCCGAGTCAAAACAGTGAAAATCCGGTCGGCTTCTCCCTTTTCTGTCTGAGATAAAACCAGGGCTTCATCTGCTTCCTTGACCCACATTATTTTTCCTGATCAATGGCCAGCCAGAGAGTGCGACCGCCAATCTTTAATTCTTTCTGGGCAGCGTAAGTTTTCTTTCGGTCTCCTTTTTCTATTCTCGCCGCTCGGTTCTTTTCCAAGAAAACTGACTGCTGTTGAGAGATGGTATCTTCTAAAACCGACTCGGCCTGATAATAAATAGTTATTGTTTGGCTGGGCTTCAAATGAAGATCCTTCCGCATTACCTGGAGAGCGTGGCTGATTTCTCTTACCCAGCCTTCCTTTTGCAGAGAAGGAGTAATTTCTGTTTTTAAGCCCAGGGCAATTTGATTCTCTTGGCAGACAGTCCACCCTTCTTCCGTTTTCACTTCCTCCACCAAATTTACTTCTTTTACATTCAGCTCCTCTTGAATGAGAGCCAAAAGCTGGCGATCCAGTTGGGACTGGCCAGCGATTCTTAATTCCGCCAAGGGCTGTCTAACTTTTATCCCTTCAACCGCCCGGAGGCGCAGGCCAAGACTGACAATCATCCTTGTTTTTTTCATCTCCTCCTCCAACTGAGGAGAGATGAATTTCTCTTCCGCCTGGGGATAATCATTCAGGTGAACAGAAAGAGGATGTTCTCCTTTTTCTTCTTTCACCAAGCCCTGATAGATTCTTTCACTGATAAAGGGAGCAAAAGGAGCCAGCAGCAGGCTGAATCTTTGAAGAACATAGGCCAAAATTAAGGAGGCTTGTTCTTTCTCTGAAGAAAAGTCACTTTGGAGGCGAATCCGGGAACGGCGAATGTACCAATTAGAAAGATCATCCACTAATTCTGCTAAAGCTTGGGCCGCTTCATCTAATTGATAGCTGGCCATTTTCTTTTCCACCCGCTGATTCACTTGGTGGAGACGGGAGACAATCCAGCGATCAAGGATATTCTTCAACTCCGGCAAGGCCAGCTTTTGTTCCAGCTTATAGGTTTCGTAAAACTGATAAGAATGCCAAAGAGTAAGAATAATCTTTCTCCAGGTCTGCTGGACATTTTCTTCCGAAACCAAATAATTATTGCCCAAAGAAGTGCTAGTGAGAAAGAAAAGCCGAAGAGCATCCGCCCCGTACTTTTCAATCAAGGAAGAGGGGTCAGGAAAATTCTTTAGATGTTTGGAAAGTTTCTGCCCGGAAGAACTTAAGACCAAGCCGGGAACAACAACATTTCGAAAAGCTGGCTGGTCTTTTCCAAGGCCAATCTCTTTTTGGGTTAAGGCGGCGGCTAAAACATTCAAGGTGTAAAACCAGCCCCGGGTTTGGTCAACCGCCTCACAAATAAAATCAGCCGGGAAATTTTTCTCCGTCCATTCCTTGTTTTCAAAAGGATAATGATTCTGGGCATAGGGCATAGCCCCCGATTCAAACCAACAATCAAAAACCGGCTCTATTCTCTTCATTTTTTCCCCTTTCTCGGAAAGGAAGTGCACCTCATCAATAAAAGGGCGGTGAAAGTCCAGTTCTCCTTGATCATTATAGGGAAAGATCTTCATCTCCATTGACCGAAGCTCTCCGAGATGAAAAGACAAAGAGGGCCAGGCAGAAATTGCTTCCAGGGAAGTTAATCCCTGATTAGCGGCCAAGAGAGCACGTAACGGCCCTTGATGGCTGACGAGGAGAATATTCTTTCCCTGATACTGTTTATCAATTTCTTGGAGAAAATAATAAATCCTCTTTTTTACTTCGTTCCCGGTTTCCCCTCCCGGAGGAGTTTTTGTCATTCTCTCTAATTTGCTCTGGAAGAAAGAACTGTAAGCAGAAACTGATTTTTCTTCAAAGACCCCGAATTTTCTTTCTTTTAATTCTTCCCGATAGACGGGTTTCAATCCCAGGGTCCGACCAACCACTTCGGCTGTTTCTTTAGTGCGCTGGACCGGAGAGGCAAAAATTAAATCAATCTCATGTTTTTTTAATTCGGGGATAACTTTCTCCAAATCCTTCTTTCCCTGAGAGGTAAGAGAATATTTCCCTTCGGCCGCACTTAAGATACCAGCTTGATTGGTTTCCGCTTCCGGATGACGAAACAGCCAGTAATGATTAGAACTGAACTTCTGCTCCTTTAATTCTTGACGGGAGCCGATAACTTTCGTTTCCGAAGGAGAAACCCAAATTGGCAGAGGCGCTCCCCAATAACGGTTGCGGGAAATAGACCAATCCCGCACTTCTTCCAGCCAGCGGCCGAACCTCCCGTGCTTCAAATAAGCCGGGACCCAACGAATCTTCTCGTTATTGGCAAGAAGATTTTTCCGCAGTTTGGTAACCGCCACATACCAGCTGTTAAGAGGATAATAGATTAAGCGCTGCCCGCAGCGCCAGCAGAAAGGATAATTATGAGTAACTGTTTCTTTCCGCCAGAGAAAATTTCTCTTTTCCAAATCTTGAATGACGGCTTGATTCGCCTCCCAGACTTCCTGCCCTTCGCCCGGCAGATTTATTCCTTGCTTAACTCGTCCCTGCTCATCAACTGTTATCTTCACCGAAAGCTTATTTTTTTCTCCTAAAACCATATCCTCTTCCCCAAAAGCGGGAGCGAGGTGGACGATTCCTGTTCCTTCCGCGACCGAAACCCAGTCGGCGCCGAGAATTTGATAATCAGCCGCCCGACTTGGCTTCCCCTGATAAAGCGGCTGATATTTCTCCCCAAGTAAATCCCGGCCTTTTAATTCCGCCACTACTTTATAATCTTCGTCTTTTAAAATTTCTAATCTTTCTTTGGCCAAAAGGAGAAAGCGGGAGCCAATTTTTACTTTTAAATATTTTCTCTCCGGCTGGATAGCTAGGGCAGAATTAGCCGGAATCGTCCAGGGGGTAGTCGTCCAAACCAAGAAAAAAGTAGTTAGATCTTTTTTCAGCGGAAGGAGAAAATAGACAGCCGTATCTTGGATTTCCCGATAAGCCCCCGGTTGATTTAATTCAAAGTTGGAAAGAGGCGTTCCGCACCGGGGACAATAGGGAGCCACCCGATAATCTTGGTAGATTAATCCCTGCTGAAAGAGCTGTTTAAAAACCCACCAGACCGTTTCCATGTAAGAGTTTTCCAGAGTAGCATAATAGTTTTTATAATCTGCCCACCGGCCCAGTCGCTGGAGAACAGCTTCAAAAACATCCCGGTCTTGAAAAACAATTTCCCGGCAAGCTTGGTTGAATTTAGCCACCCCCATTTTCTCAATTTCGGGTTTCACTTTGATTCCCAGCTCATCTTCAGCCAGATTTTCTATTGGTAAACCGTGGCAATCCCAGCCAACCCGGCGGGGAAGATAATAACCCTTCATCGCCCAGTAACGGAGAACGGTGTCCTTGAGAGCAGAGGGCAGTAAATGTCCATAATGGGGACGGCCGGTGGCAAAGGGCGGACCATCGTAAAAGACGAAAGGTTTTCGGCCCTCTCTTTGTTCAACGCTTTTCTCAAAAATCTCATTCTTCCGCCAAAAATCTAAAATTTCTTTTTCTGCTTTAGAGATATCTTCCATAATTCTTTACATCTTTTTGGGAAGAGAGACGCCAAGTAGGGAAAGGCAGTTCTTTAAAACTTGAACCGTCCCGGCTGTTAAAGCCAAACGAAAATCTCTTTTTTCCCGGGGAGCCCTTAAGATAGGCTGATGTTGATAAAATAAATTAAAAGCTTGTCCTAGCTCAGAAGCAAAATTAGCTACCAGGTTAGGGGAAAAACGAAGAGCGGCTTCCTGGACAATAACCGAAAACCGGGTTACCAACCGGAGAAGAATTTCCTCTTCCGGAGTCAGCTCTCTAAGAGAAAACTGCCTTTTCCGGCGACCGGCTTTTCTTAGAACGCTCTCTCCCCGAACAACCGTATACTGAAGATAGGGGCCGGAGTTCCCTTCTAAGTTGAGAACCTCTTTCCAATTAAAGATTATATCCTTTCCTGGATAATGAGACAAATCATAAAACTTCAGGGCTCCCGTTCCTACTTTTTCCGCCACCCTTTCTTTTTCCTTAGCCGTTAGTTGGTGGTTAACAACCGATTTTTCCATCAGCTCTTTAGCTCTCTCAATCGCTTTCCCTAGAACCTCTTCTAAATAAATCGTTTTTCCTTTCCGAGTAGAAAGTTTTCCTCCCGACCAGCGAACCAAACCATGGGCAACATGAACCATTTGCTCGCGGCGTCCATAACCTAACAATTCAGCCGCTAAAAAGAGCTGGCGAAAATATAATTCCTGTTCTCGGCCAACCTCCCAAATTAATAGCTGGGGATGCCATCTTTCTTGGCGATATTTCGTCGCCGCCAAATCCCGACTAGCATAAGTGGTTGTTCCGTCAGACTTTTCCAATAGAAGAGGAGTCTTCATCCCGGGCAGATTAATAATCAGAGCTCCTTCACTTCTTTGCGCTAAACCTTTGTCTCTCGCCGTCTGAATAACAGCAGGAACTTGGGTTCGATAAAAACTTTCCCCTAATTGATTATCAATCTTTACCCCTAGAAGCCGGTAAATTCTTTGGAATTCTTTCTGGCTTAAACGGGAGCACCTCTTCCAGATAGCCAGGGCTTCTTTATCTCCCTGTTCTAGTTTCCGAAACCATTCTCTTGCCTCTTCAATCAAGGCCGGGTCTTTCTCCGCTTCCTGATGAAATTTCACGTAAAGTCTCTCCAGTTGATTAAGGTCTAATTGAGAAAAACCTGGTTCCCAACGACGGAGAGCAACAATAATTTTTCCGAACTGCGTCCCCCAGTCTCCTAAGTGATTAAGGCCGACGCATTTCCAGCCCAGAAACTGATAAAGGTTGTAAATCGCCTGGCCGATAATAGTCGAGCGAAGATGGCCGATGCCAAAGGGCTTGGCCATATTGGGAGAAGAATATTCAATAACCAGTCTTTTTTTCTCTTTTCTTCGGCCATACTTCCCTTTTTCTCGCAGAATCCGCCTCAAATTAGCTTCCAAGAAAGCGGGGGAGAGCCAAAAATTAATAAAACCTGGTCCAGCAACTTCAATCTTTGCCAGCCAGGAAGGCTGATCACTCTTTAGGTCTTTGACTAAAGTGGAGGCAATCTCTTTTGGGGAACGCCGAAGAGAACGAGCCAAAATCAGAGCAACATTAGAAGCATAATCTCCATGTCGAAAATTATCGGCAAAAGAAATTTCTCCCGGAAAAGATTTCTCTCTTTCCCCGTTGAAAGTCTTCGTCCTCTCCAGAGAATCAGCCAGGAGTTTTTGAATTTCTTCTTTAATCGTCTTCATCATTCTATTTTAAGAAAGCCCTAAGACTATGATACAATAAGAGGGATGAAAATTCTAGCCAGCAATAAAAAAGCGGCTTTTGATTACGACATTCAAGAAACTCTAGAAGCGGGGATTGTCCTCACCGGACAAGAAGTAAAATCCGTCAAGAATGGCTGGGCCAGTCTTAAAGGAGCCTATGTTGTTCCCCGTCTAAACGGAGAAGTACATCTCATCAATGCCTCCATTCCCCCTTATCAGCCGGCGAACGCCCCGCCCAATTATCAACCGGATCGCCCTCGGCAGCTTCTTCTCACCCGGAAAGAAATTAATTCTCTAAGCAGCCAAACAGAACAGGGGGGCTTGACCTTAGTACCTTTGAAGTTGTATACTAAAAAGGGTAGAATCAAAGTTGAGATTGCCCTCGCCCGGGGCAAGAAGAAATTTGATAAACGAGAAAAGATAAAAAGAAGAGAAATCGACCAGAGAATTAGACGGGCGCTTAAGATCTGGGGACGCTAGGCTTCGATGGAAAGGGAAGGAAAGATCCTCCGGTCAAGGTTTAGATCCTTGTAAAACCTCTAAAATCAGAAAAGTGCCAACTTTTCAGCGGACCGTGAGCCCGCTCTCGCTTACGCTTAATAAAAGCCAGTAAGCATTCCCGCCGCTCATTCTCGATAGGCGGACCGGGGATTCAGAAATCGAGAAGTTCTTTCTTTTTTCGGTAATATCTATTTTCGTCTGATTCAAGGATATTACGTCACTAATCAGACTAGATCGGTAAACCGTCTTCCCCACCCTTTTCAGACGTGGGTTCAACTCCCGCCGTCTCCACTAACTACAATCCTTGTCATTTTTGATGACTACACAATAATTCAAGCCAATGCAAAAACGAGCTTTAAAAAGGTGCGCTTAAAGCTTGTTATGTGTAATTGGCAAAAGGCAATTTTTATGTGCTTCATTTAAAATTTAACCACATGACAAAACAAAAATTAATTCATGAAACCATTGGTTGGTATGGAACATGTGCCATAGTGATTGCTTATGCCTTAGTAAGCTTTAATCTTTTATCGACATCATCTTTCATTTACCAGATTATGAATGGGACGGGCGCTCTGGGTATTGTCTATATCTCGTTCAAAAAGAAAGCCTACCAACCAGGAGTTTTAAATGTTATTTGGGCAATCATCGCTTTCATTGCAATCATCCGAATCTTAATGTAGTCGCTTTTTACTTAATCTGTATGACCCGTTTACCTTTACCGCTTTCTTTCTTGCAAGCGGCAAGTGGTTTTGATAGCGCATCTAATCTACCTATTTTATGGAGGAACAAAAACCATTAGAAATTATCAGGCAATTTGCTGAAAAACTACCTAAGTTTTCAGACGGGAGAATTAATTATTCAAATTCCAATATCGCCCCTGTTATAACTATTTTTGTAAAATTCAAAAAGAAAATCCTTCTTTTGAAAAGAAGCACTAAAGTTAGAGCGTATCAAAATAAATGGAATACGGTTGCCGGTTACCTAGACGAATTAAAGCCCATTTCTAAAAAAGCTCTCGAGGAAGTTAGAGAAGAATTGGGTATTGATAAAGATAACATTTCTATAATCTATTTTGGAAAATCCTATAAATTCACAGACAGCAAAATAAACAAGACCTGGATTATCTACCCGATCCTGATAGAGTTGAAAACGAAACCCGAAATCAAATTAGATTGGGAACACACCGAATATAAATGGATTATGCCGGAAGAATTAAAACATTTTGATACTTTTCCCAAACTTGAAGAAAGCCTGAAAAGGGTGTTTGAATAACTTTTGAATAGCTATTTTCGCTCAAAATTTATATAACTTATAATTTGACGAAATATTATGACAGATGAATTAATTGATATTTATGACGAAAATAATAATATTAACAATCAATATGAATAAAGCTAAATTAAATTATCTTGTTGATGCTTCGATAGCGGTTTTGTTTACCGTTGTGTCAATAACAGGATTAATCCTTTTTTTCTTTTTGCCTAGTGGCTTAAAACAGGGAGGATCTCGAGAAGTCTTAGGCATCGCCAAGCAAGTTTGGACTCAGATTCATGATTGGTCAGGAATCATTTTAGTAGCTTTTATATCAGCACATTTTATTCTTCATTGGCAATGGATAGTCTATGCGACTAAAAATACATTCCAGAAAAAACAAATTTACTCAGAGATTAAAAACAATAAATAGGAAGCACCATTCATAATTGTAATAATTCAATCACCGTGGTAATATACGATATCTCATAGGCACCATTTTAAATTCTTACTTATCCAAAAAACACCCGTTAATAATCAAATAAAAGCGCTAAAATTAAACGTCGTCGGCCCGGACGGAAAGTCTTTGGGAATAATGAACCGGGAAGAAGCTTTGGAAAAAGCTCGGGAATTAAGCCTGGATTTAATTTTAGTTTCCGCCAAAGCCAATCCCCCGGTGGCTAAGATTACCGAAGCCGGAAAATATCTTTACCAGCAGCAAAAGAAACATCGGGTAAAAAAGAGCGGAGGAGCAGTGAAAGTGATAACCATTAAATTTAACACTTCTCCCCACGACCTGGAGACCAAACTAAAGCAAACTAAAACCTTTTTGGAAAAGGGTCACCAAGTCCAAGTAACTATGCGTCTGCGGGGAAGAGAAAACGCCCTTCGCTTCCAGGCCAAAGAAAAACTGACCAATTTCATCGAAGCTATCAAGAAAGAGGCTCCAGTTAAAGTTCAGGATCAGACGTCATCCAGGTCCCGTCAATTTAAAGTTAATATCACCAAACAATGAAGGGAAAAGCAAAAACCAGAAAATCTTTAAGTAAGAGATTTAAAATTACCCCTACCGGGAAAGTCCTCCGCCGCTTAAGCGGCATGGATCATCTTCGAAAGGGCAAATCGGAACGAACTAAACAGAGGCAGAAGAAATGGGTGGTTGTTTCTAAGCCTCTGGCTAAAAAAATTAAATCAGAATTAAAATATTAATGACGAGAGTAAAGCGAGGGACAGTTGCTCATAAGAGACGAAAGAACACTCTTCAGGAAACAAAGGGCTTCAAATGGGATAGAAAGTCAAAGTACCGCTCTGCTAAGGACGCCCTGCGGCATGCTTGGGTTCATGCTTACCGCGACCGGCGAAAGAAAAAGCGGGATTTTAGAGGCCTGTGGCAAATTAAAATCAACGCCGCGGCCAGAGAAAATGGATTATCCTATTCCCGTTTCATTCACCAACTGAAAGAAAAAGACATTCAGATCGACCGGAAGATTCTTGCTCAATTAGCGGAAAATCACCCCTCTGTTTTCAAGCAAATTGTAGAAGAAGTAAAAGAATAATCTCTCCGCCGCCGTTAATTTTGGCTAGCTTGAGCTCAGATATTCCTGAGCTTCTTTTAATAATAACTGCGTATTTTTAAAGCTCGACTTTTCCCGAGCTTGATGATAAGGAAGCCATTGATAGTCCTGATGTTCAGAAGAAAGCACCACTTTTTGAGCTTTTGCTTTTCCTAAAAAGAAGCAGACCCTTTTGGAAATTTTTTCTCCCCGATTTTGGAAAAAGTAGCGAATCCACCTCTGAAATCCGGATTGCAGTTCAATCTCTCCTAATCCGCTCTCCTCTTTTGCTTCCCGGAGGGCAGCTTCTGTTAAAGTTTCTCCCACTTGAAGGTGGCCTTTGGAAAAACCCCAATACCCTGATCCGTCCTGCAGCAAAAGGTAAACGGGCTCTTCCCCCAATCTCCGAAAGATAATAATACCAGCAGATTTTTCAGTTTTCATTACCCGCCAGATAAAGAGAAATTTGGAACCAAGTTTTAGTATTGAGAATGTCTTCCTTCTCCGCCCAACCTCTTCTTGCCTGAGCCAAACCGAACTCCGCCCAGCCTAGATCTTGGGGCTGATGAGCTCCGGAGCAAACAGCCATTTTTACTCCCTTTTCTTTGGCTTGACGGATTATCTCATCCGGCAAATCCAAACGAGCGGGCTGAGAATTAATTTCTAAGAGAACATGGTTTTTCCGAGCCGCCGTAAAAATTTTTTCCCAGTCTAAATCGCTGGGTTCTCTTTCCTGCAGAATTCGGTTGGCAGGATGAGCTAAGAGGTGGACAAAAGGAAAATGAAGAGCCCGAAGAATTCTTTTTGTCATCTCTAGCCGGGGAAGCTGGAAAAAAGATTGAACACTAATGATGACTACTTCCAGCTGCTCTAAAATTTCATCTTCCAAGTTTAGTTTCCCATTCCGGCCAATAATTAATTCTATCCCCTTAAGCAGTTTGACTTCCTTTTCCTTCCGGTTAAGGCGGTCGATTTCTTCCATCTGCCGCCTAATCTTTTTCTTCAGTGAAGATTGGTCTTTCGCTGACAGGCGATCGGTAATTGCCAAATAGCGATAGCCGAGCTTTTTAGCGGTCCGAGCCATTTCTCCGAGACCGGCCTTTCCTTCTCCCCAGTCGCTGGCGGTATGGAGATCTCCTTTCAAATCCCGATAATTGATAAGTCGGGGCAGCCGCTGCTCTAAAGCAGCTTCAATTTCTCCCTCATTAGTCCTTATCTCCGGCGCTATCCAGTCAAGTCCTAACTGCCGATAAAATTCTTTTTCCGTCTTCCCAGCTAGACGCTTCTTCCCTCGAAAGACTCCATATTCATTAAGCTTTAATCCTTTCTTTATCGCTAATTGGCGAAGAATAATGTTGTGCTGTTTAGAGCCGGTAAAATATTGGAGGGCCGCTCCCCAGGATTCGTTTTTCACAATCCGGAGATCAATATCAAAGCCCGCTTCCAGGCGAATCGAAGATTTCGTTAGCCCCTCTCCCCAAACTTTAGCAACTGAAGGAAGAGAAGTAAAAGCTTTCATAACCTTTTTCGGTTGGCGGCTGGCTACTAAAAAATCGATGTCTCCAATAGTTTCTTTTTTCCGCCGAATAGAGCCCGCCAGACTAATCTTTTGAACTTCTTTCAAGCTTTTCAGCTTTTTCTCTATCTGATCAGCCAGAGGTAAAATTTCTCCCAAAAGAAAGCGGCGGTGCTGCCGCCGAAAAATGGCAATTTCCCGAAGAATATTCTCCTCACTTTGAAGGCCGAACCCAGGTAGGTTTCTAATCTTCTTTTCCTGGGCGGCTTTTTCCAAGTCAGCTAAATTCTTAATTTTTAAAGACTGGTAAAGTCTTTCTACTGTCTTCGGACCAATTCCTTCAATCTGCGTTAATTGGTAAATATCAACCGGAAGTTTTTTTCTTAATTCTTCGTAGTATTTAATCCGCCCCGTCTTCAAATATTCCTCAATCTTCTCGGCTAAGCTTTCCCCCACGCCGGGGATGTTTTCCAATCCCCGCCGTCCTTCCCGCTGATAAATCTTCCGAATACCAATCGAAAAGACTTCTAGGGCGCCGGCGGCTCGTTGATAAGCCTGCGGTTTAAAAGGCACTTCCTGGATAGTTAAGTAACTGCTGATCTCAGAAAAAATTCTAGCTATCTTCTGACCTTCCCTCATGATGAAGATAATGCTTTTTGACTTCTTTCCGCCCCTCCCGGCCCAATTCTCTCATCAGCTGAAGAGCCATCACCCCGCCAGAAAGACAAATTAAAAGACGCAACCCTCTCCAAATCAAACTAAAAGTCAGCGCTAAGCTTAATGCCAAACCGAGGCTATGAAAGGCAAACCCTTCCATGACCTCCAAGCTGCCCAAGGCCGCTGGGAGAATAAAGAAAGAACTCAATCCGTTAAAAGCGTAGGTAATGAGGGCCCCGATTCCTGTCCACTGCCCGGTAAGAAAAGCAATGAGAAAAAAAGCCTGTCCCAAGTAACAGAAGTGTCCCAAGGCAGAAAAGCCTGCTGTCTTCCAAAAGGCCCGGCGTCGAGCCCAAAAAAAATGCAGTACTTCCCTCTCATAGCTTAAGACAGTCTTTATTTGATCCGTCTCCAGAATTTGCTCTAGTCTTAGAGTGCGGATAATATTCTCAATTAAACTGCGGTGGCGGTTGGATTTTTTCAAAAGCAAAAAGAAAAATAAAAGGATCCCAAAAAAAATGAGGAAAATTAAAAATCCCAGTCGGCGGGATAATTTTCCCCCCAAGAAAAAGAAAATCCCGAGACCAGTTAAGGCGATGACTGTCAAAACAGCGAAACCAACGAGCTTATAAAGAATAATGGAAACGATGCTTTTTTTCCAAGAAAGGTTCAATTTTTGGTGAAGAAAATAGGCCTGCAGGGCTTCTCCTCCTATCAGAGACATGGGAGTAAGATAGCTTAAGGAAAAACCAACGGTAAAGATTTTTAATAAAGGAGAAAAAGGAAGAGGAGTTTTCTCTTCCAAAACACTTTTCCAAGCTAAGGCAGAGGCAATAATTCCCCCTTCCATTAAAACGAGAAGGGTAAGAAGCTGCCACCAGCGCATATTCGTAAAACTTTCTCCGACCTTCGACCATTCTATGTCTCCGCTTATTAAGCCGAAGACCGCTAATCCAACCGCCAGTCCAATGAGAAAAAGGAGTGCTTTTCTCAACTTCATTTCACTTCCTATTTAATATTTTATCTTTTTAATTTTTACCTTCTGAGGCGGCTCTGTTTCCACCCAGATTTCATCACCAACTTTTCTTCCAAAGAGAGCTTTAGCCAACGGCGAGGAACGACTGATTCTCCCCTGATCCGGATCAGCTTCAGGAAAATCGACAATTTGAAACTTTTGGAGCCGTGTTTCTATCTCCACCACCACTGTTACTCCCAGATTAATCTTTTTTCTTTCTTCTCCTTGAGGAAGAACAATCAATTGGTGATGACGAAGAATGAACTCCGCTCTTTGAATTTGATTTTGCAAAAGATTCTCCTCAGTCGGGGATTTTGATTCCTGATCCTCGGCAGAATTCTTGAATAAAAAAGAAAGCCGAGATCTCTTTTTCTCGTTTTGCTCTTCTTGCTGACGGCGGCAAAGAACTCGATAGTGCTTCCGAATCCTCTTTAAACCGGCCGGAGTAAGATAAATACGTTCCTCTTCCATACGCTAATAATGCTAATCTCTTTCCCGGGAACTGTCAACAGAAATTATTTCCCGAAAGAAGAGAGGAGCTGACAGACGATAACCGCCGTGAGGGTAAAAGTCATAAAAGCTAGGGCTAAACGAGGCCGGCGAATAATATATTCCGGAGAGCGGTTTCCTGTTTTCCTCGCTTTTAAGAAGATAGCAACGATAACCCAACCCTGGATCGCTCCCATTAAAGCCCCGACTAAGCCCATCAAGCCTAACAGGTGTTGGAAACCCAAAAAATAGAGGAAAAAAGGAGAAAGAACTGTTCCCGCCGCCGCCAGCCAATAAGGAAAATGATAATCGACGACTAAGCTGTTTTTTAAATAGTTTCCTAAACTTAGGAAGGAAGTGATGCCAGCTAATAGTCCGATGAGGGCTAAAACCTTAGCTAAATAGAAGACCGAGGGAGAAAGTTGAGTCACTCCCGTCCAGTCAGTAATATTGATGCCTAGACCGGCCAAGGTTAAGCTGAATAAGAAGTAAAGGAAAGCGATGCTTCCTAAAACAATAATAATAATTTTTCCCAGCTTTTTCTTGTTTTCCGGAGATGTCAAAGCCCGAGTCATCATCGGTAAGGCGTTCCAACCCAACAAGCTGAAGAAAATTACTCCTGGCAAGCTCAAGAGAAGAGGGAAACGGAACCAGTCCAGCTGCCCCCAGCTCAACTGAGGCAGAGCGTAGCCAATGGTAGCCAATAAGACCACGAACAGAAAAAAGGCAAAGCGAGTTTGAATAGTAACAACGGCTTTTCCTCCTCGAAAAATAAAAAAAGATAAAAAGAAAAGGAAACCCATGCTTCCCAAGGTGGGAGTTATAGTCAGCCAAGGCTGGACAATAAGAGTTAAGAATTGTCCCGCCATGAGAACGTAAATAAGAAGGGTTCCTATCAAGCCCGGGAAAATGTAGAGAAAAGAAATTTGCCGGGCTTTTTCTCCTAGATATTGGCCCACATAGCCGGTAAAATACCTCTTTTCTTGAGTGCGAAGAATAACTTCCGCCAAGAAAAGATGAAGAAGAATCATTCCTCCACCAAAAATAAGGAGACTGGCTAAAAAAGGAAGCCAGCCGCTTTTTTCTAATAAACTGGGTAAAACAAAAAGACCCGCTCCGACTACTGTTCCTGCTAAGCCTAATCCAGCAGAGATAATTTCCTTCTTCATCTAGTCCCAAATTCTTTTTTCAATTTCCCGGAAACCCGACAAAATTATAATAACCAGCAGAGTGACCAGTCCCGCTAAAAAATAAAATTTTAAGCCCACAGCAATACCGATCGCCGCTGTAATCCACAAAGCGACTGCGGTCGTGAACCCTTCTAAGCGAAAGCGTCGGTAGATAATAATCCCGCCCCCCAGAAACCCAAACCCGATAGCGATAGACTGAATAATCCTAATCGGGTCAAAACTAACTGGCTGGGGATAGGAAATATCCATCAAACCTAAAGAAAGTATGGTAAAAAGGGTACAAGCCAGCGCAACTAGAGCAAAAGTTCTTAGACCAGCCATTCTTTCTTGTTGCTTTCTTTCAATCCCGATTAAACTCCCAAGAAAGACAGCTAAGAACAACTGCAAAACCACTTGAAGGTTCGCTTCATTAAAGAAGGCGTCCATCATGGCAAAGAAAAATAATTAAATTTTAAAAACTTTATAGCCGGGGCGGACTCTTTCCTTAACAGCTAAACCGACGGACTGTCCAGGTTTTGCCTCTTCCAGTTTCTGATGATCGATCTCCAGAGACTGCACCTCTTGGGTAAAGTCTGTTTCTCCCCCGCAAATTCTAATTTCTTCCCCCACTTTCAAGGGTTGAGAAAGTTTCATTACCGCTACTTGAATCTTCCCAAAGTAATGGGTGATTTCCCCGACTAATACTTCATCCTTTTGATTAGCCATAAGATAATTTTTTAATCAACGACCTTTGGTGCCCCTAGAAGGATTCGAACCTTCATCTCAACCTCCGGAGGGTCGCGCTCTATCCGTTGAACTATAAGGGCGGAAGCTAAATCTTCTGGGTGATAAAGTAAAAGGCTTTTTCTGTTTCTGTCAGCTTCAATTCTCCTTGCTGAACAACCTCTAATCCCGCTTTCCGGGTTAAACACTTTAAATCTTTTGGTTTAGAAAAGAGATTAAAATCTCGTGGAGACCATGTTCTGAAGAAAAGTAGACCGGCTGGTTTCAAAATTCTCCTCACTTCGTTCAAGATATCCAATTGCTGCTCCTCGGGAGACAAACGTCGCAGAAAAGTCAAAGCGAAAGCTTTGTCAAAGGTATCACTGGGGAAAGTCACCTTCAGCAAGTCACCCACCAAGAACTGCTGCCCGGGATACTTTTTCTGGGCTACTTCTATTAACCGGGGAGAGCCATCCAAGCCGACATAATGAATGTCTCGATCCACTAAAAGATCTAAAAGGTCTCCCGCCCCACACTCTAAATCCAAGATTTGATCACCCAGATCCACCCAGGAACAAAGTTGTTCTTGTCTAAATCCAAAACTAGACCAAAGAGAAGAAAAATTATTGACTTCTGTCTCCAGATTTTCCTTTCCCTTTTTGACCGAAAATAAATCTGATTTTTCCTTCATGCTTCCCTTAATTTTAGTTTACCATAAACTCAACTGGAGAAAAAGTGAAAAATTACTAAGGATGATGGACAACTTTTTTTAATTTTTCCCATTCTTCCTTTACCACCTTCCGATCGTCCCAGGGAATTTTCCGGCCGCCGGCTAAGCACATTAATTCTTCCGATCCCTTGCCGGTGATAATAACTGTTGCTCCTGGTGAGGCTGATTTTAGAGCGGTCTGAATCGCTTTTCTTCGATTAAAAATCTTTTCCGCCTTTCCCTCCGCCCCTTTCGCCACCTGGGCAATAATTTCCTGCGGATCTTCGTCATAAGGATCTTCATTGGTAAGAATAATATGCTGACAGTAACGGGCGGCTATCTTTCCCAAGACCGGCCTTTTCCATCGGTCCCGTCCTCCACCGCAGGCTCCCAAAACGCAAATCATTTGCCCAGCAGAAGATTGAAGTGTTTGGTAAACTTTCTCCAAAGCAACCGGCGTATGAGCATAATCAACCACCACCCGAAAAGGATGATCAATAACTAACTCCAGCCGGCCAGGCATATTTTTTACTTTAGCTAAGGCCTTAGCCATGGTGGAGAAATTAATCCCCCGGGCATAGCCGGCAGCTATTGCCGCCAAGGCATTACTAATATTAAATCGACCGGGGAGAGCTAAAGAAAATCTCGTTCCTTCCACTTCAAAGACCGATCCCCACTTTTGAAGAGCAATCTTCTCCGCCCTCAGGCTCTCTATTTTGTTGTTTCCATTTTCCAAACCATATCCTATTTTCCTATCCGCGGGGAAGGAAGCAAAGTAGGGAGCCTGGGAATCATCTAAATTAACAATAATTGTCTTTTCCAGCCGCGGCTGGTTTTTTCTCCCCGGCCGCTTTGACAAAGCAGTAAATAGCTTTCCCTTAGTCCGCTTGTAATTTTCAAATCCCCCATGTCTCTCTATGTGCTCCGGCGACAAATTAGTAAAAACCAAGAGATCAAAATCTATAAAGCGGTGGCGATACTGGAGAATGCCCTCTGAGGTAACTTCAACCACCGCTAATTGACATTTCTCTTTTTTGGCCTGAGCAAGAAAGTGCTGAAGATTGAAGCGGCCGGGCATGGTCATCTTTAACCGATTGGGCCAAAAATCCCGGCCAAGATGAAAACCAATAGAAGACAAGACAGCGGTTTTCTGACCAGCTTCCTCAAAAAGCTGACCAATCAATTCAACCACAGTTGACTTGCCGCTGGTGCCAGTCACTCCTATCACTATCATTTTTCTAGAAGGGAAGCGGTAGATAAATGCTCCCAGCCAAGCAAACAAAAAATGATAGGCTTGAAGAAAAAAGGGAGGAGTAATTCTTTTAATCTGCTTTTTGACTTCCATTAACTTCTAGTTTAGAATAAGTTACTAAATATTTAAAGAATGCCTATCACTAAATCAGCGAAAAAAGCTCTTCGCCAAAGCCTTAGGCGGCGGAAAGAAAATCTTCGGCGTCAAAAAAAGATGCGGGAACTAAAGAAAAGAATTATCTCTCTCTCCAAGGGCCAAAAATCAAAAGAAGCTCTAGCTTTACTGCCTCAATACCATCGGGCCGTTGACAAAGCCGCCAAAACAAAAGTTATTAAAGAGAACACGGCCGGCCGGAGAAAATCCCGGCTGGCGGCTCGACTTAATCAGTCCGGGAAAACTTCAACAGAAAATCATTAAGAGCCGGCCGGGGCAATTGCCGGCCAGTTTTTATCCCGAGATCTGCCTGAAACAGGTCCCGGATTTTCTTTTTCAAATTCCCCGCCGAAAAACGCTGGGCGGGATTGATCAAATAATAGACCGCTTTCGAATTAAAAGGCACCTCGGCTCTAATCTGCCAAGCATTTTTCCCCTCATCAAGCAGAGAACGCACATAGAGCAGGTGAACCAGCAAAGCGTTAAATTGGCCGATTAAAAATTCTGGCGGCCCGCCTTGATCAAGATAATGGTTAACCATCGTCAGCGCTTCCGAAAGTTTATTCTCTTGTAAAGCATTAACCACTTGAAAAACATTAATGGAGGAAGAAAAATCCATTAATTTCTCCACTTCTTCCGCCGACACTTCCTTTCCTCCCTCTCCCAGATAAGCAGCGATTTTTTTCAGAGCTAGCTGGCCGAGCCAAAGATCTCCCTTGATCAGGCTGGCCAAGCGAGTCCGGGCCCCCGACTGAAGAACTAAGCCGTAACTCTCCGCCTCCTTATCCAGCCAAGCAGTTGTTTCACTTAAACCAAGAGAAGAAAATTCTTCACTCTTCACCTGTTTCTTCAGTTTCTGGAAAAGGGGGTCTTTTTTCTTAATCTTCCCCAGATGATAAAAAACAAAAAGGGTAGCTGATTGATCTAGCTTCTCTACAACCGACTGAAGTTGGCAACAGAATTTTTCCGGCGCCTGGAAAAGATTTTTTATAACCACCAGCCGGCGCTCAACAAACATAGAAGGCTGATGGCAAATATCTTGGAAATGAGGAAAGGAAATTTCTGACCCTTCTAGTTCCACCAAGTTCATCGGGCCGCCGTGGGCCTTTTGGTAACGGCGCTTAATTTCCTTTAACTTCTGGGAAAGTCGATAACTGTCCGGACCATAAAAAAAGTAAATCATGGTTTTGGCTGGCAGTGAGGACAATAATAAGTGGAGCGGCCTCCCAATTTTATCCTTTCTATTAAGGAATGGCAACGGAGGCAGGGCTTGCCTTCCCGACGATAAACTTTTAATTGGGAAGTATAATGTCCTTTTTCGTTTTCTATGTCTCGAAAGTCGGCGATGCTTGTTCCTTGTTGTTCCACCGCTTCCTGAAGAATTTCCCTCATCGCTTGGTAAATTCTTTCCCTTTCTTCGGGAAAAAGAGTAAAAGCTTTTCTCTCCGGGTGAATTCTAGCCGCCCCTAGAATTTCACTGGCATAAATATTGCCTATCCCACTGACCAAAGACTGGTCTAAGAGAGTAAGCTTAATCGGTCTTCGGCTCTTGGAAAGCAGTAATTGAAATTTCTCAAGAGAAAAATCGGCGGTTAAAGGGTCAGGGCCAATCTTTTGAAGGAGAGGAATAGTGCTTGATTTTTCAACCGGCCAAAGTTCTAGCCGAGAAAACTTTCTCAAATCGGACCAAGCAAGCAAACTTCCGTTATCCAGCCAGAAAAGGAAATGAATGTATTCTTCGGCCAAAGCTGATTTCCGCTTTTCTACCTGCTCTTTCCCGCAACTATAAAGAAAATGGCCGGTCATTTTCGGATGAACGAGGAGAATGGCTGGCGGAGAAAGATAAAAAAGGAGTACTTTTCCCCGGCGGCAAATCTCATCTATTTTCCGACCTTTGATTGCCAGCCGAAATTCCGCAAAAGAAGCCGGATAATGAATTAATTTAGGCGTATCTGTCCAAACATCAAGAAAGGTCCGGCCCCGGACCTTTTTCTCCAACCCCCTCTTCATGGTTTCCACCTCCGGCAGCTCAGGCACGGCTCTCCAAAGGTTTCTTCACTCGGTCAATAATTTCGTCAGGGGTAAATTGAGCTTTCACTAAATAATCTTGAGCCCCCAAATCAAATCCTCTTTCAATATCTTCTCTTTGTCCGAGATTAGAAAGGACGATTACTGGAATAGAACTGCTTTGAGGATCATCCTTGATTTTCTTCAAGACTTCAAAACCGTCAATCCCAGGAAGAATTAAATCTAAGAGAATAAGATCCGGCTTGGCAGAAACAACTTTTTCCAAGCCTTCTTGGCCGTCAATGGCCTTGATTACTTTAAAGCCCGATTCTTCAAGCTTTTTGGACATGAGCTCGCTCAGGAAAACATCGTCTTCAATGATGAGAATAGTATTTTGAGAAGAAGTTGAGGAAGACATATCTTAAAATTTAAATAGTTATTTTAGCTTGGAAAATACTTTTCACTTTTTGGACCACTTCCTCGGGATTAAATTCTGTTTTTAATACCCAATCAACCACTCCTTGTTCTTTGGCCCGGCTAAGCTCTCCCACTTCTCCCGCATTAGAGATAACTAAAGTCGGAAGTTTCTTCCATCGGGGATCATTATTCTTTCTGGCTAAAAAACTGAAAGCGTTCAGGCCAGAAATATCTAAATCCAAAATGATTAAATGAACTTCTCCTTGAGCAAGGGTCTCTAATCCCTCCTCCACTTGGTTATTGATAATCAGCCGGTAGCCTTCTTCTGTCAGTCTCCTTTCTAAAGAATCAGAGATTAACTTTTCGCTTTCCAGAAGAAGAATGGTTTTCATGTTCCTTGACTGGATTATAACACCTATCCAAAACCGTTCAACTGGCTAGCCGGGGAATAGTGAGGTAGAAAGTTGTCCCTTTCCCTAACTGAGATTCAAACCAAATTCTTCCCTGATGAGCCTCAATGACGTTTCTGGCGATGAAGAGTCCCAGCCCGGTGCCATTGGTTCTCATTTGAACGGCATTGCGCCCCCGGAAAAATCTCTGAAAAACTTTTTTCTGGTCGGCTTTAGTGATGCCGATGCCGTTGTCTTTGACCATCAACAAAAGGTTATCGTCTTCCTTCCGGAGAGAAAGAGTAATTTCCCCTTCCGGCGGCGTATAATGAATAGCATTATTCACCAGATTTTGAATGGCCAACTGAACTTTTTCTTTATCTATCTTGGCCAGAGAAGATTCCTTTCCCTTCTGAAAAGAAACTTTTAGTTTTTTCTGGATAATGACTTCTTTAGTATTTTCCAGCACTTCTTCCACCATTTTTCCCAAATCAGCCTTCTGAAGATCATAGAGAAATTTTCCCTCCTCAATATGACTAACGTTCAAAAGATCATTAACCAAAGCAATGAGCCGTTCATTGCTCTGATAGGTTTTGTCCAACCAGGCCTTCTGATTAGCCGCCACCTTACCCGCTTCTCCGTCAAGAATCATTCTGATGCTCCACTTAATAGCCGAAAGAGGAGTCCTCAATTGATGAGCGACAATAGAAACAAAATCTGTTTTCATCTTCTGAATATGTTTTTCCCGAGAGATATCGTGGAAAACCATTAAGTATCCCAAACAGCGACTCTTGCTCTTAAGGGAAACCGTGCTCACTTCAATGGTCACTCCTTCTTCAGTCGAGAATTCTTGCTTGTGAACTATTCGTATCTGATCACTTTCCCCAATTAAAGGGACAGCTAGAGCAATAAGGGGATATTTCTTTAAAATCTCCACCGGCTGCCCCTGGACCTCTCTTTCTTTAACCTGGAAATCTTCTTCTATCCGCTGATTGACTTCCTGAATAATCCCTTGCCGGTTGAGGATAATAAGCCCATCGACGAAGTTATCAATGATGGTAGTAGTCAACTCCTCTTCTTTCACCAATTGCCGCCGGGCTCTCTCGCTGTCCTCCAAGATGTTAAGCAGAGCCTGAGCTGTTTCTTGAGCTTCCCGAGTCTTTTCCGGCTGTTGATTACTATGCTGCTGCACCTCTTCTTTTTCGCCAACCATTCGCTGGAACTCTTCCGTTAATCTCCTCATCTCTTTGATGTGAGCCAAGGTCCGGATTTGAAGAATTTCCCTTGTTTCTTTCAGCTCTCTTCTTAGTTTAAAAATAGCTTCCTCCCGGCCAGCCAATTTGTCTTCCAGCCGCCAGTTAACTTTCTTCAGTCCCTGATTCCACCAGCTGGACTGGTCCTGGGTAAAGTCCGCCACAATCTTTACTCCATAAAGAGCCACCCCAGCGAGGATAATGGAAACCAAACTAGGGACATCAATCAAATCCAAGCCCGGCTGAGGATTTCCTAAAGACAGGGTAGATTGAGAATGGCCAAGAAGAACGAGGAAAGCCAAGCCTAGCCAGCTTATCAAGAAGAAGAAAGTCCGGTATAGCTCCGCCAGAAGCGGAGTAACTAAGGTTAAATAGAAAACAAAGAAAAGGGAAGCGGGAAAAGCAATAGGAATTAGCCAACTATTAATGACCGCACCGAAAAGATAGAAGCCCGCCCAAGCCGCTAAGAGCTCTAAAAAGATAATTTTTATTAAGACTTGTTGAATCCCCTCCGCCGTTAGGGCCGAATTTTTTTGAAAGTAAAAGTTGCCAAAAAAGAAGAGGCTGAAAGAAATCAGGACAAGAATACTCCCCAAGACAAGCGAGAAATTAGGCAAGGAAAAGACATAGAGGAAAAGAAAAACGAGCGCCAGCAACGGAAGGATAAGTTTTCTAATCTCCTTCTGGCGCTTAAGATTTTTAAGCAGCACTTGTTTTCTCAATTCACTTTCGCTTTCTCTTTCCATGTTTTAATTTCTTGAGCTCTTCTTCCAGCTGGCTAATTTCTTTTTTCAATTCGATCATCTTTAACTCCCGGCCGACAGCCACTTGGCGGAATCTCTCCAATTCCTGAATCCTGGTTCGAAGAGCTTGGGTCCGAATGGTGCTTTCCTTTTTTAAATTCTCTGTCTGCTGGCGCAGTTCTTTTGTTTTGGCTTGAATTCTTATTCTCAAGACTTTAGCCGTTTCCTCCAAATTTTGTTTTTCCCGATAGATGCTTCCCAATAATTGCCTTGAGCGAAAAGTATTCCAGATAGCCGTAACTGTCACCACCACCATAAAAATAAGGAAAAGAAGGAAATAGAGTAAGGCCGAATCCGTTTTCAAAAACAAAGGGGAATGGGCGGCAAAAAAAGAGAAGAGGCCAACGGTTGCTAAAAAGGCAGGCAGTAACAAGTCCCAAACAGAGAAGAAACAAGCGCTCGCCCAAGCTAGGGAAAGAAGCAGCAGGAGTCCATATTCAAATAAAATCAAAAACCAATTTTCCGGAGACTGGAAAACAAGGAAGAAGGTGAGAAAGGTAAAGATGAGATGATTGCTGTACCAGACAATTTTCTGATAGCCAACCTTCGCTCCCAGCCAAAAACTAATCGCCAGCCAAGCCAGCCAGATAAGAAGATAGCGCCCCATCCCCGGCCAGGAAACAAACTCTAGTTTCCCAAAATAGACAGCCGTTTCCAGACAAATAAGCCAGCTTCCCAGCAGGATAAAAAGAAAAGTGGTAAAGGACAGCTTCCGCCGCTGAAGAAATTTTTGAAACTCTTTGCTTTTTTGATAAAGGGAGGCAGAAAACATATTAGGGAAGGCGGGGAAGAAGACTTTTGAAGCCCAGCTCCATTAAGACCGCTTGCACCTTCTCTTTATTATATCCTTTTTGGGCGCATTTGGCCAAGGGAAGATCAAGAGAGAGATCGGTTTTAAGTGTAGCTAGCTGCTTGCTTAAAAAGGCTTGCTTTTTAAATTCTTGAAGCTTTTGCCGCCAAGCGGGTTTGATTGCCTCCCCGTCTTCTTCCAGCTGCTGATAAATATTCTCCAGACTACCGAATTTTCGCAGTAGACGAAAAGCAGTTTTTGGCCCAATCCCCGGTACTCCGGGCAGATTATCCGAATTGTCCCCAGCCAGACCCTTAAAGTCAGTAATCTTCTCCGGAGAAAGCCCTTCTAGTTTTTCCCGGGTTTTTTCTTCACCATAAAAAATGGTTTGGCTTACTCCTCTCTTTAACAAGAGAACATTTACCCGGGCATTAACTAATTGCAAAAGATCAAAGTCTCCGGTCAGAATGAGAGTTTTGATCTGGGGATCAGTTACCTTTTTCGCCATCACTCCGATCAGATCATCGGCTTCATAGCCGGTTTTTTCCAACACGGGAATGCCCAAGAGGCGGAGAATTTCTTTCGTCGGCGAAAGCTGAGCATAAAATTCATCCGGGGCTTTAACCCGAGTCGCCTTGTACTGGGGATAGACCTGATGACGAAAGGTTTTCCCTGGAGAATCAAAGACGGCTACCACGTATTGAGGGGTCTGTTCCCGCAGAACTTTAAAAAGACAGGCTAAAAAGCCGTAGATGGCGTTGGTTGCTCTTCCCTTTTTATCCGTCAACCGCGGCAGGGCGTAGTAGGCCCGGTGCATCAGGGCATTGGAGTCTAAAAGAAGAAATTTTTGCTGACCATCAAGGTTTAAAGGGACGTTGACCATTTTGGTGACCAAGAAGGAGGAAAATGAAGAAGGACTTCCCTCTCTTTTAATTGCCGAAATTTAAACTCTACTTGAATTTTCATCAAGGGAAGCAGAGAAGAGAATTTATCTCCCCACTCCACCGCCAGCACATTCCGGGGATTAGCTAGCTTCTCCGCCCAGCCAAGCTTTTTAATTTGTGAGGCTTTCTGTAAACGGTAAAAATCAAAGTGGTAGAATTCTTGAAAATGGCAAGCGGTTAAAGAATAGCTCCGGTAAATAATAAAAGTGGGGCTAAGAATTTTTTTAATCTGGAAAGCCCGGGCTAAACCTTGAAGGAAAGTCGTCTTTCCCCCGCCCAAATCTCCTTCCAGGCTGATGACCAAAGCTTGAGATAGAGAAGGGAGGCCCCGGCAACAAAACCGGCCTAGTTTTTCCCCCAGTTTTTTAGTTTCCGCCGGAGAACAAGTGATAAATTTGACTAACACTCTAAAATCAGCTTAAATAACTTTGAATCATATGGAAGAAATGCCAATTAAAACCTTATCCTCTCTGATTAAAGAAAAGGAAAATATTTTTCTTTTCCCCGCCTTGAGTAATCGAGGAGATAGTCTCTTAGCCGGTTTGGCCCTCTTCTATAGTTTAAAAAATTCTGGGCAAAAAGCAAATCTTATTCTCGGTTCTCTCCCTTGGGAGGCTCAGCCTTTTATCAGCGAGGACTTTTCTTTCCAGCCCAAGATTATTATCCGGCCGCCGGCTTCTCTTCAAATTAAACAACTGCGCTACGAAAAGGAAAAAGAGCAGCTTATCCTTTATCTTGATGCTCAGGATAAAGCCCTTGACCGCCGGGACTTTGATCTCCTGCTTTCTCCTCAACCCCAGCCCGATCTTCTTATCACCTTGGGAGTGCAAAAATGGGAAGAGATTGTTCATCCTCTCTTTCGAAATTTTCAGGATTCTCTGCCCATTATCAATATTGACTGTCATGCCTCTAATCAATATTTTGGCCGTCTCAACTTAGTTAATCCGCAGACTACCTCCTTAAGTCAATGGCTAACTGTTATTCTGCGTCAGCTTCAAGAAGAGGAAATTGATGCCCGGGCGGCTGGCTATCTGCTGCAGGGTCTTAAACTTCTCCCCCCGGAAAAACAGACCAAAGAATCATTGGCCCAGATGCATTATCTTATGGGGAAGGGAGCTTTAGAATTTAATCCCCCCTCTTCTTTTCTCACCTCTCAAGCCAAGATTGATTTCCTGCAGCAAGCAATAAAGAAAATACAAGTTTTTTCAAAACCAAAAATTGCTTTTCTTCCCTTGGAAACAGGCGTTTGGCGTTCTCTTTCTCCCCCCTATCTGTCTTCTCTCCTTCAGGAATTGAAATCCGGGCTCTTCCAGTTTAAAAATATTCTCCTTCTTTGGAAAGTAGATCACCAAACTATTCAGGGAATAGTTTCTCTCCAGAATCAAGAAAAGCAAAATCAGGTGCTGAAAGTTTTCTCCGGGAAAGAAAAAGGGAAAATTGGAATTTTCCGAGCGGGAAAGACAAATCTTTCCTCGGTCAAGGATAGAATTTGGCCGCTCTTAACAGAAAAAAACAGCGATTAACATCAAAAATAATGACCACTCTTGCTCACCAAGTACAAATTGATCCGGCTGTCATTAAGGAGGTTCTTCCCCGGGTTCACCATATCCGGGATTATCAGAAAGCGCTGGAAGCCCATTTCTTGGGAGAAACTACCCGCTTAGTGGACATCATCTTAGCGGGAGCTATTCTCCTCCGCGCCTCCGACATTCATCTTGAGCCTCAACAAGAAAAAAGCGCCCGGCTGCGTATTAGAATCGACGGCGTTCTAAAAACAGTTTCTCTCCTCCCCATCCGTGTTTATGAACTTGCTCTTTCCCGAATTAAGCTGCTCTCCGGTCTTAAATTAAATATTACCCGCCGGGCCCAAGACGGACGCTTTACTATCTATTATCACCAAAGAGAAATTGAAGTCCGGACTTCTGTTCTCCCTTCAGAATTCGGAGAAACGATTGTTATGAGAATCTTGGACCCAGAATCGCTCCGGGATGTTGCCGCTCTTGGAATGCGGCCAGGGCTATTAAAGCTGATGAACCAAGAATTGGAGCGCCCCAATGGAATGATTCTCTTAACCGGGCCAACTGGCTCCGGAAAAACAACTACTCTTTATGCCTTCCTTAAAAAAATTGAAAATCCGGGGATAAAAATTATCACTATTGAAGATCCGATTGAATACCAGCTAGAAGGAATCTCTCAAACTCAGGTTGATCCCCAGCATGGTTATGATTTTGCCTCCGGCCTCTCCGCCATTGTTCGCCAAGACCCGGATGTCATTCTGGTGGGAGAAATCCGGGATGGGGATACCGCCCGCATTGCCATCCAGGCGGCAATGACCGGCCATTTAGTTTTTTCCACTCTCCATACCAATGATGCCGCCGGGACAATTTCCCGCCTGGAAGCCCTGGGAGTGAGCAGCACGGATATTGCTCCCGCTCTTAATGTTGCCATCGCCCAGCGGCTTGTTCGTCGAGTCTGCCCTCACTGCTCTCATCTTTCTTCCCCAACTCCAGAGGAAAGGGAAGAGATAAAAAAGGCTTATGCTCAAATGCCAGCTTTAGTTTCCCTTCCGCCTTTCAAAGAGAAGATAAAGATTCTTCAAGCCAATCCGGCGGGTTGCTCCACCTGCAACTTTACTGGCTACCAAAATCGAATTGGCATTTTTGAGGCCTTCCGCGTCGATGACGAGATGGAAAATCTGATTCTGCGCTCCCCGTCTATTCCTAAGTTAAGGAACAAAGCTACGGAAAAAGGAATGCTTAGTCTCTACCTAGACGGCATCCTGAAAGTGCTTAACCATCAGACTACCTTGGAAGAAGTCCATCGGATGACTTAATCCATGATGACTAAACTTTTCTGGTTCATTCTTGCTCTTTTCTCCGTTCCCAGTTTAGGCGGCTGTCAATCCCCATCCGCTAGCAACCAATTATTGATTGTGGAAATTCAGATCGCTGGTTCTCAATCTTCTCAGGATTATCTTCGGCTTTACAATCCCAGTAATCAGACAGTTGACCTCCGCCGCTTCCAGTTAAAAAAGAAAACTCAATCTGGGCAGGAATATTCTCTCTTCTCTTTTCCGGAAGGAAGCCAGATTGATCCCGGAGAAAGCCTTGTTTGGGCCAATGCTCAAGAAGGGTTTGCTGATTTTCTTTCTACTCCCTATCAAAGCCAAGCCACCCTGGCGGCCGATAACAGCGTTGCTCTTCTCGACCCCCAAAAAACAATCATCGATGCTCTCGCCTGGGGCAAAGGGGATGATCCCTTCCAGGAAGGAAGCCCCTTTCCGCAAAATCCTTCTGCTTACCAGCGCCTAAAAAGGAAACAGTTTCAGGAGGAGTATCTTGACAGCCATAATAACCAGGCTGACTTTTTTCTTGACGATTATCAGTTGACAGCTAACCAGCAACCAGATAATCTAGCTTTAGGCAGTCAAACCCCCAAACCACTTTCTTCACCGACCGTCCTTGCTTTCGGTTCAGGACTAGGGATCTTCAGTATTATCACTATCTTGCTTTTAAAAAGGAAATTATAAGTCTTAGGAAATCCTTTTAATAATAATTATGAGTGGACATTCTCATTGGGCTTCTATCAAGCACCAAAAACAAGCGGAGGATTTAAAGAAGAGCAAAGCTTTTTCCAAGATTGCTCGGCTGATTGCTGTTGCTGTGCGCCAGCAGGGGCCGGATCCCGTTGGGAATCCTGCTCTTCAGACGGCTTTAGAAAAAGCAAAAGCGGCTAATATGCCGGCAAAAAGCGTTGAAAAAGCCGTTCAGCAAGCTGATCAACAAGGAGAAAATTTAGAGGCGGTTACTTATGAAGCCCTCGGTCCGGGGCAAATTGCTCTCATTATTCAAGCGATTACGGATAACAAAAATCGCACCCGGGATTTTCTTCGCAAGACCCTTAGCCAGCATAACGGGAAATTAGCTGAAGTCGGAGCAGTAAAATGGCTCTTCCAGAAAAGAGGAATTATTCATCTGCCGGATTCCTACCATTTAAGCGAGGCACTAGAGTTGGAATTCATCGAAGCCGGGGCAGAAGACATCCGTCAGAAAGACGACCACATCGTCATCTATGCTAAACCTCAAGACCTGCAGCCTGTAGTAAACTCTTTAAAGAAACAGGGCTATCAAATTGACTACTCTTCCCTTGGTTGGGTGCCGAAGGAAGCTATAACCTTGAATCCAACGGAAAAAAAGAAACTGGAGAGCTTACTTCAGTCTTTAGAAGAAGAAAATATTCAGGAAATTTACACCAACGCCGATTAATGGTTACCATCCTTGGTATTGATCCGGGAACCGCCGCTGTCGGTTACGGGCTAGTCAAAACTAAAATCCCTCTCGGGAAAGTGGCTCTCGTTGATTACGGAGCCATTACCACTCCCGCTGAGAGGGAAGCTCCTTTCCGCTTAAGATTGATCGAAAAAAGCCTTTCTAAGATCGTCCGCAGTTATCATCCAGATCTTTTAGCCGTTGAGAGCCTTTACTTTTTCCAAAACCAGAAATCCGTCATGAGTGTCAGCCAGACAAAAGGAGTCATTCTGCTGATAGCCGAGAAAGCGCAGCTCCCAATCTATGAGTTTTCTCCTCTGGAGATCAAACAAGTGCTGACGGGTTACGGACGGGCAGAAAAAGAAGAGATTCAAGAAGCTGTCCAAAAGATTCTCCGCCTAAGCCAAAAACCGCAGCCCGACCATGCCGCTGATGCTTTGGGAGTTTCCCTTTGCTTTCTCTGCAAAAACCAATGGCTGAGGATTGAAAACTCCTCTCATTGAATCTGAACCAGTTTTCTTTTTCCCCGCTGAACAAGCATCCCCTTCACTAGTTTAATCATCTGCTCTCCATCCGTCTGCACTTCTTGGTCAACCTTAATCCCTCCCTGGGTAATTAACCTTCTTGCCTCGGCCCGAGAAGAGGCAAGCTGCGTCTGGAGGAGTAAATCGATGAGAGAGATAGTTTCTTTCGGCAGCCGCACCAGCGGTATTTTTAAAGGGAGGCGCTTTTCTTGAAAAACACGAGAGAATTCTTGAGCCGAACATTCGGCTTTTTCCCTTCCCCAATTGAGAGCCACCATTTCCCAGGCTAAACGGGCTTTAGCATCGCGGCGATTAACCTGTTTTTCTTTCATTTTTTGCCGAATTTCTTCCACCTCGGCCCGGGGCACTCTCGTTCCCGAATAAAAAGCCGGCTCCACTAGCTGGTCAGGAAAAGACATAATTTTCCCATACATTTCCTGGGAAGAATCACTCAGAAAAACAGCGTTGGCTGCTGTCTTGCTCATTTTATCTCCCTTGGCGTCCGTTAATAATTTTAAGGTCAGGACTATTTTTTCACGATGCTGAAGATCTTTAACTAGAGACCGTCCGCAGAGCATGTTAAAGGTTTGGTCATTGCCTCCGACCTCTAAATCTGCCTCCAGGGCGACGCTATCATAAGCCTGAAAGAGAGGGTAGAGAAATTCATGGATAAAGATCGGCCTCTTCTTCTCTATCCTTCTTTGGAACATATCCCGGGCCAGCATCTGCTGAACAGTAAAATGAGAAGCCAGTTCAACTATGTCTTCTGCCTTTAATTTCCCCAGCCATTGGCTGTTAAAGACCAGCCGGGCTGAATTATTTCCCTGGAAAGATAAGATTTTCGCTGCTTGCTGATAAAAGCAGCGGCCGTTAGCGGTTATTTCTTTTTTCGTCAATTGGGGACGGGTCGCAGAGCGTCCGCTCGGATCACCAATCAAAGCGGTAAAGTCTCCGATGAGAAAGAAAACTTGATGGCCTAATTCCTGCAATTGAGCTAACTTATTCAAAAGGGCTAAGTGTCCGAGATGAAGAGAGGAAGCAGTGGGATCAAAACCGGCATAAATTTTCAATGGTCTGCCAGCCAGTAATTTTTTCTTCAGGAAAGACGAAGAGGGATAAATTTTCTCTATTCCCCTTCCCAAAACCTCAGCCACCTTTTCTGCCCGGGTGTCCTTTTTCATCAGTTTCTATTATAATGTCTAAATAATCAGGAGTCCAATGAAGAAAACTAAAATTAAAAATTCTCTTTTGTCGGGCCTTCTCTGGACGGGGAGAATTATTCTCATTTTTATTCTTTTCGGTTTATTGATCGGGGCAAGCATCGTCCTCTATTACCTACGCGATCTCCCCCGTCCGGAAGACTTCACCGAAAGTCAGTTTAACCAGCCAACTAGGATCTATGACCAGAGCGGAACAGTTTTGCTCTATACCATTGTCGGGGAAGAAAACCGGACCGTTGTTCCTCTAGATGAAATTTCCCCCTATTTAAGACAGGCGGTTATTACTGCTGAAGATCGGCAGTTTTACCAGCACTCGGGATTAAATTTTCGCGGTCTGGTCCGAGCCATTCTCGTTGATCTCAAATTACAGGAAATAGCCCAGGGAGGATCGACTATCACCCAGCAGCTAATCCGCTCTCATTTCTTGAATAGCCAGAAAACCATTAAGAGAAAAACCGAAGAAATTATTTTATCTTTGGAGCTAGAAAGAAGATATGAAAAAGACCAAATCTTGGAGTGGTATCTTAACCAAGTTCCTCTCGGTTCTAATTTTTACGGAGCAGAAACTGCCAGCCAGGGTTATTTCCAAAAATCAGCTAAGGACCTTTCCCTTAACGAAGCCGTCATCCTGGCCGCTCTCGTCAAAGCTCCTAGCTATTTTTCTCCTTATGGTTCTCATCTGGATGAGCTTCTCGCCCGAAAAAATTATATCCTGGAACAAATGGCCGCTCTCGGCTATATCGGCCCGGAACAAAAGGAGGAAGCCCAGGACCAAGAACCGGAATTTTCCAGTTGGAAGCATATTCTGAAAGCGCCTCATTTCACCCTCAATATCGTCAAAGAATTAGAAAGCACTTATGGCTTAAACTCTCTTCAGCGCAACGGTTTTAAGGTTTACACCACTCTCGATTGGACCCTCCAGGAAAAAGCGGAAACGGTTATCCAAGAAGGAATGGAAAGGAACCAGATCTATGATGCCCATAATGGCTCCCTCATCGCCCTCGATCCCCGAACCGGAGCTGTCGTCGCTCTGGTCGGATCGAAGGACTATTTCGCCCCCGAGTCTTTTCCTCCCGGCTGTTCCGTCGATCAAAATGGATGCCTCTTTACTCCCCAGTTTGACGTTGCTCATCTCGGGTTAAGACACCCGGGATCGTCGCTAAAGCCTTTTATTTATGCAACCGCTTTTGAAAAAGGATTTTCTCCTTTTTACACTGTCGTTGACGAGAGAACTAATTTTGGAAATTGGGGAGGCAAGGACTACCTTCCCAGTAATTATGATAACCGCTTCCGAGGACCAGTCACCCTAGAGCAAGCCCTGGCCCAATCCCTGAACGTTCCCTCAGTGAAAGTCTTTCTCCATCTAGCCGGGATAGAAGATAGCCTAAAAACCCTAAAGGCGGCTGGCTTAACCACTGACTTGCCAGCCGTTCCTTCCCTGGTTCTTGGCGGAGGAGCAGTGAAGCTGCTGGAATTAACCAGCGCCTACGGTATTTTTGCTACCGGGGGCGATAAGGTAACTCCTTTTGATATTTTGAAAATAGAAGACAGCCGGGGACAAATTATTTTCCAAGCCCAACTTCAAGAAGAAAGAAGACAGGTTATTAGCCGCCAGACAGCGCAGACCATTACTGACATTCTCTCCAGTGAAAAAGACCGCGCTCCCATGTTCGGCTATCAGTCCAACCTCTACGTTCCCGGCTATCAGGTTGCCGTTAAAACAGGAACCAATGAAAACTTCCAAGATTTCTGGACTGTCGGCTATACTCCAAAAATCATTGTCGGCGTCTGGCTGGGAAACAATAACCAGGCTCCAATGGCAAAAGTGCCGGCGGTGACTGCCGCCGGCTGGATTTGGAACAAATTCATAAGAGAGGCTCTGGCCATTATCCAATGATTCTAGGCCGATTTAATCGGCATCAGAACATACTGGTAAGAAGAATCACCCGCCGGCTTGAGGAGACCGGCTTTCCCCTCGTCATTAAATTGCAGGATGACTTCCTGACTGCTGAGGTTGCTTAAGACGTCTATAAGATACCTGCTATTGAAAGAAATGGTGAGATCTTCTCCCTGGATAGTAGCGGGAAGAAAGGATTCGCTCTTCCCAATTTTGGTACTCCGGGATTCAACGGATAATTGACCCTCTTTCGATCGCACTCCTAATTGTACTTCATTCACCTGATCACTGAATAAATTAGCGGCTTTAATTTTATTCAGCAGCCGAGAACGAGATAATTGGGCGGAAACCTGAAAACTCTTGGGAATTACTCCTCGATAATCGGGGTAAACTCCTTCAATCAACCTGGAAACAATGCGCCCCTGAGGATGAGAAGCGCTGTCAACACTCACCTCGAAGACCATCTGGTCCTCAGAAAGATAAATCTTTATTGTCTTGCCCGTCGTTTCAAAAACAGAAACTACCTGCTGGACTGTTTTCGCCGGCAGAATAAAAGCAAGCTCTTTTTTCAGCCCTTGGGATTTTTCTACCGGCTCTGCAATTTTCTCAGCTAAACGAAAACTATCTGTCGCCGCTAGAGTCAGGCGCTTCGCTTCAAAAAGAAGGTAAACTCCGGAAATTTCCGGACGGCTTTCCGAAGAAGCAGCACAGTAGAGAACCTGCTTCAATCCCTGACAAAACTTAAAGCTGTCAATTTCAACCCAAGTTTTTTCTTCCGTCTGAGGCAAGAGAGGAAAGTCGTCTATCTCCAACCCCTGAATTTGGTCCTTCCCGTTTTGATACTTTACCACCAAGCTGTTTTGCTCAGATTCAAGCTGAATTTTTTGGTCATCAATGAGCTTTACCAAATCAGAAAAAATCCTGGCAGGGACAACTACCTTGCCCGGTTTTTCTACTTTTGCCAGGCTCCACCATTGAGTGCCCACTTCCAGATCGGTGGTAGTCAAAGAAAGGGAACTCTTTCCCGCTTCCAAGAGTACTCCTTCCAGGATGGGTAAGTTAGGGTTGCGAATAGCAATACGACTAACGATACTAAGAGCAGAAGTTAACTCTTCCTTTAAAATTTCTAATTTCATAACAACATTAACTATGTTTAATTAATTACTTAAAAAGTTGAGTTAGTTGTTAAGGAGTGAATTATATTGAGTTTTCGTTTTTGATCAAGAGGAATATCATTTTCAACAAAATTTTAGAGGGGATGACGATGGGATAAAGACTGACTAACTTGAGGAATTCTGAAACGGGTTTTTAAAACTTTTTCTTTTTCCCCTTTTTATTCAGCATAAATCCTCTGCTTTATTAAGTTAATTTCCTCTGCTATTTGTTCGTCATTAGCCACTTGATTTTCAACCTTATTGCAAGCGTAGAGGGCGGTGGTATGATCCTTTCCGCCGAAGATATCTCCAATGTTAGGAAATGATTTTCTTAATTCTTTCCTTAAAAAATACATCGCCACTTGTCTGGCCCAAGCTATCTCTCGGCGGCGGGTGGGAGCAAAGAGCTGATCGGGGGGGAGACTGTAAAAACTAGCTACGCAACTAAAGATTTTTTTCGGAGTAGTAATCTTTCGTGGTCCTCCGGTAAGATCTTTGAGAAGAATTTTTGCCCGGCTTACCGTCAAAGGGTCGGGATGTAATTTTTGGTAAGCCCGGATACGATTAATTGCTCCTTCGAGTTCCCGAATGTTGTGCTGAATATTATTGGCGACGTAAGAAAGAACTTCCTCGCCTACTTCTAATCCTGGGATTTTTGACTCTAAAATAGCTAAACGGCTTTCGTAATCAGGCTGGCTGATATCCGCTACCATTCCTCCCTCGAAGCGGGATTTTAATCTTTTTTCCAAGGTAGCAATAGCGCTTGGCGGACGATCCGAAGAAAGAACAATCTGTTTATTATTATCGTAGAGAGCATTAAAAATGTGAAAGAATTCTTCTTGGGTTTTCTCTTTGCCGGCTAGAAACTGAACATCATCGACGATCAGAAGATCTAAATGATAAAACTGATACTTCAGTTCTTCAATGCTGTTGTTCCGAATCGAGGCGACGATAGAAGAAACCAGTTTTCCCGCTGGCAAGTATTGGACCTTGGCCCGGCCGGTACTATCTACCTCGTTGCCAATGGCCTGAAGGAGATGAGTCTTTCCCAATCCGACCCCTCCGTAAATAAGCAGGGGATTGTAAGCTTTCCCTGGGGATTTAGCCACTGCCCAGGCACTCGCCTGGGCTAATTCATTAAAAGAAGCAACGACGAATTGCTGAAAGATATAACGGGGATTAAGATTGGTCTGAGGGTTAATACTCAACTCTTCAAAAGCTGGTTGTTCTTCATCTTGAGAAGCCGACGCCGATCCAGTGGAGGCCTTAGTTTCTCTGGGAGCGGGGGCGGACTTCTTTTCAATAATGTATTCTATTCTCTTAACGTCGGGAGCAACTTCCCTTAAGACTTCTAAAATCAAACGGTGATATTTTTTACTGAGCCACTCACGGGAGAAAGTATTAGGAACGGCAATAAAAACTTTCTCTTCTGTTTGTTCGGCCAAGCGTGTATTCTTCAACCAGGTAGCAAAATTAGCTTTAGAAACCTTAAATTGAAGCTGGGCTAAAACTGACTCCCAAAGTTCTTCTTTGGTCATGATTTTTTCTTCAGCTTTCGTTTTTTTATCTTAGCATAATTTATTTTCTAAGGGAAAGGGATGGAGAATGCTTTGTAAACTCGCCTCCTTTTTCCACCTGTCAATTCTTAGTGGATAAAAAGTGAGTAAAGACGATGGCCAGCTAAAGATTGACCTTTTGCCTTTGCCCTGTTATCCTGTTAGTCAATCTCTTGAGAATAATGTTGTCGAAAATTAATCGCTTAAGGAAGAAGAAGGATTTTACTAAAGTTTACCAGCAAGGTCGTTCTTACTCTTCCCCTGTTCTCTGGGTTAAGGTTCTTCCTAATCATTTAGACCACAGTCGGATTGGAATAGTCGCCAGCCGCAAGACCTCTCGTCGGGCAGTGGCTAGAAACAAAATTAAACGCCGCCTTCGGTTTTTAATAAAGGCACGCTTCTCCTCATTGAAACCCGGTTATGATCTTATCCTGACAGCCCGTCCCGAGATTCTTCACCAATCTTATTCAGAGCTGGCAGGAACCCTAGATGGTCTTCTCCAGAGAGCGCAATTATTTTTATCTCCCCTAACTTAATTATGCTTGGTTCACTTTTCCAAACTTTTCTCCATCAACCACTGCTAAATTTTTTGATGCTCATTTGTGCTTATCTCCCCGGGCATGACCTCGGTTTAGCGATTATTCTTCTTACTGTTTTTATCCGCATCCTTTTATATCCCATTTTTCGCAAATCACTACGTGCCCAAAAGGAAATGAATGAATTGCAGCCGAAGGTTGAAGAATTACGCCAGCGCTACAAAAAAGATTCGGTGAAACAGTCCCAGGAGTTGATGGCTCTTTATCGGGAGCACCACGTCAATCCGCTGAGTAATATAGGGCTCCTGCTGATTCAAATTCCTATCCTTATCGCTCTTTTCCGGGTATTCGGCGGCGGCTTTGAGGCGGTCTCCATCACCCCACTTTTGTATTCTTTTGTTTCTTTGCCTGTTATCGAACCCACTTTTTTAGGCATGTTCTCTTTGGTTCATCCTAATTTGATCTTAGCCTTACTGGCTGCTCTGGCTCAATTTTACCAAGGGAAGCTATCCTTGGTGAAAACTACTTCTCGGCAAGCAAAAACCGGCCTGATGAGTTTAACCCAGAAATCAATGATTTATTTCTTCCCTTTCTTAACTTTTCTTCTTCTGACTAACCTGAATGCGGCTATTGGCTTGTATTGGCTGACGACGACTGTCTTTTCCGTCGGCCAACAATATTTCCTCGCTCATCCCTTATCCTTCACCCGCCTAAAAAAATGATTTCCCCCCGCGAACTTAGAACGATAAAAACCTATCTTCAAGAATTCTTCAATTTGGCCGAGATTGAAGGGTCTTTGAGAATTGATTTTCAGGCACCGGAGACAATTAAAATAGACCTCCAAACGATAGAGGCTCCTCTCCTTATCGGAGAAAAAGGGGAAACTCTCTTTGGCCTTCAATCTCTTCTAAAAAAGATATTGACTAAGCGATTGAACCAAAGACTATTTGTCGAGCTGGACGTTAATAACTATCGGCAAAAGAAAGTGAAATACTTGCAGGAATTAGCAGAGACCATAGCGGATGAAGTAACTCTCACTCAGCGGGCGAAAGCGGTCGAACCAATGAGTGCCTGGGAGAGGCGTATTATTCACTTAACGTTAACTGACCGGCCGGATGTAGAAACAGAAAGTCAGGGCCAGGACGAGCAAAGATATGTTCTCATCCGTCCCCAAGGGTAATTATATTTCTCCGGCTGGGACGATAGGAATAATAGCAATAGAGTGAATGGCAGTGGAGAGGAGGGACTCGGTGCTGCTGAGCACATATTCGCTTTTTAGATCCGCGGGAGAATCGGTGAAAACCTGGCATCGGCCGTCAAAATCTTCAGCATCAGTCATCACCGCCCAGAAGCTTCCCTCGATTCTAACGGAATAAATTTTCTCCTCAATTTCGTGCCAAGGATAATCAAAGGTTTCATGCCAGATGGTATTGCCAATTTCCGAAGCAGAAATAGTGTGGCAATGGCCTTCAAAATTGGGCTTTTCGCAAAAAGTTACCGAGCCCTGTAAGTCATCCTCGTAATTTAGATAGAGGTTAAAGATATCAACGCTCCTCACTCGGTCAATGGGTTCGACAATGGGTTGGAGATCAATATCACTCAAAGTGGGAACTAGGCGGTTGCGAATATTATTGGTGCCTAACCCGCTTGGATAGACGATACCGCATCTTCCTTCGCCGTTGGTTGAAGTGTGGAGTATTGTTCCCCAGCAGTGGTCGGGGAGATGTGGAAGGCCAAACAAAGATACGACATCATCAAGGTTGGCGAAAGAAAGGTCGCCGAACCCAGGGGTTGGGCCGCCGACGCCGGTGGTAAAAGAAAGGTCGCCGAGATCGAAGTCCCCGAAATCAAAGTCCCCGAAATAAAATAGGCCGGGATCAACATCCCCGAAGGAAAAGTCATCGGCTAAGCCAATAGCGACTTGTTGACTCCAATCCTCGTAGGTGTAGTGAAGATACAGGGACCGCGTCCGGTCGTTAAAGTTTTCTAGATCAGTAATAGGACTATTTAAGACAACGGGCAGATTTTTTGGGAAATCTTGGAAGGTCTCCTCGGTATACATTCCTCCTTCATGCGGGAAAAGGTAAATACCATATTCATGATTATCAAAGTAGAGAGAGCGAGGAGAAAAACTTAAGCCGAGGATGGGACGACTTTCGCCAGCAGCCGGACGGAAGAGAAGGGGGTTTTCCAGCTTTACAAAGCTTTCTTGGTAATCTTTCTCGGGAAAAAGAAAAACCGTCTGCCATTCACTCCGCGGAGCTTCAATTTCAATTTCCTCGGCCTGAAAATCCTCTGGAAGCACGTTGGGAGTGTTCTCCTGAAAGCAATGCATTTCTTCTTCATCCGTTCCCCGTTGAGCATAAAGGCAAATTCCGTGAAGGGGAATAGGCTTGATTGGCTCCAGCCCTACTAATTGAGGATTAATAGTTCTCAAAGTCATAAAGGCTCCGAGGACAATAAGAAGACCTGCTCCTCCCCCGATTATCCGGTGACGAGCAGCCTTGGCTTTATCTACGGAGCCAGCCGAGGTTAAATGTTGGATTCCTCCGACGATCAGAATAACGAAGGCGATCACCCCAACAATATCAACCACTAGATAATAAAGATAGGCGAGATATTGAGCCAGGGGGCTTTCACTCGTCGGGACGCTTTCTATGCCTGGGATTTTAGGGTAATTGAGTTCCAGCCGAGCGTGGCTTACCAAGGGGACGGCTAGAAGACCCAGGAGGAGAAGAAAACTGAAAAATCGAAGAGCGTTTTTAGAAACTAACATTTTTTTATTAATTGTTATTAATTATTATTTATTATTTATTAATTACCATTTATCCAGATTCTCTTCCTTCTTCAATAAAGAAAAAGTTTTGCATTAAATCTTTGATAGCATCGCGGCACTGAACGCTGGCCCGGTCCCGGCGGCAGGCTTCTTGTTCTTCAGCCGTTAAGTCGGGACTATTATAGGGGTAACAATCGTCAAATTCCGGGAGAATAATCAATTCTCGTAACTCCATTCTCTCGAGAAGAGTGAGGCAATTGTTCAGATCAACAGCTGTCATTTCTCCTTCAGGAATATGACCAAAACCAGGAATTGCTTTATCAAATTTTGTTCTAGAATCAACTAATTGGCAAATCAATTCCCGGCGATCTTCGTCATCGGGCAGAAGGTTTTCTGCCTCGATAAGATCAATAACGCGGTCTGTTTTCGGCTTAATCGCCTCCTCGTCTTCCTCAAACCATTTTTGAGTTTCCTTGCGCCGCTGAAAGATGGTCCTGATGGGGCAAGGGCTAATACTGCCTGGGCAGAGACAAGTGGAACAAGGGCACTGCGGGCAATTGCCACAATTATTACAACGACATCCGTGTTGCTCAAAGCAACCGGGACCACAACCAGCGGAGTCTTGGGTGACTTGGCAGCCATCACACCGACATCTTGGAGGAAGATGAAATAGTTTACACTGATTATCAGGATCATTTTTATCGTAGGAGGGACAGACAATTTCTGGAGTAGAGGTTTTAATGATAATAGCCAGCTCTTTAGTTAATTGAGGAATGTAATTTTCGGCATTGTCTATCATTTCTCCTAGAAAAATAGTCCCAATAGGAAATCCCTTTTCCGTCAGGGGGTCAATTACTCCTTCCTCGAGAAAGGATCGTGAGCGGAGTTGCTCGGCTTTTTTCGTGCCGACATCCGGGCAATAGAGAGTCAAAGCGTCTTGATCATAAAAGTCGTAGCACTGGCGCTCTTGGTCGGTGGCCTCGGCAATTTCTTCGCTTGGCGGCATGATTCTGCACATAACGCCCATTTGATCGGTAGGATCAATCTCATCTTTTCCTTCTTCATTATTAATAAGGAATTTTGAGCATTGGTAGGTGGAGAAAATCTGATCTTCCCAGGACCATTCTACTAATTTCCCCTTCTCAAGATCATCGAGATTACATTTTTCACAGAACAACTTTTTCCCATTCTCTTGGCAGTCTTGACAATTAAAGTCCCGACAATATTTAGAGATGCCTAATTGCTGTTCTTCGATACATTCTTCTCCCCACTGAGCGTCATTACTGTTGACACAAAACTTAATCTGGGTAGAAGGCTCTCCCCGGTTTTTTAGGTCGTACAAGGAAGAATGGCTGATAGTCGCCCGGTAGGGGCAGTAGTTTTTGTAAGTGTTTTCTGCCTTAACTAGGTAGGAAAGGTCGGTTGTTAAACTAGCGGAATAAGGAGGGAGAAAGTGATCAGTTAACCAGCGGATTTGGTTGACGACGGTTAAATCTTGATAGTGATCAACATCCACTTTTACTAATTCACTATCTTTTAAGCAGTCGTGTCCCTGAATAACTTGATTCATAAACAAGCCACAGCCTCCCTCTCGGAAAAGTTGTTTTCTAATTTGTATCATTCGGCCCCGGCCGGGGCAGGGGTCTCCACCGCAAGGAGCGCCGCAGGGACAGGTTCCAAATGGAATACAGGGGCAAGTTCCACAACCACAAACGCCACAGGCGCACTGGGCACTAAGCTGAGCTAATTCCTTGACCCGATCGCGAAGAAATTCTGATTTGGCCTGAATGGCTTGGTTAATTTTCTCTAGGCAATCTAAACGGTCCCGGTGAAGCGTTGGCTGAATGCCTGGCTGGTTGGGGTCGGCATCGATAAATTCTCCATCTTCGTCAAAGGCGTAACATTGATAGGCGATTTCTGCATCTTCCGGCTGAGCGTCTGGCCACTGTTCCGGAAATTCCTCGGTCATCTTTTGAGCGATGGTTTCCTTTTCCTCCTGACTGATAGCTGTTTGACTGTGGCAATCAACCAATTGGTTGCTTTCATTAAAACAGCTGATGTTTTTGGCTAAAATTCTCGTTTCCAACAAAGTCCCAAAAGGAATTTCTTGATAGACGAAAGGGACGACTTCTTGTTCTGAAGGAGGAGCAGAGGGAGAAGACGTTCCGGGAGCAACCTCTGCCTCCGGAATTCCCCCCAAAATTTGAGGGTTAATAGTCTGAAGAACGATATAAGAAGTGATGATTATAAGCAAGCTTCCGAAGCCAGCTATCATTTGCTGCCGGGCTCTCTTCATAGCGTCGACAGATCCAGTTGCCAGGAGATAACGCAGGCCGCCGTAAACTAAGGATAGAAAAGCTACCAGGCCGGCGATACGGATGGTCCACTTTACTAATCCGGAAACCCAAGAAGTAAGCGCCTCCCCTTTCCCGCTGGAACCAGCGGCAAAAGCAAAAGCGACCATGCTCAATAAAACGAGAAGGCTGATAAGAAAAAGAAATAATTTTTTCTTATCCATTTTTCACTTCTAAATAAACAGTCAAGATCCAGCTAAAAGCGACATCTCCGAAAATAGGGATCGATTCCACTAAAAATGGCAGGCCAGCCCTCTTTAATAGTTTCCAAATTACCTTGACACTCTTGCCGCTGATAGTTCCCGAGCGGAGAAAAAGAGTCCAGGCCGAAAAAATGACCAAGCCCACGATATCAAGAATAGTAGAAATAAGGAGGCCGACGGGGGCAGTAATAACACCGAGAATGAGCAAAAGACAAATTGAACCCCCTCCGAGGTCAAGCATTCCTCCAATAGTCATCATCAATAAAGCATCCGGAGCAAGAAAATTAGAACTTGCCTTAGAAGGAGCGCCCTCTTTCATCTTCTTTCTCTTTTAAGGCTTTTTTTGCTTTTTCAATCTTCAAAACTTCTTCCGGGGAGGTGGTAATAATCTGGTCTTCGGCGTAAGAAGCGACTACTTGGATAGCTACTCTTTTTACCCCGGCAAAAAAGATTCCCTCTCCTACCTGGGTCGAAAGCAGAAGGTCTCTTTCTCCCTGGGTAAGATTAAAAGTATCCTGGATAAATTCAATGGAAGCCGGAGACTGCTTCATTAATAATTGGAGGGAAGAGTTATTAATAATCGGGCGTCCGTAGGCGGAATTCATAAAATCACTGACGTCTTGAGTAATGGTGGTCAATCCCAGCCAATACTTACGAGCGCGTTTGGCGATGGAGAAAAGAAAGGAAGCTCCTTCTTCCGTTTTCATAATCCACCAGGCCTCATCAATGGTAGCGATTCTTTTCTTCAGCTGGGAGCGAATAGTGTTCCAGATATAGTGGAGGATAACATACATTGCCATCGGTCTTAATTCGTCTTCCATGTCACGAATGCCGAAAACGACTAATTTACTATCCATTTTGATATTAGAATACTGGTTGAAGAAATTGGCGTAGCTGCCCTGAGTATATTTTCTCAGGCGGCGGACTAATGACTCTCCTCCCTCCATACTTTCCAAAACGGCCTCGAAATCACTCATCCGCGGCGGCTGGATTTGAGAAAAATCAGATTCTGGGGTGATGTCTTTGGCGGCATAGGTCTCGGTTAAGGCTTGATCAACGATGGAATCTTCTTCCGGAGTTAATCCGCCGAGCATGAGACGGAAAAGGCCAACAAGTTCAAGAATATTATTCCGGAGAACGGAAGCCGGCTCTTCGTCAGCTCGAGGAATTGGTAAGTCGAAAGGATTGAGATGATGAGGGGAAGAGAGACTGATTTTGAAGAAAGACCCTCCGACAGCTTCAGACAGAAATTTATACTCATTTTCCGGGTCAATGATAATTACATCTACTCCCTCCATGAGATAACGGATGATTTCTAATTTGGCGAAGTAGCTTTTTCCTCCTCCGCTTTTTCCGAAGATAACTTCATTGGCGTTTTCCAAAGAGAAACGGTCAAAGAGAATGAGGGAATTATTATGCCGGTTAATGCCGTAGAGAATACCTTTGCTCGAGCTCAGATCAAAGGAGATGAAGGGGAAAACGCTGGAAAGAGGGGCCGTATTCATCAGAGTGTGGACCCAGAGCTGATCTAGGCCGTAAGGGGAATTACTGACAAATCCCTCTTTTTGTTGGAAAGCGGCTGGCTTCAGATATATAAGTCTTGACTCCAAGATGGCCCGGATATCGGTTTCTACCTCTTTTAACCCCTCTTTTTCCCGGGCATACAAAGTGAAGTAAATACTTACCCGGAACATTCTTTCTTGAGCTGTCTTTAACTGATTTCGAAGTTGTTCGATGTCCTGGAAAGCGGTTTCCAGTTCTGGACTCCTGACCAGCCCTTTTTCTTCTCGGTCAAGAATCTCGGCTTGGATTTCGGTCGTTTTTTTCCGGAGCTGCTTGAGAATAGGGGCGGTATCTATGGGATGGAAAAAGAAAGAGATGTCCAGGGTCTGGGGAAGGTTGACAATCGGCGCCAGCCAGCCGACACTGAGATAGCGGGGATAGGAGAAGACGAAGAAACTTTCTAAATACCGCTCTTCCATCATAATATAGTTGGCGGTGATCTCTACCGAGGAGGGAGCAACCAGATCCTGCTGGCTAACCAGCTGTTGCCGGCCGCCAGAGGCAGAAGAGGCAGTGGAAGAAGAAAAAAGTTGTCTCAATTTCCCCAGCATATTATTTGATTAATTCTGGCATAATAGAAGGATAGTAGCCAACCTCGGATGACTGGGGATGGTAAGTTGACCACAGAAGTTCAATTAATTCGGAAGAGGTCAGAGGAGCAGCCAGCAAACCGCATCGCCGCAAGCCGATAGCAGTAAATTCCATCCTTTGGTAAAGCTGGCTTCGGGCCCGGCGAAAAACAACTTCGCTCATGACCACTTCTTCTTTTTTATGGCGGAAAAGTTCTTTAATAGGAGCAGAAATTTCTAGCTCAGCCAGGGTATAGGGAAGAACAACAAAAAACCTTTTATTCATAATAGTCCCTTGCTGGATGAGGCGGGCGATAAACCGACGGTAATCAGCGGTTTGAATTTTTAGCAGTTTATCGGTCTGGTTTTTTTCAAGGTCTTTTAATTTATCCAAGTAACCGGTTAAATTTACTCGTCTCGACTGGATAATGATCTGGGTGGGAAAATCTAAAGAGTTCAAAAAATTCTGGAACTGAAAGACGATCGCTTCCTGTTCGTCGGCTGATTTCAAAGCAAAGTTAAGGGAAGAAACCATCAGTACTCCCCGTAAAGCGTTGCTCTTTAAGATAATAACTCCTTCTCTTATCTCCTTGAAAGGAAGAAGATCTTGGGCGGAAGCAGCTGACATAAATTAAATTCTTTTCGTCTCGATTTTTGTTTCGAGACGGCTTAACTGGCTACCAGAAGAAATTCCCAAAAGTTCTTTCTTTTTTTTCTCGATGAGCGGCGCTTGTTTCTTTTGGATAACAACTTCTAAATTAGGGGTAATCGTTTTTTTCTGCCAGATATAACGTTTTGGGGCGACGAGAAATTTTCCTAAATGCTTGACAAGATCAAACAAAGAGCGCCCTCCCGGTTTGATAAAAACAAAAATAGCGCTGATTATTAGAGCTAAGACGACGACGACCCAGAAGACTGTTCGAGGGAGGAAAAAATAGAAAACAAAGACGAAAATTCCCTCTCCCACTAGCCAGAGGAGTTGCTTAAAAGTCAATGGTCCCACGAGGGTCGTTTCTCGTTCAATAAACTTAGGAACTAGGAACTGCATAACTATTGTTAAAAGGATTTACCAAGACTTATATTTTATTCAACGGGTTCTCCGTAGATATCTTTTAACTTTCCGGGAGAGGAGGGCTGCAAGTAGTTTAACTTCTTCAGGTTGCCCTGTAAAGGTTGAAAAATTAAGTTCTGCAGATCACCGTTTAATTTTTGGGCTAGTTCTTCAGAGAGAGCGTACTCTTGTTGGAGGCGGGCGGGAACTTGGCCAAGATTGAATAAGCCCAGGAGTACGTCTCCGACTATATTGCCCAGCTTGGCTACCGGCTGGTCTTCTAATCCGTACTGCTCGACTAATCCTTGAACTATCTTGGCCGTTTCTTCCGAAAAGATGGCTTCCTGGATATCCGGCGGAAGATTGGGATAAATTTTCCAAAACTGGTCAATGTCGCTTTGTTCCATAAATTATTCTTTTTATCATTCTACTATCTTTGTTCCCTATTGCCAAGGGCCGGTTGCTATTGACGAAATAGAGTTGCTATTGACGAAATAATTAATATGTGTTATTTTATTAACAACTTAGGCGTTCGTTATATATTTCCCAATAATTAGGAGGTCGAAATGAAAGAAGAAGACAAGAAAGGCCAAGAAAAAACAGGAGGTTGGGGATTAACAATATTAGCTCTAGTTTTTCTGGGGGCGGCGATTTTCTTCTTTGTTAGTCGCTTTTCTTTCTGGGCTGGATTGCCAGCCCTCATCGGAGCCGTCGTGGCGCTCATTTTCGCCATTTGGCTGGAATGGGCTCCCAAGGATTTCATTCTTGGTATCAACCAAGAGGGCGACATAATGATGGTCGTCCGCGCCGGGAAAGTTTGGAAGTTTTTCCTGCAGTGGCAAGGATGGCACTTTGCTACTCAAGGGGAAGTTCAACAAGGAGAGGCTCTCCGCCGCTGGGACGTTATCCTAGACAAGGAAGAAGTCAAAAGAAACTGGTTGAGAGAAATCTTGGGGGGATTAGTATTTGTCGGCATTCCCCCCTTCCAGCAGGTGTTAACTTACCGTTTTAAGTGGGCTCATCTGCACGAGGATGGGAGCGTCCACCACCACGAAAAAGTTCTGAACTATGCCTTCGCCAAGTGGGATATGTACGTAATCGAGATAAAGGGAATAGAGGACAAAAATGGGCTTCCTCTAGACATCACAATCCTACTTCCGATGCGCATCGTCAATCCCTACGAGGCCTTCTTTGTCGTCGGCCGCTGGCTAGTGATGGTAACTGGGCTTCTGCAGGTGCCGCTCCGCAGATTTATTGGTTCCTGCACCTATCAAGAGCTTTTAGCAATGCAGGGCGCTGATACTACCGACCCGGCTGTCAACCAGCTTGAAAGGCAGTTATGGGCCGAGGTGGAAGACGCTTTGGGTGAAGAACAAGAAAAGAGCGATTCCCAGCAGGCGGTGACTTGGGACGACGCAAAGATCCGGATTTTCGGAATTGAGATAGATAAACTCCGCGCCGGATTTAACAGCATCGACCCTCCTGAATCGTACCGCAAGTTAACGACGAAGCAATATGAAGCTTCGCAGGAAGCGGAAGCGGTAAAGATTAAAGGAGAGGCGGCTGGTTTGGCTACGGCTAAAAGGGTGACTATTGCTGTTATGGCCATCGCCCGGCAGTTAGCCGGCTATCAGCCCGAGCAAGAGCTTTCTCCTGACGAATGGCTGAAGGTCGGTAAGATGACTGACCAAGCTTATCAGTACTGGCTGACAAGCCAGGGCCTGGAAAGTATCAAGTCCTCTGACAAGATTATTATTACCGGAGGAGGGCAGCAGGTCGGCGCCGATGTTGCCGGTCTTACCATTCAAGAAGCGGTAAGGCAGGAGA
>CAZTQU010000001.1:56132-58737 GCA_964615735.1 uncultured Candidatus Saccharibacteria bacterium
CAGGTCGGCGCCGATGTTGCCGGTCTTACCATTCAAGAAGCGGTAAGGCAGGAGATAGGAAAGAAAGTAAAGGAGGAAAACAAAGAAAAAAAGGAGGATTAAAACAATAAAGCAAGAAGGGGCAGGTCTCTAGGCCTACCCCTTTTCTTTTGCTTAATTTTAGAAAACTCTAGTGTTCTTTACGGTAATTAAACCTTCTCTTGCGACGCTTGGTTTTTTCTTCAGGAGTAGATTTTTCTTGTTCTGCTTGTTTTCTTCTGGCATTCTCTCCCATTCTGCGGACGCTTAGAATTTCCTCAGACAGTTTTTGCTTTTCCGCAAATTTTGTTTTTAGATCTTTCATCGTAACATCTTCTGTGAAACCTACCCCACTCCTTTGAGCAACGGTTCCTGCCCGATAGAAGGCGCCGTCAACATTTCTTACTTGGCCGGTGTTATTGTCCACTTCTAAATACCAGTCCACCTTCGGAGCGGATTGGCGGAAGCCTTGGGTAAACTTGGACCCGGCAGCTTCGGCTGCTTTTTCTATCTGGGAACCGCCCCAGAATTTATGGATGGCTTGATTAACGGCACCGCTGTGAGTCTTGTTCATTCCCAGAGAAGCGCTTAATTGTTTAATAGCATTTTGGCCCTTGGCTTCATCAACAATTTTGTCAACGTAGGTGGTGTACCCTTTTTCCAGACGATCTTTCTCTTTTTGTTCTGAGGTATATTTTCCTGATTCCTGAGCAATATTTCCTAATTCTTCTCCGATATCGGCCGCAAATTGCCTTTCAATTCCTTTCTGGGCTTTATCGTCCCGAAGATGAATTGCGGACTGATAAAGGCTCTCAGCCTCCCCGGCTTGGATATCCGCTTTTTTAATCAGCTCATCAAATTCTTCTTCCTTCATGGCTTGAGAGGCAATAGCCAGTTTTCCTATTTGGTCGGCGCTCTGGTAGCGAGAAGCATTGGTCTGAAGATCAAACTGTTCGGCTTTCTTCCGCTTTGCTTCGTAAGCTCCTTGTTCACTTTTCACTCCCGCTTTCAAAACGGTGCGGCCAATAGCCCGCTGAGCGTAGCCAAAAGGCGTTTTCCCTTTCCTAGTAGCCCACTCCTCAGCTTGTTCGGTCCCTTTTTCAATGGCTCCTTCTTTGAAAGCGCCGGGGATTCCTCCTCTTATAGGAGCGGTAAATTTTTGCCATCTGGTAGTGGCTTGCTGTCGTGCTTCCTTGGTTCCAGCAGCTGCTCCGGCTACTCCTCTGGCAGCAGTCTGTGAAGTTCTTCGGCCAAGAGCCTTCCCTCCTTTGAGGGCTGCTTTCCCACCTTTTTTACCGATTTTTTTAGCTGAAGAGATAACAAGAGAGCTTCCCTGAGCGCTTGTGCTTAAAGTGAACAGAAAGCCCACGATGAGGAAAATCATTGGTATTCCATAAGTAGTGATAGCGGCAGCAAAACCTTCAGACATCTCTTCCAGATCGGTACTCTTGCCGACTAATTGGTTTCCCTGGGCAAAAGACATGAGATGGTCGGCTAGATAAATAACAAAACCAGCGGGAACAGCAATAAAAGACCAGCTCAGGAAATTATGCAGCCATTGCTCGAATAATTTTTTCGCGCCAGAAACAGCTTCTCCCAAAGCCCAAGCGAGGAAAGCAAGAGGAGAGAGGATAACTAGAAGCCAGAGGACGGCATAGCGAAAAGCAAAAAGAGCAGCGAAAATAAGAAAAACAAAGGTGGAGACGAGGTTAAAAATAAGCAGCATGAGGGCCTTGGCAAGAACGATCCCTGGGTTAGCCAGAAGATTTCCAGCTAGATCTGAAAATTGTTGGCTAAAGGTTGTCCCCCATCCCTGCCTAATAGTAGGAGAGGAAGAGAGAAAATAGTTTGAGAGAATATTACTTCCATCAATAATGGCTCCGCAGAAAATAGGGGTAAAGTTAATCAGCAAAGCCGCCACCAATAATCTTAGCAATATCTTTTTGGTATTATAGCCAGCGACGTTGAAGGCGGTAGCTAAACCGACGTAAACTAATCCCAGCAGGAGACCAGAATTGGCCAAATTACGCAGCATCATCCACCCTTCTTGGACGATGAAATTATCCGGACCGGTATAACTTACGCCGATGAAACCAGGACTAGTAACCCATTGAAAAATAATCTGGGAGAGTTCTAAAAAAGTGACGGCGACGGCATTAAGCAGGCCAAAAATAACTACTAAGAGGCCGTTAGTAACTGCCTTGGCGGCGGAAGAAAGGCCGGTCGTTATCCAACTCAGAGGGTTCCACCACTGTGCGAGAGCAAAGTGAGTAGGAATAAAGATTCCTCCGAGCAGAACCAAGACTAAACCTAAGATAATTATTTTTTTTCTTTTAGGAAGCCAAAATCTTAAAAAGTGGCTAAGTGTCATTTGAAATAAGAAAGAAATTACTAAAATTCTCTTCTAGTATAGCTAATTATTCTTCTTTTGGAAATAGCCAGCCAGCTCTTAACTTGTTTATTGGTAATGATTATTGACGTCGATAATTTCAATCGTGTCTTTTTTTCTAAAAACAAAAATTGCCCGATATTTTCGGTCAATTCTAAAACTCCAAATTCGCATTTTTCTTGGTTCGAGAAGTTCTGT
>CAZTQU010000002.1:0-20097 GCA_964615735.1 uncultured Candidatus Saccharibacteria bacterium
GATTATGAAAATCATTGCCGAGAATTTCTTTTAGACAGCCAAGAAATTAAAGAAAAAGTTTCTACTGATGACACGGCGGCGAATTTAGGAACGGCTGTGGGCATTACCGCTCCGGACGCAGAAATTAATTCTCTTTCTTTTACGGTCAGCGGAGACAGCGTTGACCATCAGCCCCGGGTAACGGTTAATTTTTCCCTTCAAGATAAAAACCTGACGGAAGTTTCCATGACAGTGGAAACGACTATTTCTCAAAGAAACCTTAATTTGTAAAAATCTCTGGATTTTTAGAAATCCCTTAATTTTGTAAAAATGACCATTCAAACCAAGAAAGGAGCTTCTTTATTTCTAGTCATTATGCTGGGGGCAGTGATTCTGGCAGTAGTTCTCGGCTTGGTTTCTCTGCTCGTTAGACAGCAAGTGATTGTCCGTCAATTAAATGAATCCGTCTTAGCTTTTTGTGGAGCGGATAGCGGGATAGAAAGAATTCTCTACGCGGTGAGGAAAGAAAGTTACGATACGGCTGGTTGTTCGCCTACTCCTTGCAAAACTCCTTATCCCCAAGTGACGGACCCGGTTCTAACAAATGGCGTTGTTTACGAAACTTATGTCCAAGAGATAGATAGCCAGACAAAACTCCGCAGTCTTGGTCTTTATCATCAAACAAGAAGAGCGATAGAAATCTCCTATTAATAATCAGGGGAGAATGAATTCCGAGGAGAAGACAACTAAAGAGGAGGCTCGAAAAGAAATTAGCAAACTCCGGGAGACCATCCACCACTATCGTTATGCTTATCATGTTCTTGATAAGTCTTTGATTTCTGACGATGCCCTTGATTCTTTAAAACACCGGCTTTGGCTTTTAGAAAAACAATATCCAGATTTAATTTCTCCTTCTTCTCCCACCCAGAGAATCGGCGGGACTCCTCTGAAAGAGTTTAAGAAAGCCAAGCACCAGTCGCCGATGCTTTCCATAGAAGATATTTTTTCGGCTCAAGAATTAGAAGATTGGTGGCATCATCTTCAGGGACTGTCATCTCTCCAAGGAAGGGAAAAGGAAGAAGAATTTTTTTGTGAGCCAAAGATTGATGGTTTGGCTATTGATCTTATTTATGAGAAGGGGGTTCTCCAACGAGCGGCGACCCGGGGAGACGGCTATATCGGAGAAGAAGTAACCGCTAACGTTAAAACAATTGAAGCCGTTCCTTTAAAATTAAAGCTCTATGCTCCTTTGTTTTCTCAGAAAACTCCTTTTTCTAAGAAAGTAGAAGAGCAGGTCAAAAAACGACTGCGGAAAGGAAAGATTGAAGTTCGAGGCGAGGCCTATTTAAGTAACGAAAGTTTTGCCAGAATTAATAAGGAAAGGGCGAGAAGAGGAGAGAAGTCCTATGCTAATTCACGTAATTTAGCGGCGGGGAGCATCAGACAGCTGGACTCCAGGGTGACTAGCTCCCGAGGCCTAGGGTTTCTAGCTTGGGAATTTGTGACTGATGTTGGGCAAAAGAAACATAGTGAGGAACACCAGATTACGAGAGCTCTTGGCTTGAAGACTGATCTGGGACAAGTTTGCCATTCTTTAGCTGAAGTGGTCCAATTCTGGCGGAAAATGCAGGCCGGAAGAGAAAAATTTCCCTATCATATTGACGGCGTTGTCGTCCAGATTAATGCTGGTGATATTGTCCGGTCCTTGGGAGTGGCGGGAAAAAGTCTGCGGGGGATAAGGGCTCTGAAATTTCCTCCCCGGCAGGCAACAACTCGGGTAAAAGACATTATTGTTCAGATCGGCCGAACGGGAGCGGTCACCCCAGTGGCCGTTTTAGCGCCGGTTAATATTGGCGGAGCGGTGGTTAGTCGGGCCACTTTGCACAACGCTGACGAAGTCAAGCGTTTGGGAGTCAAGATTGGAGATTGGGTGGTTATTGGCCGGGCCGGAGACGTTATTCCAGAAGTGGTCCAAGTCCTAAAACGGATGAGAACGGGGGAAGAGAAAAACTTTGTCATGCCGCGGAAATGTCCAGTCTGCGGAACTTCTCTCCAAAGGGAAGAGGGGCAAGTTATCTGGCGGTGTCCCAACCTTTCTTGTCCGGCCCGGCGGAAAAACTTTCTTCAACATTTTGCTTCTAAAAAAGCTTTTGACATTGAAGGCTTGGGTCCGGAAATCGTTGAACAATTGCGAGAAGAGGGGTTAATCTCCCAGCCAGCTGATATTTTTTATCTTCGGGAAGCAGACTTAAAAAAACTGGCTGGTTTCGGAGAAAAATCAGCCCAGAATCTTCTGCAAGCAATTGAAAAAAGTAAAAAGATTGATTTTCCCAAGTTTATTTTTGCTCTCGGCGTACCCCAAGTGGGAGAAAAAACAGCTCGACTTTTAGCTAAGGAGTTTAAAGATCTTTCCCGGCTGGAGAAGTCTTCTCGGGAAGAATTAGAGGCTTTGCCGGATATTGGTCCCCAGACAGCTAAGGAAATTTTTCAGTGGTTTCGGCAAAAATCTAATGGAAAATTAATAACTGCCTTACGCCAAGGAGGAGTGAAGATTAAATTTATTCTTTCTCCCCGAAAACAACCCTGGACGGGAAAGAAATTTATTCTTACCGGGAAATTAAAAAAGTTTTCCCGTCAGGAAGCCGGAGAAGAAATTAGGAAAAGAGGCGGGGAAATACTGAACTCTGTTTCTAAAAAAGTCAACTTCTTAATTTGCGGAGAAAAACCAGGAAGTAAGCTAGCCCAGGCGGAGAAAGAAGAAATTTCCATCATTAAAGAAAATCAATTTTTAAAGATGTTAGCTTCTACTTCGAAATGAGGGGAAAGAAAAAACTTGATTGGCCCCTAATAGCGGCTTTTGTCTTCTTGACTGGCTTAGGATTGGCGGTCGTTTACAGCTCGGCTTTTCCCAAGAGTGAGCTCTCCTTCTTTTACAAACAGCTTTTTTTCTTTCTTCTTAGCCTGGCTTTAATGGTGGGGATAGCGCTTTTTTTTGATTATCGCTGGTTGAAAGCTAATTCTTTGGTGGTCTTGGGACTTTATCTGGGCTTGGTTCTTCTGCTGGCGGGTTTGTTTTTAGTCCATCCGATTAGAGATATCCACGGCTGGTATTCTCTGGGGTCTTTTACTGTTGATCCCGTTCCTTTCGCTCAGCTTGGTCTGATCGTTATCTTGGCGAAATATTTTTCTGGTCGTTATTCCCAGAGGCGCCAGCTTTCCATTCTCTTTCTTTCCGCTCTTTATGCCCTTCTTCCGGCGGGGTTGGTTTTTTTACAGCCCGACTTTGGTTCCGCCATCATCTTCCTTATTATCTGGCTGGGACTAGTGCTGATTTCTGGACTTCCTTGGCGGCAGGTGCTGCTCTTGTTGTTTTCTTTTGTTCTCTTGGGAAGCTTGATTTGGTCTTTCGGGTTTCACGATTATCAAAAAGAAAGAGTGATGAGTTTTTTCCATCCTTCATTATTGGAAGGAGGGGGAAGTTGGCACCTCCAGCAGTCGAAAATTGCCGTTGGCTCCGGAGGTTGGCTGGGGAGGGGCTGGAACCAGAATTCCCAGGCACGTTACGGATTTTTACCAGAGGCGAGAACGGATTTTGCCTTTTCTGTTCTAGCGGAAACTTTTGGATTTTTAGGGATAATAGTCATTGGCTTGCTCTTTGCTCTCTTTATCTGGCGGTTAATTCGAATTGGTCTCCAAGCCGAGAATAATTTTGCTTATCTTTTAACACTCGGTTATCTGATTTGGATTACCTCTCAGGCCTTTTTAAGCATTGGTATGAACCTAGGCTTACTACCGGTGGTCGGCATTCCTTGTCCTTTGATTAGTTACGGAGGATCAGGTCTCTTGGCTTTTTACTTGGGAGCGGGTTTAGTTTTGAGTACCCAGCGGCCTTTTGCTTGACATCAATGGGAGAAAAAGTTAAGATTAAAACAGATTATTAGTGACTTTGGAAATTATTGCTTCCTAAAGAAGAACTGGATTTGAAGCCGGGGAGGAGTACCCGGTGCTTTTTGGTGTATTTTTTTAAGAAAAAAAACATTTGCCTTGTTTATGAAAACTACCAAAATTAAAAGGTTTTCTCAATCTGCTTCTCTTTTTCGTTTTCCTCCTCTTTTAGAAGCTCAGTATCAAAGTTGGGAAAATTTTTGGTCTCTAAAGTTACCCCGCCTCTTTTCAGAAATTTTTCCCGTTTTAGATCATACTAAAAATCATTGGCGCCTGGAATTTATTGACTGTTCTTTGGCGGAATCTAATGATCTGTCTCCGGCCGAAGCGATTACCAAGGGAGAATCTTATACGGCTCCCTTAAAAGCAAAATTCCGATTGGTTAATCTGAAAACGAAAAAATCAAGCAAAGAAGAGATTTTTCTTCTTGACTGTCCGATGATTACTCCTGGAGGAACCTTTATCATCAACGGAGTGGAAAGAGTAATTGTTTCTCAATTAGTGCGTTCTCCGGGCGTTTTCTTTGATTGTCAGGAAAGCGGGGGAGAAAAATATTTCGGGGCGGCTCTTATCCCGGAGAGAGGAGCCTGGTTAAATTTCCAGATGACAAAAACGGGACTTTTACAAGCGAGGATTAATCGCCGGAAAAATGTCCTGGCGACTACTTTTTTACGGGCGATCGGATTATCGACGGACGAAGAAATCAAAGAATCCTTTCGTGATTTAGACAAGGAAGGTCAGCAATCTCTGATAAAAACTTTAGAGAAAGATTCGACCCATAATCAGGAGGAGGCGATGACTAAAATTTACCAGTTGCTTCGACCGGGGGGAGTAGTGACCGGGGAAATGGTGCGGGACTTTATTCAAGATATGTTTTTCGATATTTCCCGCTATGATCTGGCAGAAGTAGGCCGCTGGAAGATAAATCAGAGACTGTATTCTTCTGCTCGTCAGCCGGTCAAATCGGAAGATAGGGTGTTGAAAAAAGAGGATGTTATTTTGACAATTAAAGAGGTTCTTCGCCTGAATCGGGATTCTCAGGCTCAGCCAGACATCATTGATCACCTGGCTAATAGAAGAGTGCGGGATTTGGGAGAATTGCTTCAAAGCAGTCTCCGGCCAGCTTTTCTTCGGATGCGGCGAAGCATTCAAGACAAGATGTCTACCATTGGGGAGACAGATCTCGCTCCCTCGGCTTTAATTGATAGCCGGCCTTTAGCGGTCGGGGTGAGAAGATTCTTTGCCACTTCTGCCTTCTCTCAATTTTTAGACAGTGATAATCCTCTATCTGCCCTGGAACACAAGAGAAGATTATCCGCTACTGGCCCCGGGGGGCTGGTTAAAAGAAGAGCTGGTTTTGAGGCCCGGGATGTCCGCCCTTCTCACTACGGTAGAATTTGTCCAATTGAAACTCCGGAAGGACAGAATGTTGGTTTAGTGGCCCATTTAGCGACTGGAGCTAGAATTAACGCCTATGGTTTTATTGAAACCCCCTACTTTAAAATTCGTCAGGGAAGAGTGACTAAAGAAGTGGTTTATCTCAACGCCCGGGAAGAAGAAAAGTTTAAAATTACGCACAGCGGCATCTCTCTGGATGAAGAAGGGAAGATTATCTCGAAAGAAATTGAGGGGCGTTATCAGGGGCAGCCGGTGAGCATGACGAAAGAAGAAGCAGAATTCGTCGATATTTCCCCTAATCAGGTGATAAGCGTGGCTGCTAGTTTAATTCCTTTTTTAAGAAATGATGATGCTAACCGGGCGATGATGGGCTGCAATATGCAAAGACAAGCTGTCCCCCTCATTCAGCCGGAGGCTCCTCTTGTAGGAACAGGAGTGGAAGCGAGAATTGCTCGAGAATCAGGACAAGTTATTTTAGCTGAAGAGGGAGGAAAGGTAGTCGAAGTTGACGGTCAGCATATTAAAGTCGGCCGCCGGGTTTATCAGCTGTCAACCTTCCAGCAGACGAATCAATATACTTGTTTTCACCAGCACCCAGTAGTGGAAAAAGAACAAGTGGTAAAGAAGGGGGATATTTTAGCTGAGGGAGCTTCAATCGATCAGGGACGACTTGCTTTGGGGAAGAACATTCTGGTTGCCTTTATGTCTTTCCGGGGAATGAACTATCAAGACGCGATTATTCTTTCCGAGCGCCTGGTGAAAAAAGATACTTTTACTTCTATTCGTATTAAAGATTTCATCTGTGATGTCCGGAGCACTGAATTGGGTCCCGAGGTCACTACGCCCGATATTCCTAATGTCGGGGGAGAAAAGCTTAAAGACTTAGACGAAGAGGGAGTTATCAGAATTGGAGCGGAGGTAAAACCGGGAGATATTCTGGTGGGAAAAATTTCTCCTAAGGGGCAAATGGAACTTTCTCCCGAAGAAAGATTAGTAAAAGCTATCTTTGGAGAGAAGGCGAAAGAAGTAAAAGATGCTTCTTTGGTTGTTCCTCATGGGCAAGAAGGGAGAGTTATTAATATTCAAATTTTTTCTCGAGAGGAAGGAGCTCAACTAGAAGCAGGGGTCTTTAAAAAAATTAAAGTTCAAATTGCCCAATTCCGAAAAATTGAAGCCGGGGACAAACTTTCCGGCCGCCATGGAAACAAAGGGGTAATTTCCTATATCTTGCCGGAAGAGGAAATGCCTTTTTTGGCTGACGGAACACCAATAGATATTGTTCTCAATCCAATGGGGGTTATTTCTCGAATGAATATCGGGCAGATTTTAGAGACCCATCTTGGCTGGGCGGCAAGCAAACTTAACTATCTAATTGAAGCCCCAGGATTATTAGGGGTGGGGACGAAAAAAATCAAAGAAGAATTAAAAAAAGCCGGACTTCCGGAAAGCGGTCAAATCTGGCTCAATGATGGACGAACGGGGAAGAAATTCCCTCGGCCGATAACGGTTGGCATAATGTATGTTCTCAAACTTCATCATATGGTCCAAGACAAGATTCATATGAGGTCTATTGGTCCCTATTCCCTTATTACCCAGCAGCCCTTGGGAGGGAAAGCTCATTTTGGCGGCCAGCGTTTTGGAGAAATGGAAGTCTGGGCTTTGGAAGGCTACGGTGCGGCCTACACTTTGCAGGAGATGATGACTGTCAAGTCTGATGATATCCGGGGACGGTCTGAAGCCTATGAAGATATTCTTCAGGGCCGGCCTATTGAACACTGGTATCGTCCGGCTTCGGTCGACTTGCTCATCAACGAACTTAAGGCCTTGGCTTTAAATATTAAATTAGAAGTGAAAGATTAAGTTTATGAAAACGGAACCTCGTCCTAATCCGGACGTTAAGTCTGTTTTAATCCAATTAGCTTCTCCAAAGGATATTTTATCTTGGAGCCATGGAGAAGTGACTAAGCCAGAAACGATTAACTATCGTGTTGGCCGGCCAGAAAAGAGTGGCTTGTTTTGTGAGAAGATCTTTGGTCCGACCAAAGATTATCAATGCTACTGCGGGAAATACAAAGGTATTCGCTATAAGGGAATTATTTGCGACCGTTGCGGGGTGGAGGTAACTAAATCAGCGGTAAGAAGAGAAAGGATGGGGCATATTACTTTAGCCGCCCCGGTAGCTCATATTTGGTTTTTGAAAAAAATGCCCAGCCACTTAGCCATGGCTCTCGGCGTCTCTTCTCAGAAGGTAGAAAGGGTCGTCTACTTTATGGCCTACATTATCACTAAGGTTGATAAGAAAGCAAAGAAGAAGATTGGTCAAGAAATGCTGAAAGAGTATGAAAAAAGAGTCAAAGGGAAGGCAAAAACAGAGAAGACGGAGCTTCGGGAATCCTTCCAGCAAGCGAAACGAGAATTAGCGGGTATCCGCCGCTTGAGAGTAATTTCTGAAAAAGAATATTGTGACCTAGCCTTAAAATTTGGCCCCGCTTTTGAAGCTAAGACAGGCACCGGGGCGATTCAAGAAATTTTAGAAGCAATGGATTTGAAGGAGGAGGCGGCTAAATTGCAGAAGAAATTGACCCCTGATCTAGCAGCTACGCAGAGAGAAAAAGTGACGGCCCGGATCAGATTTTTGCAAGAGATGCAAGAAGTAGGGGCGAGACCCGATTGGATGGTGCTTACTGTCCTCCCCGTTCTTCCTCCGGGGTTAAGACCAATGGTTCAATTAGACGGGGGGCGGTATGCCTCCTCGGACGTGAACGATCTTTACCGGAGGGTTATTAATCGGAATAACCGGCTGAAGCGTCTTTTGGAAATTGATGCCCCGACCATTATTATTCGGAACGAAAAAAGAATGCTCCAGGAAGCAATTGATGCCCTTATTGGTGATCAGACAAGCCCCATCCGCGGGGGTCGTCGTCCTTTGCATCCTCTTCGTTCCTTAACGGATAAAATTCAAGGGAAGAGGGGGAGATTTCGAAGGAATCTTTTAGGTAAACGGGTTGATTATTCGGCTCGTTCAGTTATCGCCATTGGTCCGGAATTGAAGATGTCAGAGTGCGGTCTGCCGAAAAAGATGGCTCTGGAATTGTTCAAGCCTTTTGTCGTTAAAAGAATTCTGGACCAAGAATTAGCCTATAATATCCGAGGGGCCTCCCGGCTGATTGAAAAAGGCGTTCCCGAAGTGTGGGCAATTTTAGAAGAGGTGGTGAAAGGGAAATTTATTCTCTTAAATCGGGCCCCGACCCTTCACCGCCTAGGAATCCAAGCTTTTCGCCCGACCCTTATTGAAGGGAATGTAATTCGCATTCATCCCCTTATTTGTTCTGCTTTCAACGCTGACTTTGATGGAGATCAGATGGCTGTCCATCTGCCTCTTTTCCAGAGAGCGCAGACGGAAGCAACAGAGCTAATGCTTTCGGGGAAGAATCTTCTCAAACCAGCTACTGGTTTGCCAATTGTTTCCCCCAGTCAGGATATGATTTTGGGCATTTACTACTTAACGATGATTGAAGAGTCTCTGCCTGATGAGCAAACGAAAGTCTTCTATAGCCTGGAAGAAGCTCAACTGGCAGCGGAAGCAGAGTTGGTCGGGCTAAGGACGGCGATAAAAATTTGGATGCGTCCTAATATTGCCGTTGAGCCGACCTTAATCCGAACAACAGTCGGTCGCCTTTTGTTTAACCAAGCTCTGCCAGCAATTTATTCTTTCTTCAATAAGCAGGTTGATTCCTCGATTTTGCGTAAAATCATTAGCGATGTTATCAATGGTTATGCGGAAGATGAAGCCCAAGACTGCCTAGATAAAATTAAGACTCTTGGTTTTGAATATGCTACCTTATCTGGTCTTAGCCTTGGCATGGATGATTTTATTGTCCCCGAAGTAAAAGAAGAGTTAATTCAAAAAGCTGATCAAAAAGTAGCTAAATTTCGGAATCAGGTGAAAAAAGGGCTCCTTGGCGAGCAAGAAGGCCGGCAGCAAATTATTCAAACCTGGGGTAATGTCAGCAGCCAATTGCGAGAGCTATTGCAGAAAACTTTACCAGAAAATGGTCCTATTTCTTTAATGGTTTCTTCCGGCTCTCGGGGATCTTGGGCCCAGCCCTTGCAAATGTGCGGAATGAAGGGCTTGGTAGTTAATCCGACCGGCCGGATTATTGAATTACCGATCAAAAGTTCTTTTAAGGAAGGGCTGGATGTTTTGGAATACTTCCTTTCTACTCACGGGGCAAGAAAGGGGCAGGCGGATAAAGCTTTACGAACTTCCGCCGCCGGCTATTTAACAAGACGTTTAGTTGATGTGGCTCATGGTGTGATTGTCCGGGAAGAAGATTGCGGCGACACCGAGGGGATAGAAATTTCTCGGGAGGAAATTAAATCTCAGGGAAGAAGCTTTGTTTTAGAAATCGTTAGCCGAGTGGTATTAGAAAATGTCACCATTCCGAAAAGTAAAAGCAAGGTTGTGACTAAAGGAGGAATTATTAACTGGGACCAGGCGAGAGAAATTGACAGTTTGGAGATTGAAAAAGTGAGAGTAAGAAGTCCTCTCACTTGTAAAACTGTTGGGGGCGTTTGTCAAAAATGCTACGGTTGGGATCTAGGTCGCAATAGATTGGTGAGGCTAGGGGAGGCAGTAGGGATCGTCGCCGCTCAAGCTATTGGTGAGCCAGGAACACAGTTAACGATGAGAACTTTCCACTTAGGCGGGGTGGCGGGAGAAGGGGATATTACCCAGGGATTACCGAGAGTAGAAGAACTCTTTGAAGATCGGGTTCCTAAAAAGAAGGCGGTCGCTGTCTTCAAGTCCGGCCAGGTAGAAAAAATAGATTCTAAAAAGGGAATTGTTTCTATTCGCAGCCAAGAGGGGACCAAGAATTATCAAATTCCTGAAGGACGGAATCTTTTGGTTCAAATCGGCGAGAAAGTGAAGACGGGGCAACCTCTCTGTAGCGGATCGCTCCGCCCCAGCCATCTTTTCAAGCATTTTGATTTTCCGAAGACCGCCAAATACCTCTTGAATGAATCGCAAAAAGTTTATACGACAGAAGGGGTAAAAATTCATAGTAAGCATCTGGAGGTTATTATTCGTCAAATGTTTTCCCAGGTGAAAATTATTGACAATGGCGACAGCTTATGGGCAAAAGGGAAAATTGTAGATCGCTACGATGGGGAAGAAATTTCTCAGAAATTAACCAAGCAGCATAAAAAGCCTCCCACTTATAAGCCTCTCTTGTTAGGAATTTCTAAAGTTGCTCTTAATTCTACCAGTTGGCTCTCGGCCGCTTCTTTCCAGAGGACTCCTCAGATTCTTATCGATGCCTCCTTGCGTCATGACCGAGATGAATTGAGGGGACTGAAGGAGAATGTTATAATAGCCCAAGTAGTTCCAGCCGGAACCGGTTATCGCCGTAAATTTGAAAAGTATGTCCAAGAAGACAAAAAGGAGAAAGCAACTTCTGAAAACGGAAAAGAAGGACCAAGATAAGAGGGAAAAATTGCCCTCTCAGTTTAAGAGAATATTAGTGGCCACGACCCTTCTTCTGGGAGCGGTTATTATTGCCCTTTCCTTTTTTCGTCTGGCCGGACCGGCGGGGGGTGGCATTTACTGGTTTTTATCTAATCTTGGAGGGAGAACAGTTTTTCTCCTGCCGTTTTTTTTGGCTGGCTTAGCTATCCCTCTCTTCCGAAAAGAAGGAATTAAAAAGATTTGGCTGGTAATCCTTGGTCTTGCTTTGGTCGAAGGCGGTTTAACCGGACTCTTAGCCGTTAATCGGCTTCACCAGGAAGCGCTTGTTCCCCTGGACCAAGCCGGAGGCTGGCTGGGCCAAGTTATTGCCTGGCCCATCTTTCACTTCTTCGGCCTGTGGATCAGTCTTCTGCTCTTTATTGCCCTGACGATAGTGGGAATGGTGGCTCTTAATTATCCTCTTTACTGGCGTCAGAAATTAGCTCAAGAGAAGAAAGAAACCCAGGAAAAGAAACTACCGACTCCTTCTCCAGTTTTCCGACCAAGCTTGATGTTAGGAAAACCAAAAGTTAATTCTTCTGCTCCCAAAGTTAATCTTCCCTCTTTCCGAGCTCAGGAAGAAGGAAAAAAATTAGAAGGCCCGGCCCAGAAGCCGAAGAAAGGAGAATACGTTTTTCCCCCGACTAAGTTATTGAACGATGATCATGGTAAGCCCAAAACGGGGGATATTGAGAAAAATTCCCTCATTATTGAAAAAACCCTGGCTGATTTTGGCGTCCCCATTGAAATGGTGGAAGTAAGCGTTGGACCCACGGTTACTCAATATGCCTTTCGTCCTTCTGAGGGTATTAAACTTTCCAAAATTACAACCCTCGCCAGAAATATTGCTCTTGCCTTAGCGGCTCACCCGATTAGGATGGAGGCTCCTATTCCGGGCAAATCATTAGTAGGGATTGAAGTCCCTAATCAGAATCGGATGACTATCCATCTCCGCACCCTTCTTGATGACCCGCGTTTTAAAGAGAATAAAGCGCAATTGAGGTTTTGCTTGGGAAGGAATGTTCGCGGAGAGGCTTCTTTCGCTGATTTGGCGAAAATGTCCCATTTACTGGTAGCCGGAGCGACCGGAGCAGGGAAAACAGTTTTTCTTAATAATTTTATTACTAGTCTGCTTTACCAGTGTTCTCCTCGAGAAATGAAGTTTATTCTCATTGATCCGAAGCGGGTGGAATTTGGTATTTATAAAGACCTGCCGCATCTCTTAGCCCCGGTGATTTCTGATTTTCAAGAGGCAACGGTTGCCCTGGAATGGTTGATAGAAGAAATGGAGCGGAGATTTCGAAAAATTGCTAAGTTTAATGTTCGAGATATCCAGGGGTTTCATCATCTGGCCCGCACTCGGCCGGAATTAGAACCAATGCCCTTCATCGTTTTGGTGATTGATGAGCTGGCCGACCTTATGTCGGTGAAAGGGAGAGAGATTGAAGCAACTATCGTCAGATTGGCCCAGAAGTCAAGAGCAGTTGGTATTCATTTGATATTGGCTACTCAACGCCCGTCAGTAGAAGTCATTACCGGCTTGATTAAGGCGAATATCAGCTGTAGAATTAGCTTTCAGGTGGCTTCCCAGGTGGACTCCCGGACCATTCTCGACGGTGCCGGAGCAGAACAACTGTTGGGAGAAGGAGATATGCTCTTTTTGACGCCCCAACAAGTGAAGCCGGTAAGAATTCAAGCTCCTTTTGTTTCCGAGCAGGAGACCCTCCGGGTGACGAACTTTATTAAAGAACATAATGCTCCCCGTGAAGTTTCTCCTCTAGAGCAACTTCTTCTGGAGAGTATGGAACAAGCCCAGCAAGGCTTTTTCCCCGCTACTACTGGCCAGGATGTTCTTTATGAACAGGCAAAAGAAGTGGTCTTGGCGGAAAACAGGGCCTCCGCTTCTCTTTTACAGAGAAGATTGGCTATCGGCTATGCCCGGGCCGCTAGATTGCTAGACAACCTGGAAGCGGAAGGGGTGATTGGTCCTTCCCGGGGAGCAAAACCGCGGAAAATAATTTTTGGCTATCAAGAAGAAAATGATGAAGAACAAGAAGAATACTAAAAACAAAAAAGAAAAAGAGCCTTCCCGCTTAGAAGAAGTTCTCCAAAAAATAGAGGATCGTTTTGGAGAAGGTTCTATTATCAAAATGGAAGAAAAGAAGCCGCGGAAGATAGATATTATTCCTACCGGGTCGCCCGCCCTTGATCAAGCTTTAGGAGTAGAGGGGATTCCCCTCGGCCGAGTAGTGGAGATTTTTGGCAAAGAAGCGACAGGAAAAACGACTCTTGCCCTCCACATTTTGGCAGAAGCCCAAAATCAAGGAAAGACGGCAGCTTTTATTGATGCGGAACATGCTTTAGATTTAGACTACACCCGGCGAATCGGAGTGGATGTTAATAAATTAATTATTGCTCAGCCGAGCTCAGCTGAGGAGGCGCTCCAAATTGTTGAAAGTTTAGTTCGGTCGGGAGTTGTAGGGGCCATCGTTGTTGATTCGGTGGCTGCTCTTGCTCCTCAGGCGGAGATAGAAGGGGAGATGGGGGACCAGCAAATTGGATTACAGGCGAGACTAATGAGCCGGGCTCTTCGCAAACTGTCCGGAATTGTCTCCAAGACAAAAACAGTCATTATCTTCCTTAACCAAACAAGGATGAAGATTGGAATTCCTTTCGGAAATCCGGAAACTACTTCTGGTGGGTTAGCTTTGAAGTTTTACAGTTCGGTGAGGATTAATTTAGGAAGAAGGGCGGCTCTGAGGCGGGGAGAAGAAATTGTTGGCAGCCGCATTCGGGCCAAAGTGGTGAAAAATAAAGTTGCTTCTCCGTTTAAAACGGTAGAGTTTAATATTTATTATAATCGGGGAATTTCTAAGGAAGATGATTTAATTGCTATGGGTTTAGACAAAGAAATCGTTACTCGTTCTGGAGCATGGTATAAATATGAGAACGAGAAAATCGGCCAGGGATTAGAACAAGCAGGGAATTATCTTCGGGAGAATCCCAAGATAGCGAAAGAAATTTGGACGAAGATTTTGAAGAAAGAGTAGCAACCAAAAAGCCCTTAATCAGCAACGTAAGGAAGCAAACCTAAGTAGCGCGCTTTTTTAATGGCTTGGGTAACCTTTCTTTGGTGCTTGGCACAGAGATGTGTCCGCCGGTGAGAAATTATTTTTCCCATTTCGTTGGTAAACGGCCGGAGAAGGTTCACTTCGGTAAAATCTATTTCTTCAATTGCTTTTTGACAAAGGGGACAAGACATGGTAATTAAAAAGGAATATCGTCAATATTAATTTCTTCTTCTAGGCCGTCTTTTTTCTGAGCCGGCTTTTTTGATTGGCTAGCTTTTTTCTTTCGCTGGGTTTTAGGGGAAGATTTCTCTTCAATAATAGGAATGTCTTCTTCGCCTACGTTGTCTTGAGGGGTGCCAGGCTGCACTCTAATTGTGCCGGCGTAGAAGTTTTTAACATCATTATACTGCTGGTTCTGATATTCTCTGGTGCCAATGCCTAATTTTAATGTTTTTCCTATCAGTTCCTGCCAGTCACTGGAAAGGGTAACCGATCCTTCGTAAGGAAGGCCGCAAGCGTAAAGAAGGTTTTGGATTTTCCATTCTACTTGCTCCAAAAGAACCAGATTGTCCCAAATAAATCGTCCGCTGACTTTTTCTTTTTCGGCTTTTTCCCCCAGAAGTCTGAAAGTAAGATGTTTATACTTATTTCCTGATCGAGAGGTCCTTTCCTCAATTCTTTCAATTTGAGCGTCGTAGATTCCTTCCGGAAGGAGAGAGAAATCTCTTTTTTTATCATCGAAATTATAAGTAGGCATTTTTTAGGAGGCTAAGATGCGGTTAAGTTTTTCGTCTACTGTTTCTTCTGGCTTTTCTCTCTTTTTAAGTCGAGAGGGAGTTTTTTCAGAAACCCTTTTTTCAGAAACCCTCTTTTTAGAAACTCGATGTTCTACTCTAGTGAGAAGAAACCGCAAAATATTAACATTTTCTGCTAGATATTTTTTCAAAGCTGGCAATTCAGCCGGGGGAAGACTGAAAGTAACATCAACTAAATAAGCCCGCTTTTCTTTCTGGATGGGGTAGGCTAAATCTTGTTGAGCTATTTCCTTTTCTGTTTTTACTTTTTCTCCTTTTTTCTCCAGGAAAGAAATTAACTTTTGATTTGTTTCTATTGCTTCATCTTTTTCCAATTTGGGAGAAAGAAGATAGGTTAAACGATAAGGGGTCACGATAGAAGGTATAAATATTAATTTTCTTTGCCTTGCTAGATTATAACGAAAAAACTTTTAAAGGTCAATTAGAAAAGAGGCCTATTCTTTTTCTGACTTTTTGCATTGTTTCTCGGGCAACAACTTCTGCTTGCTCTCGGCCTTCTTCCAAAACTTTCTCTACCCAAGAAGGATGGCTGAGCCATTGCTCCTGTTTGACCTGGAACTCCTCTAAAACTTTTACCACCTCCTTGCTGACGGCTTCTTTGAATTCTCGGTAACTCTGCTGGGCAAAGAGGCGCTCTACTTTTTGAGCGGGGATCTTCTGGAGAAGGGCATAAATATTAATGAGGTTGGAAATCCCCGGTTTCTTTTCCGGATCATATTTTATCTCTTTTCCCGGATCGGTAACGGCGGCTTGAATTTTCTTTTGGATTTCTTGAGGAGAATCGTTTAGGAAAAGACAATCTTTGGCTGAACTGGTCTTTGACATTTTCTTTTCTGGGTTCTGGAGAGCCTTAATATTAAATCCTTGTTTAGCCATCATTGTTTCAGGGAGAGTAAAAGTTTGGCCGAAGCGCTGATTAAAACGGCGGGCTAAGGCTCGAGTTAATTCAACGTGTTGTTTTTGATCCTTGCCAACGGGGACAAGATTTGTTTGGTAAAGAAGAATATCAGCCGCCATGAGCAGAGGATATTCCAGCAAAGCGGCGTTGGCGGAAGAGGAACCTAATTCTTTCACTTTTGCCTTGTATTGGGTCATCCGGTTAAGTTCGCTGATGGAGGCGACAATGGCTAGAACCCAGGCGAGCTCTGTATGTTGGGGGATAGTTGATTGGACAAAAAGCGCCGACTGCTGGGGATTAATACCCAGGCTCAAATAATCAATGGCCGTTTGGAGGGTGTATTCTTTTAATCTTTCCGGATCATAAGGGGTGGTAATCGCATGGAGGTCAGCAATGCAGAAAAAACAGTCATTTTTTTCTTGGAGATTAAGCCAAGATTGAATGGCACCAAAGTAATTTCCGAGATGGAGATGTCCACTGGGGCGAATGCCCGAAAAAACTCTCACAATCCTTTTATAACTTAATAACTACCGGGATAACAATTGGTCGGCGTTTTGTTCTTCGGAATAGAAATTCTCCGATTTGTTCTTTAACGCTGCTTTTGATGTAGTCGGCATCAAAGAAATTTTTCTTTCCCAGACATTGTTGAATAATTCTTACTACTTCCTGACGGGTTTCTCCTAATAGTTTCTGGGAGCGTCGAAGGTAGACAAAACCGCGAGAAATAATGTCTGGAGAATGCTGAATCTCCCCAGTTCTATGATTAATGGCCATAACAACAATAAACATTCCGTCTCGGGAAAGATTCTTGCGATCCCGGAGGACAACTTCTCCAATATCTCCTACGCCGAGGCCGTCAACGAGAATGTAGTTAGCGGGGACTTTTTCTTTGGCCGATCGAAAGCGGCTCGCACTTAATTCAATCACTTGACCGTTTTCAGTGACAATGATGTTTTTTTTAGCTATTCCTTCTTCCAGAGCCAAATTTTGATGGCTCATAAGCATGGAATAGTAGCCATGCACCGGCATAAAAAACTTAGGTTTTATTAACTGAATCATCTGCTTTAGTTCTTCTTGATGAGCGTGCCCTCCGGCATGAATGTCCATCATATTGTAATGGACAACATCTAGTCTTTTGAAGTAAAATTGGTCTTTCAAGAGCTGTACTGACCTCTCATTACCTGGAATAACCGAGGAAGAGAAAACAACTCGATCTCCGGGATTTGCTTTGATAAAAGGATCTTCTCCACTAGCAATTTTAATCAGAGCTGACCGTTCTTCAGCTTGAGTGCCGGTACAGAGAATAGTAAGACGGGAAGAGTCATAAAGTTTGGCTTTTTCCGGAGGAATAATAGTCTGACGTTTTACCTTGATATATCCTAAAGATTGAGCGATTTCGACGTTATTCCTGATCGATCGTCCTCGAAGGACAACTTTTCTTCCGGCTTCTTCCGAAGAAGAGATAATTTGCTGCATGCGGTTGATAAGAGAGGCGAAGGTGGCGATAACTACTTTCTTTTTGGCTGAGAAGATAATCTTCCGTAGATTTTCGTTGATGATCTTTTCGGACAAAGAATGTCCTGGTTCTTCGGCATCAGTCGAGTCAGACATCAGAAGAAGAATACCCTGCTGACCGATAGCCTCCAGCTTTTTGAAATTGGTGGGCTGATCATTGACTGGACTAAGGTCAAACTTAAAGTCAGAAGTGTGGACAATTTTTCCTACCGGAGTATCGATAACTAATCCTAAATTTCCAGGAATATTATGATTCTGGTGGAAAAAGGAGACGGTAAAGGGTTTTAAGTTAAGACGACTTCCGTCTTTAATAACTCTGATATTAGGCACTGATTGATGAGGGAATTCGCTTTCTCGGCGAATGATAATTTCCCGGGTGATGTCAGAAGCAAACATCTTTGGGTTGCCGATGCGGTCCAGAATGTAAGGCACAGCTCCAATGTGATCATAGTGTCCATGAGTAAAAACGACTCCTACAATATCCGCTTTCCTTTTTTGAAGGTAGTTGGTATTGGGAATAATGTAGTCAATGCCCGGCGTATCTTCTTCTGGGAAGCTTAAGCCAGCATCAATAACCAGAATTTTCCCTCCCCATTCCAGGAGGGTCATATTCCGCCCCACCTCCCCCAGTCCTCCTAGGGGAATGATTTTTAGGTCAGATGATTCCATTTAATTAAGAAGGTTAATATTTGAAGTGCCGAGAGTGGGAGTCGAACCCACAAGGACTTGCGTCCTACAGCTCCTGGGGCTGCCGCGTTTACCAGTTTCGCCATCTCGGCTTTTTATATTGTTTACTTTGTTTTTCGATACCAATTTTCTGCTTCCGCAAATCGTTGAGAAGGCTCAGCAATTTTTACCGGTGGATAATTAATTTTAATTCGGGGAGAGAGATAATACAAGTAAAAGGGACGATAGAGGAAAACGGCTGGGGAGTCGTTGAGGAGAATGTTTTGAAATTCTTCATAAGCAGAAGAAATAATTTCCGGATCAGCGCTTGATCTTGCTTCTTCCAGAAGCTCATCTGCCTCCGAATTATGGTAAAGGGCAAGATTAAGCCCGGGACCCATCCTTTTACTGGAATGCCAAAAGGGGAAGAGATCAGGCTGCATGGTGAGTGTTTCGCCAAAAAGAAGGGCTTCATACTGTCGAGGATTGATAATTTCGCTTTCTAAAATAGAAGTCGGTTCTATTTTTAAGGAGACCTGGACACCAATTTCTGCCCATTGTTTCTGCAGCAAGTAAGCAACAGCTTTTAATTGGGGCTGATCAACAGTAGTAAGGGTGAATTCTAGGGGGAAGACTTGAGCCGGCTGTTCTGGGCCGCAGATTTCGTTCAGTTTTTTTCTAGTGGTGCGGCTGACTAATCCTGTCCCTCGACTAAAGCCCCAAGGGGCAAGAATATCTTCCGCATATTTTTCTTGAAACTTAATAACCGCTGCTTTTGTCTCGGGGCCAAAGTAGCCAGTTACTTTTCCTGAGGGATAAATATCAGAAAACTGGGCTAGACAGTTTTGTAGTTCCCTCACTTCTTCTCCCCGGCTTTCTTGCTGAAGATCAGACTGAAAGAGGGGGGAGGTTTCCTGGACAACAGTTTTTTTCCGATAACCCAAGTTCTCCTCTTGTTTGAATCCTAAACCTTCGAAGATTTCTTGAGCCTTAGCAGAGTCATAATTATAAGGAGCGGAAGGGGAGGCAAAAGAATAGTAGAAACTGGAGAGAAGAGGAGAATCAACTATTTCCGCTTGGCCATGGAATATTTGATCAATAATTGCTTGTCGATCAATCCCGTAATTCAAAGCTTGTCGAATGCTGGTTTGAGCTAAAAGATTAGACTGGTCAGGGTTAAAGAAAACAGCGAAGTATTGAGGAATTTCTAACTGGTGAGGCTGGAAATCTTTTTGATTCTCCAACATGGAGGATGATTCCAGGAGGAAGCCGTCGATCGTTCCTGATTGAGCTGCTTTCACCAAAGACGATTCGTCAGCAAAGTAGTAGAAGGAAAGATGAGATAAGTAGGGCCGGTTCGGAAGATAATAGTAGGGATTAGCCTGAAGATAAAGGGCTTTTACTTGACCACGATCGCTTTCCATCCTTTCAAATTGGAAAGGTCCAGAGCCGATAATAAGAGAAGGGGAAGAAGTAGCCAAAGCAAGACTGCGGACCGGCGTTGCTTGCCAAATATGTTGGGGGATAATTTTGGTAACGGCTGTTTCTAGAAAATTAGGGTAGGGTTGACTTAAAGTAAAACGGACTTTTCGGTCAGACAATTTTTCGGCTTTGATATTAAACCAACCAGACCGCAAAGGGCTTTGACTGGCAGGATTCTGAATGGTTGTGACGGTAAAGACAATATCGTCAGCCGTCAGTGGTTGGCCGTCTTGCCAGTGGAGCTCTTCTCGGAGAGTAAATTCATAAACCTTTCCTTCTTCTGTTACTGTATATTCTTGAGCTAAGTCAGGGACAATTTTTCCTTTCTGATCGTATTTCATTAAACCGGAGAAAATCAAAGCAACAAGGTCGCGATCCGGATCATTCAAAACAGCGTAAAGAGGATTAACAAAGGCCGGCTGTCCAACCACTCCTTCTCGATAAGTTCCGCCAGAAGCCGGCAATAATGTCTGGGATGGATAATCAACCAAGATTAAGAGGAGTCCAGAAGATAATCCTAAGAAGATAAAGATAGCAAGAGCTATCTTCTCCCCCTTCGAAAAATGAGAGAAAACCCTCCGTTGGTGAGACAAAGAAAAAACTCTTTGATGCCAAGGAGTCATCGGTAGAGAAGATTAGTTATTGAAGAAAGAACTAAAAGGACAGCAAAAATAATAGTTAGCAAGAAGATTTTTTTCTCTATTCCTCTTCGGCTGAGATAACTTTCTCCGCTTCCGCCGAAAGCGGAGCCAAGAGCTGTCCCTCGCTGCTGCAGAAGGATAAGAATGGAGAGAATGACAGCAATGATAATTTGAGCAA
>CAZTQU010000002.1:20197-22370 GCA_964615735.1 uncultured Candidatus Saccharibacteria bacterium
TTACTTGAGGAATAAAAGTTACTGCTAGATAAAGACCCAGAATAGCAGCTATGATTCGGCCGATGAATAAACTAACACCTTTCCTCATTTACTCCAATGATAACAGAAGCCCGAGATTTTATCAATCTCGAGCTCCTTATTGCCCCTGAAGAAGCGAGGAGATTTTACAGTAGGCAACTTTTATTGACTCTTGGTAGTAAAGGTAACGTAACTTCCGTAGACCCATTCTCCAGGATGAGATCCGGCTACTTTTATTCTTACTTGATAGGTAGTGTTTGGAGAAAGATGATGGAGGTCGAAGTGCACGGATTGAGGCTGATAGACAACAGTAACAAATGGACTATTGGCGCTGCAGGTAGTGCCTGATCTTTGCCAATCGAAGTAAACCATTCCTGAAGTCCAAATACCCAGACTTTCTATCTTGCCGTTAAGAGTGGCTTCGGAACTAGTAATATTGCTAATGGGCTGAGTAGTAATTATAGCCCTTTCTGCTGCTCCGGGAATGCTTTTCCCGCTGGTGGTAAAGCTGCGACTTTGACCGTAAGTAGCTCCGGCACAGTTGCTTGCTCTCATCCGGAAATAGTAAGTTGTTCCTGAGAGTAAATTGCTGAGAGGTAGAGAAAAAGTTCCTGGGCGGTCTGCGGCGTCAATAAATTGACTATCTCCATATCCCGAAGTAGTGCCCCATTCAAAGTAAACACTTGCTCGGTCAGGCCAACAATTGCCTAGATCTAGAAGCTGACCTTTAAGGGTGGCTTCGTGATCAGCTACCTGGACAGCGGCTAAGGTGACAACTGTAGCTTGAGAGATATTTATTCCGGCATCACCGGTACCGCCACAGCCACAGCCTCCTCCGGTCCCGGTCCCTCCAGTCCCGGTCTCTCCAGTCCCAGTCCCTCCAGTCCCGGTTCCTCCAGTCCCCCCAGGCCCGGTGTCTCCAGTTCCCCCGGTCCCAGTAGCGTCTCCAGCGGAAGTTCCTAGGGTGGTGAAAGTTAAATCATTTCCGTAAGTACTGCCTGCATTATTTATTGCCACTGCTCGGAAATGATAAGTTGTCCCTGGGGCAAGGCCTTCGATAAGCATTTCCCAGTCTCCCCAGATAGATGTTTTGACCGTGGCGTAGAAATGATCTTGGTGGTTTCCATATTGAGAAGTTGTTCCCCATTCTATCCGGACAAGAGGACTGGGCGCTCCTCCTTTGTCAGTTAATTTTCCTCCCAGGGTTGCCTTGTTTGTCCCGATTTCTTTAGCAGCGTTGGTTTTAACCGAGGGTTTAGAAGCCGGGGCGCCGGGAACGGACATATTGCTGATAAATGATCCCTGAGCTGTTCCTCCGACAAGACATACTTTAACGGGAGTAGGAAGTTGGAGGAAAAACCCAGCGTTGCTAATTCCGGCACCGACTCTTCCTGGCTGGTCGCTATAGGTCTGGATATTAAAGCCGGCGTTAGGAATTTGAATTTGACTGAGCACAGTTCCAATTTGCTTTAAATATTTGGTTAATCCTAAAAGATCAGAGAAAGAATCAATTTCAATTGTGATGCCAACATTCTTCAAGGACTGGTCTAGCATCTGAGCAATTCCCGGATCATCTAACTCAATGCTAATACCAAGATTTTGAGCTTGGTCTACTAACTCCTGTAGATTAGAAAGACCAGAGAAGGGATTGAATGATTGTTGGATGCTAGTGCCCACCTTTACCCTTGTATTCCAGTTTACTAAAGATCCACTAGCTGGATTAGGGCTTACCCAAACATCTCCTTCGGTTCCGGAAAAAGGACAAGGAGGAGCAACGGAAAAATCGGTCGGGTCTCCTTGGATGCAAAGATCAAAAGGGTTTGCGAAAGCGGGGAGGCACAAAGACTGAATACTGAAATTACTTACTGTATCTAAGTGGAAAATACCCAGTAAACCACAGCTGGAATTACACTGGTACCCTAATGGGCATTTATTATTCCAGGCGCAGGAAGCATTTTTAGCCCAAATAGCGTTCTTGTCCGCCATTTCCATGGGGATGCCGGTGTTATAAAAATCGCAGACTGGCAAGTGAATATTTGCTCCTCCCCAGGCGCTACCTTCACCTGTATCGCCGTCGCCAGCGCTTCCTCCGCTAGCGGTGACGGTAATAGTTACTTCTTGAGGAATGGTCTTAACAATTTCCAACTTCTGAGAA
>CAZTQU010000003.1:0-21560 GCA_964615735.1 uncultured Candidatus Saccharibacteria bacterium
TTTATTCTTTTCTAGAAGAGGACTTCTAATTATCATCCTGATAATTCAAGAGGAAAAGACTCCTCCTATCGCAAGAGCCTTTTTCTTAAGCTTCTTTCCCTTTTTTCTTGACTTCCTCTTCTCCTTTCTTGACTTCCTCGCCTCCTTTCTCGGCTTTCTCTTCTTTTTTCTTCCCTTCTTCTTTCGCAGGAGCAGAAGCAGGAGCGGGAACAGGAGGTGCCCCTTGCACCGGAGTAGTTTCTGACTCTTCTGACTGACTCTTCTTTCGAGCATGAACGGCTCTTTTTCCTCCGGACAAAATCCCTTCGTCAAGAAGCCAGTTGTAAACTCGGTCTGTTGGCTGTGCTCCAACCGATAGCCAATATTTAACTCTCTCGGCCTTTAATCCCTTTTCTTTAGTTAGGGGGTTCAACCAGCCTACTTTTTCAAATCTTCCCCCTTTAGGGGGAGAATTTCTATCAACCACTACCAACTTTAAGAAAGGCTGATTCTTTTTACCGATTCTTTGAAAGCGAATTCTTAACATGATTAATTAAGGCTTGGTTAGCCGCTTTTTCTTAATTAAGGCTTGGTTAGCCGCTTTTTTTATCAATGCCTGGCTGGCTGCTTCTTCCTCGGCTTGCTGTTTGGAATTTCCCCGGCCCTGAGCGATAAGAACATCTTCTAAGAAAACCCCAACCTGAAATCGTTTAGCGTGATCTGGGCCGGACTCTAACAAAACCTCATAGCGGGGGGTGGTGCCTGTCTCTTCTTGGGTTTTTTCCTGAAAAATAGTTTTTGCATCTTGGAAAGCGCCAGAGGCAATTATTTGAGGAAGATTCTTTAGAAGCTTATCATAAACAAATTTTCTGACAACTTCCAATCCTCGGTCAAGATAAAGAGCGCCAATAAAAGCTTCCAAAGTATTAGCCAAGCGGTGTTTTCTCGCCCGATGATTATTCCTCCTTTCTCCTTGGGAAAACAAAAGCCAGGAATCAAAATCCAGTTTCTCAGCTATTTCGGCCAGCGACTGAGTATTGACTAAAGCCGCCCGCCACTTGGTCAGCCACCCTTCCTGTTGCTGATGGTGATGGTAAAGATGCTCACTCACCACCAATTCCAAGACTGCATCCCCAAGAAATTCCAATCTTTCATTATCCTCTAAGGGAAAATCTGGATGCTCATTTAAAAAAGAAGAATGAACAAAAGCCTGGATTAACAGCTCCGGGTGGCGAAACTTTATCTCTAGCTTCCTCTCTAATTCCGGGAATTTTTCTTTTTCAAAAAATAACTTAACTTCTTTCATTCCTTTTCTTTTTTCACCTTCTTCGCCTCTTCATAAACCGTTCCCAGCACCCCGTTGATAAATTTCCCGGCCGTTTCTCCGCTGAAATCTTTCCCCAGCTCTATCGCCTCATTAATCGCTACCTTGGGAGGAACATTATGATATAAAAGTTCATAAAGCCCCAAGCGAAGAATGTTACGATCCACTAAGCTCATCCGCTCAATCGACCACTGGGGAGCTGCTTGCTGAAGAACCTTATCGATGGAGGAAAAATGATTCCTCACTCCCAAAAGAAGGGTCTGAAGAAATTGCTGATCTCCCGTTTCTAAATCATAAGCGGCTGTCTGGCGGGAAATGATTCTCCCGAATCGTTCAGCGTCCCGGTGGTAAAAATCCCACTCATACAAGATCTGGACTGCCAGCAAACGCAATTGATGACGAGACATTACAATTGAATTATTAGGATAATAAAAGGCTTCTTCCGAATTATTAGGATAATAAAATTATTAGGATAATAATTAGAAGGCTTCTTCTATTTCTGAATAATTTTTCTATTGAATTATCAAAATAATTAGAGGGCTTCCTCTAATTTTTAACGAGAAAGTTTTTCTGGACTTAAATCTTCTTCCTTTGCCTTAGGTTGACGCTTTATTTCCTTAGCCCTTTTCTTTTTTTCCTTCTTCCCCAACTCTTTCAGGACGTCAATTACTTCCCGGCCTTCATAGTAGCCGCAGTAAGAACAAAGAGCATGAGGCAATTTTAATTTCCCGCATTGGGAACAGACAACTAGCTTCGGAGAAGAAAGACGAAGATTCACTCTTCTTCGATCCCGTCTTGATTTGGTATGTTTTTGTTTGGGAACAGCCATAATAATTAGAAGGCCTTTTCTACTTTAACAAAAATTATCCTTTTTGCCAAGAGACTCGAAAAGTTTTCCGGTGCACGGGAGAGAAACCGAGAGTCGCCAGGGCTTGGCAGTGCTCTCTCGTCCCATATCCTTTATGCTGCTGAAAATTGTACCGTGGGTAGAGAGAGTGATAATGGACCATCCACCGGTCGCGCCTTACTTTGGCAATAATAGAAGCGGCCGCAACAGAGAAAATTTTCTGATCCGCCTTTTCTAAAGAATATTGTTCCAGAGGCCAAGAAAGCGATAGTTGGCCGTCCAAAATTAAAAAGTCAACCGGAGATAATTTTCGCACCACTTGCTTTATCGCCTGCTCAATCGCTTTCACAATTCCTGCCTTATCTACTACTCCGGCAGAAGAAGAAGCCGCAGCCCAAGAGAGATAATCAGCCCGAGTTAATGGCAAGTAAATAGCCTCTCTTTGCCGAGCGGATAATTTTTTAGAATCTCGTACTCCTTTTAGTTCCTGAGGAATTCTTTCCAGCCCGGGTTGAAGGAGCACCCCGACAACAGTTACCGGGCCAGCGAGAGCCCCTCGGCCAACTTCATCAATGCCCACCACTCTTTGATATCCCTGGCGCCATAAACGTTTTTCTAAACGTAAATCGGGTTCCATAAATATTTGTAAAATCTTGTAAACTGGATTATAATAACCCGTAGGGTTCTTAAAAGCCTGTAAACAGGGTTATAATAATTCAGGTTCTTCTCTTCCCATTATACATTAAGAGTTTTAAAAATTAAGAGTTTTAAAAATTAAGAGTTTTAAATAAAAAATGAAAGTGGCTCCTATTCAAACCGAACTTGATCCTCAAAAAGTTGTTTCCCCAGGAGCAATAGAAACAATTATTAGAAAAGCCGAAGCTACTGGGCAGCCAGCTGATTTCTCCCAACGGATTATTCCTTCGGTGCATCTTGCTAATCGAAAGATCGGAACCAGTGTTAATTTCCAGGGAGCAACCATTCTTGGCCCCGCTTCTTTCCGAGAAGTAGTCATTAATGGAGATCTTAACCTGCAAGAAGCAATTATCAAAGGAGCTCTCTATCTGGAAGGGAGTATTGTCCGAGGGTCCTTTAATCTCCAGCAGACAGTAGTTCGGGGAGTAATTAATTTAGTCGGCGCCCAGATTAAAGGAAATCTCAACGGCCAGCAGCTGACTAATAGCGGCTTCATCAGTTTGGCTAAAGCCCAGATTGGAGGAGATCTGAACCTGCAGGGAATAAAGATTGAAGACGCCAATTACGAGGGGCTGATAATCCGTGGAAACCTCTACCTCCGGGGCATTATTCTTAATGGATCACTCTATCTGGAAAAGGCAAGCGTTAGCGGCTCCGTTGATCTCGTCCAGGCTTTAATCCTCGGAACAGCTAATCTAACAAATATCTCTATTAAAAATTACCTCATTCTTCGCCAGGCTTCTCTGGAAAACGGATTGATTCTCGAAGGCGCCCGCTATCAGGAATTAGTAAAATGAAGGAACGGTTCACCCACCTGCACGTTCATTCTCACTACAGTCTTCTTGATGGTCTGCCAAAAATCGGCGAACTCTTAGATCAGGCCAAGAGCTTAGGAATGGACACCATCGCTCTAACCGACCATGGAAACCTCTATGGTCTTATTGAATTTTACCAAAAAGCGCGGCAGAAAGATATTAAACCCATCTTCGGCTGTGAAGTTTATGTTGCTCCCCGCCGCCTAGACCAAAAGGAACCGGTGGCTGACAAAAAAGCTTATCACCTCACCCTTCTGGCTAAAGACAATACTGGTTATCAGAATTTAGTCCAGTTAGTCACCAAAGCTAATTTAGAAGGATTCTATTACCATCCCCGAGTAGACGAAGAACTTCTAGCCCAACATCACTCGGGCTTAATTGCTCTTTCCGGCTGCCTTCAAGGGAAGATTCCCCGATTAATCCTCGCTCATCGTCTGGAAGAAGCCAAAAAAACAGCTAGACATTACCAGGAAATCTTTGGTCCGGATAATTTCTATCTGGAAATTCAACCTCATCTCCGTCTTGAGCATCAAAGAGAGGTTAACCAGACCCTAATCGCTTTTTCTAAAGAATTAGGCCTGCCCTTAGTTGCCACCAACGACGTCCACTATTTAAAGCCGGGAGACGCTGAGGCCCAAGACATCCTCATGCTCATTAATACCAAGCAGAATATTGACACTCCTGATCGCCGCACTATGCTCGGAGAGGATTTTTCTCTCCGCTCCCCTCAAGAGATGATTTCCCTCTTAAAAGAAACCCCAGAAGCAATTGAGAACACCAATCGTATCGCCGACCGTTGCCAGGTTAACCTAGAGCTGGGAAAAATTAAACTTCCCTCTTTTCCCGTTCCCAGCGGTCAAGCGGCTGATGAATATTTGACTGACCTTTGCCAAAAAGGAATTAAAGGAAGGTATGGTCAGGCCAACCAGGCGATAGAGAACCGTCTCCAGCATGAGTTAGCCGTCATCAAACAGATGAATTTCGCTTCCTACTTCCTTATTGTCCAAGATTTTGTCCGCTGGGCCAAAGAACAGCATATTGTCGTTGGCCCCGGCAGAGGAAGCGCCCCCGGCTCCCTGGTTTCTTATCTGCTGGGCATTACTTCCATTGACCCTCTGAAATATAATCTTCTTTTTGAAAGATTTCTGAATCCGGGCCGCATTTCCATGCCGGATATTGATTTGGATTTCACCGACCGCCGCCGGGATGAAGTTCTGAAATACGTTGCCCGGAAGTACGGAGCCGACCATGTTGCCCAGATTATTACCTTCGGCACCATGGCTGCCCGAGGGGCAATCCGGGATGTAGGAAGAGTCCTTCATTATCCCTACCTCTTCTGCGACGAAATCGCCAAAGCCATTCCAATGAATCTTTCCCTTCAAGAATCCCTAAAAAGCGTTGGGGAATTAAGACGGCGCTACGAAGAAGAAGAAAAAGTCCATCGGCTAATTGATCTAGCTCAAAAACTAGAAGGAACGGCCCGCCATGTTTCTACCCACGCCTGCGGAGTCGTTATCTCTGACGCCTCTCTGACGAAGATAATTCCTCTCCAGCATCCTCCCCAAGACAAAGAAGAAATTATTACCCAGTACGAAATGGACTCTATTGCCGCTCTCGGCCTTTTGAAAATGGATTTCCTGGGCCTAAAAAACCTAACCATCATTGAAGACGCTCTTCATTATATCTACGCTATCCAGAAGAAAAATATTGACATTGAAAAAATTCCCCTCAATGATAAAAAAACTTACCGCCTTCTTCAAGAGGGAAAAACAACCGGGGTTTTCCAATTAGAAAGCAACGGGATGAAAACTTATCTTCAGCAGCTAAAGCCGACCAAATTTGAAGACATCATTGCTATAGTTGCCCTCTATCGCCCAGGACCAATGCAGTTTATTCCTCAATACATCAAGCGTAAGCAGAACAAAGAAAAACCTCTCTACCTTCATCCAAAACTAAAACCTATCCTAGAAAAGACCTACGGTATCGCTGTTTACCAGGAGCAGATTATGCAGATTGCTCACGACCTGGCCGGCTTTAGCCTTTCCGAAGCAGATGTCCTAAGAAAAGCCATGGGCAAAAAGATAAAGAAGCTCTTGATCAGCCAGAAAAACAGATTCCTCAAGGGGGCGCAAAAGAATGATATCCCGGAGGAAGTAGCCCAAAAAATCTGGGAATGGATTATCCCTTTTGCGCGTTACAGCTTCAATCTTGCTCACGCCTCTTCTTACGCCACTATTGCCTATCAAACAGCTTATCTCAAAGCGAATTATCCCCTGGAATTCATGGCCGCTCTTTTGACTTCCCATCAGGGCGATAATGACAAAATTTCTTTCCTGATCCGAGAATGCGAAACAATGAAAATTTCTGTCCTCCCGCCAGATATTAATCAGAGTTTCCGCAATTTTTCCGTTGTCCCTCAAGAAAAGAAAATCCGCTTCGGCCTTTCCGCTATTAAAAATGTCGGGCAGAAAATTGTTGCTGACATCATCCAAGAAAGAAAAGAGCATGGTCTTTTTAAATCATTTGAAGACTTTCTTGAGCGTACCGCTTCCTTTAATTTGGAAAAGAAAACCCTGGAAAGTTTAGCCGAAGCTGGAACCTTCGATCAATTAATTGAACGGGAAAAAATTATCAATAATGTGGCGCGCATTCTTGCCTTTCTTCATGATCTTCGCGAACAGAAAAAGTCTCACCAGCAAAGCCTTTTTCAAGCACCCGGCTCTAAGCCCCGCCTCCATCTACCAAATGGAGAGAACGCTTCCCTGAAGACTAAGCTCGAGTGGGAAAAGAAGCTTCTCGGTCTCTATGTCAGCGCTCACCCCCTGGATGAATTTAAGAAAGCTCTCCGCCAAGAGACAACGCCCATTCGAGAGATAATCACCGGCTCTTGGAAAAGAGGCCGGGTCCGGATTGGCGGGATTATTACCCGGATCACAAAAATTCTCACCCGGAACCAGCAGCGAATGCTTTTTGCCGAACTAGAAGATCAAAGCGGCCGCATTGAAGTAATTGTTTTCCCCAACACTCTCGAGCAGTACCCTTCCCTTTTTAAAGAAAACAAAATTCTCATCATCCAGGGACAAGTTAATCATCGAGACAATCAACTAAAGTTAATCTGTGATTCAGCTGAAGAAATTATTTCTCAAGAAGACTATGAATAAAAAAGAAAATAAAATAGAAATCAGCCGTCATTCTCTCGCCCATATTCTGGCCATGGCCGTTATGAGTCTTTATCCAGAGGCCAAATTAGGCATGGGACCGGCGATAGAAAACGGCTTTTACTATGATTTTGACTTGGACCAGAAGCTGACTCCGGACGACTTGCCAAAAATTGAAAAAAGAATGCGGGAGATTATAAAAGAGAAGACTGCTTTTCAGAAAAAAACTGTTTCTAAAAAGGAAGCCGCTTCTATTCTACAGAATCAGCCTTATAAATTAGAAATCCTCCAAGATCTCCCCGGAGATAAAGTTAGTCTTTACCGGAGCGGAGATTTCACCGATCTCTGTCGGGGACCACATATTTCCTCAACCGAGGAAATTGACCCCTCTTCCTTTAAGTTGAGCCGGCTGGCCGGAGCCTACTGGAAAGGAGACGAAAAGAACCCCATGCTCCAGAGAGTCTACGGCCTGGCTTTTTCCACCACTAAGGAATTGAAAAGCTATCTTCATCAATTGGAAGAAGCTCAAAAAAGAGATCATCGCCAATTAGGCTCCCAATTAGATCTTTTCCACATCGATCCTAAAATCGGTCCCGGCCTTATCCTCTGGCACCCGGCCGGGGCAATTCTAAAAAGAATAGTGGAAAATTATGTCCTTGACGAATACCTCAAAAATGGCTATCAATTAGTCGGCACCCCCCATATCGCCAAGATAAATCTCTGGGAAACTTCCGGTCATACCAATTTTTATCAAGAGAGTATGTTCCCCCCTCTGCACCTCGCCGAGAAAAAGCAGAAAGAGAAGGAAGATTATCAGTTAAAACCGATGAACTGCCCCTTCCATATCCTCATCTATCAGAGCCAAACTAGGAGTTACCGCGACCTTCCCCTTCGCTACACCGAATTAGGCACCGTTTACCGTTATGAAAAATCCGGGACCCTGCACGGACTGACACGGGTTCGGGGATTCACTCAAGACGACGCCCATATCTGGTGCCGGGCTGACCAATTAGAAGCAGAACTAAAACAAGTCCTCCGCTTTGCCATCAAAATTCTTCAAACTTTCGGCTTCCGGAAATATGATATTTACCTTTCTAACCGGCCGGCCAAGTATATTGGGAGCGAAGAATCCTGGGAATTGGCAACTGGTGCCTTGAAGAAAGCTTTAGAGGCAATGAAAATTAATTATTTGCTTGATCAGGAGGGAGGAGTATTTTACGGACCGAAGATAGATATCAAAATAAAAGATTCTATCGGCCGCCCTTGGCAGTGTTCCACCATCCAAGTAGATTTCAATCTCCCGGAAAAATTTGATCTCTCTTTTATTAACGCCCGAGGAGAAAAGGAAAGACCAATTATGATTCACCGAGCCCTATTGGGCAGCATTGAAAGATTCCTAAGTATTCTTTTGGAAAACTGCGCTGGCGATCTCCCCTTTTGGCTAGCTCCTACCCAGTTGGTGATTCTTCCGGTAAGCAAGAAGTACAAAAAAGAAGCAGGAAAGATATCTTCCCAATTTACGGCCCAGGGTTTTCGCTGCCAGTTAAACGATAAGGAGGAAACAGTTAGCAAGAGAATTCGCGAGGGAGAATTAAAAAAGATTCCCTACTTAGTCGTTATTGGCGAAAAAGAAGTAAAGAGTCAGATCCTCACTATTCGCCAAAGAGGTAAAAAGAAATTGGCGAAAGTCTCCTTCGATGAACTTCAGAAAACAATGAAAGCCTTAATCCAAAAGAAAAAATGAAAGGATGAAATACTTTTTCGTTGTTTTTGGCTGCCAAATGAATTATGCCGATACAGAAAGAATGATTACTGTGCTTAAGACCTTAGGATACAAACCAGCTTCAACTTTTGATGAAGCTGATTTGCTTATTGTCAATATGTGCTCCGTGAGACAATCAGCCGTAGACCGAGTTTACGGACTAATCCCGAAAATCCGCCAGCGGAAGAAAGCCGATCCCCGCTTTCGGAGCATTCTCACCGGTTGCCTTCTTCCATCAGATAGGAGAAAACTCCGCCCTGCCTTTGACTTCATTCTAGATACTCAATTTCTTCCCCTCTGGCCGGAAAAATTAGGTTTTCCAGAAAAGAATTTTCCTGTTAATCACTATCTTCAAATCAAACCTACCTACCAGTCCCCTTTCACCGCTTTTGTCCCCATTATGACCGGTTGCAACTACCAATGCACCTACTGCGTTGTTCCCTCCACCCGGCACCGGGAATACCACCGGCCAGCAGAAGACATCCTGGAAGAAATTCAGTCCTTAGCTGAAAATGATTACCAAGAAATATGGCTCCTAGGACAAAATGTTAACCATTACTCATCAACTTTCAATTCCCAACCGGTTAATTTCTCTCAACTTTTACAACTCATTGAAAAAGTCAAAGGGTCCTTTTGGCTTTACTTTATCTCGCCTTATCCCAGCGATTTCACTGATGATCTGATTGGTACTCTTGCCCAATCAAAAAAATTAGCCCCTTACTTGAATCTTCCCCTCCAGTCCGGAGATAACCAAGTTTTAAAAAAGATGAACCGACGTTACTCGGTGGAAGAATATATTTCTCTGGTAGAAAAAATCAGGGAGGCTTTTCAGCAATTCCGAAGCGGATTAGAAAAATATCCGGCTATCTCGACTGATATTATTGTCGGCTTCCCCGGGGAAACGAAAACCGCTTTTCAACGCACTGTCCAAGTATTTCAAAAACTAAAATTCGCGGCCGCCCATATTGCCTCCTTCTCCCCTCGTCCTCAAACAGCCGCTCTTCTTTTCAAAGGCCAGATAGAGACCGCGGAAAAAGAAAGAAGAAGAAAAAAGCTGACGGAAGTTCTTCGCCGAACCGCTCTAGAAAACAATCAAAGATATCTTCAGCAAAGTATTCCAGTACTGATAGAAAAAGTAAATTCCCAAAAGAATTTCCTCCTAGGAAGATCTTTTTCATATAAAACGGTAAAGATCCCTGGAGAAAGCCAATCAAGGCTAGTCGGACAAAAAATTAAAACTAAGATTGAAAAAATTAGCCCATGGCAGCTAGAAGGAAAAATTCTTCACCCCTAATAAACCTAGACCGCAAATTAGTGGTTCTCCTCGGCCCGACTGCCGCTGGCAAAAGCCGATTGGCAGTCAAATTAGCCAGACGATTTCAGGGAGAGATCGTCTCCGCCGATTCCCGGCAGATTTATCAAGGATTGGATATCGGGACCGGAAAAATAACCGCCGGGGAAATGGAGGGCATCCCCCATTATCTCCTGGGCATTGTCTCGCCAAAAGAACAATTCGATGTCGTCCAATATCAAGAAAAAGCTTATCAGGCCATTGAAGCAATTCTCCAAAGAAACCACCTTCCCTTTCTCATCGGTGGCTCTCCCTTTTATCTTGATGCCGTCATTAAAGGCTGGCAATTTCCTTGGGCCAAAGCTGATCCCGATCTCCGAAAAAAGCTCGTCAGGCAGCCTCTAGAAAAACTCTTGAAGGTTCTGGCAGACCTTGATCCTCTTTACTTCCAGAAAGCAGAAAAAACAAACAAAAGGAGAATTATTCGAGCGATTGAAATCGCCTCCCAGTTAGGAAGAGTCCCTCCTCGGGAAAGCTATCCCCGCTTTCAAACCCTGATTCTCGGTTTGCAAGTTCCTTTTCCCCAATTAAAAGAGCAAATTGCCCAACGTCAGGAAAAGCTCTTCCACCAAGGAATAGTTGAAGAAGTAGCCAACCTTCACCGCCAAGGCCTTTCCTGGAAAAGATTAGAAGAATTCGGCCTGGAATACCAATGGGTAAGCTCCTATCTCCAAGGGAAGGAAACGGAAGGGGAAATGAAGAAAAAACTTCAGCGAGCCGTAGAAAAATTCGCCAAGCGGCAATTAACTTGGTTCAAAAAAAATCCCAATATTCATTGGGTTCAGCAAGCAGGCGAAGCTCAAAGTCTTATCCAGCAATTTTTAGAAAAGTCCTAGTCTAACTGCAGAAACTGCTGCAGTTTTTCTTTCGCTGCCTGGGGGTCAATTTGTCCCCGGGTTTTTCGCATTAATTGGCCAAGCAAAAACTGGAGCACTTCCTCTTTCCCCCGACGATAATCCTCAACCGCTGAGGCATTCTCCGTCATCACCTCCTGCACTAATTTCTCCACTTCTTTTTTCCCTTCAATTTTTCCCAGTTTCTTCTCCTCCATCACTTGAGAAGGATCCGCTCCTTTTTCAAACATGATTTTGAGAATTCTCTTAGCCAGAGGAGAAGAAATTTTCTTTTGAAAAATGAGAATTATCAATTCGGCAAAATTCTCCGGCGTTACCAGCACCCCCTCCCCGGAATAGCTTTCCAGCCTTCCTTGAAAGTCGGTCAAAAGATAATTGATAAGCAGTGATTGTAATTGAGGCTGCTCGGCCAGAGGAATTTTTTCTATCTGCGCCCAATTCTTCAGCTCACTCTCCGCTTTCTCAAAAAAAGAAGCCAAGAAAGGATTTCTTACCAAGGTCTCTCCTTCGGTTTCAGAAAGCTGATATTCTTTCTCAAATCTTTCCCTCTTCTCGGCGGGTAATTCGGGAATTTCCCGGCGAATCTCTTCCACCCAAGCCGGGTCTAAAGCAAAAGCCAGAAGATCGGGCTCGGGGAAGTAGCGATAATCAGCCGCCTCTTCCTTTACTCTTTGAGAAACAGTTTTTGACCCGTCCCAGCCCCTGGTTTCTTGAATTACTTTTTCTCCTTTCTCCAGAAGACTCTTCTGCCGAACAATCTCACTATCTACCGCTTTCTTAGCCGCCCGGAAAGAATTAAGATTCTTTACCTCTACCTTCGTCCCAGAAGTCAATTTCTCTCCCTCTCTCGCCAAGGAAATGTTAACTTCTACTCTCATCTGGCCCTTTTCCATATCCGCTTCGGAAACTTCGAGAGAGCGTAGAATTAACTGAAACTCCTTAGCAAACACCCGAACATCCTCTCCCCCTTCCAGGTCTGGCTCAGTCACCAATTCCATTAAAGGAATCCCCGCCCGATTAAAATCAACTAGGGTTGTCTGCTCCTTTTTTAAATGAAGGAGCCTTCCCGTGTCTTCTTCCAGATGAATCCGCCGCAGACGAATTTTCTTGCCCGGAATTTCCAACCATCCCCCTTGAACCAGCGGCTGATCATACTGGGAAATTTGATAACCTTTAGGCAAATCAGGATAAAAATAATTCTTCCGGTCAAACTTTGTCCACTGAGGAATTTTCCCTTGGAGAGCTAAGCCCGTCTTCACCACTTGTCTCACTGCCTGCTGATTAATAATCGGCAAAGAGCCAGGATGCCCCAAGCAAACTTCACAAACGTTAACATTAGGAACAGTCTCCTCCGGATTATTCCGGCAAGAGCAGAACATCTTAGATTCCGTCTTTAATTGAACATGGATTTCCAGCCCAATAACGGGCCGCCAACGTTGAACCATAAGCAAAAGGTAACAGAGCCCGGGAGAGGAGTTGAACCCCCAACCTTCGCTTTACAAAAGCGGTGCTCTGCCAATTGAGCTACCCGGGCGCTACTTTGACAATTTATCCCAGTAATCCCTCTTGAGCTGCCTCTTTTTCTCTTGGGAAACTCGCTTCTGCCGCCGCTCAAGAAAAGAGAACTTCCAAGGAAAAGAGACCTCGGGGAAATTAATTAAAAGGGGAATTTTTCTCGCCAAAATGGTAATCGTTCCTACTAAGCTGGCAGCGAGCAAGATATGAGCAAAGATAAAAAAAACATCATTCATAATCTTAAATTTCGAAGCGAACAAATTCTCCAATTTTTATCTTCTCTCTCAATTTTGAAATCGCTTCTTCTAATAATTGGGCCATCGTTTTCTCTGAATCTTTTACCCAAGGCTGCTTCAAAAGGACTACTTCTTTCTGCCATTTATTTAATTTCCCAGCAATAACTTGTTCCACCACTTCTTTGGGCTTATCTGTTTTTCCTAAGGCCTCGCGATAGACTTCTTTCTCTTTTTCTATTGCCTCGGTTGGAACATCTTCTTCTTGAAGATAAAGCGGAGACATAGCAGCAATCTGAAGACAAAGCTCGTGAGCTAATTTCTGGAATTCGTCAGAACGAGCTACAAAATCAGATTCACAATAAAGACTGACCATTACTCCCAGCCGATGATTGGCGTGAAGATAAGTTTCTATCAAGCCGGCTTTTGTCTCCCGGCCTGATCTTTTCTGGGCAATTTCCTGCCCAGTTTTTCGGAGGACTTCCTTGGCTTTTTCCAAATCTCCCTCAGTTTCTTCCAACGCTTTTTTACATTGAGCCAGAGAAACCCCGGTTTCTTCTCTTAATTGTTTAATTTGTTCGATAGTGACCATAAGTCCTACTTTTTTTGCTCTTTAACTTCTTCGCTCAGCGCTTGGACTTGAGCCGCTTTAATCGTCTTTTGGACTTGATCAAGAATAAATCTGGCTGAGGAAATAGCATCATCGCTAGCCGGAATAGGATAATCCGCCAATTCTGGATTAATATTGGTATCGACTAAAGCAATAACTTTAATCCCCTTTTTCCTTGCTTCCCTAGCCGCTAAAGCATTTTTATCAAGATCAAGGATAAAGACAGCCGCGGGCAAATTTTTCATCTTTCTCAATCCGCCGAACTTTCCTTCCAGCTTCTTCCGCTCATTATTGAGAGCAATTCTTTCTTTTTTGGAATATTTCTCCCACTCCCCTTTCTGCTCCTCCTCTTCCATTTTTTCCAGCCGCTTAATGCGCTCTGTAATAACAGAGAAATTGGTCAGAGTGCCTCCAATCCATCGCTGATTGACATAAGGCAGCTGGCAAGCTTTGGCTATTTCCTCTACTAATTCCCGAAACTGCACCTTCGTTCCCGCCAAGAGGGGAAGTTTATTCTGAAGAATGAGCTCTCCAATAAAGGCGAGGGCCTTTCTTAGCTCCTCCACCGTTTTCTCCAGATTGATAATGTGGACAGTCGATTTAATTCCCAAAATATAGGGCTCCATTTTCGGATGAAGCTTGGAGGTGCGATGGCCGAAACCGACCCCGGCTTTAGTCATTTCCTCCACTAGATCCTCAAAAGCTTTCCCTTCTTTCGGCAAATCAACAATGCTTTTCTTCGCCATAAATTAAAAAAATTACCAAATCTAAATTCCGTTAACGATCAGTTTTTAAAGATAACATTTTTCCTAGGAAAAATCAAACCCGTCTTGCCTCCTCTTCCAAAATCTGTTATTCTTAAGAATTATGAAAGAGAAAATTCATCCTCAATACCACCCAAAAGCAAAAGTTTACTGCAACTGCGGGAATACTTTCACCATCGGCTCCAGCAAACCGGAAATTCATACGGAAATTTGCTTTCAGTGCCATCCTTTCTACACTGGTCAGGAAAAACTGGTTGACCGTCTGGGACAAGTACAAAAGTTTAAGGAAAGATTAGCTAAAAAGGGAAAGAAAAGTTTAAAATGATTGACCCTCACCAGGTTATCATTGAAATTCGAGCGGGAACTGGCGGCGAAGAAGCCGCTCTTTTCGCTAAAGATCTTTTTTTTGCCTACCAGCGTTTTGCCCAGCAACAATTATGGAAAGAAAAGATCCTTGACCTCCATCTCACTGACCTCGGAGGCTATAAAAAAGCAGTCTTTTTTCTCCAAGGAGAAAATGTTTGGCCGATGATGAAATATGAAGGAGGGGTACATCGGGTGCAGCGCATTCCGAAAACAGAAAAGAGTGGACGGATCCACACCTCAACTATCAGCGTCGCTGTTCTTCCAGAAGACAAAAGTCAGAAAATTCAGTTTGGCCCGGCTGATCTCAAGGTTACTTTTTACAAGTCATCTGGGCCAGGGGGTCAAAATGTTAACAAAAGACAAACGGCGGTTCGGATCATTCATCTTCCCACTGGTTTAACCGTCACTTGTCAAAGCGAACGAGACCAATTAAGGAATCGGGAAAACGCTCTTAAAATCCTTCAGGCCAAGCTTCTTCAGTTTCGCCAAGAAGAAAAGTCCCAGACAACTGAAAAATTAAGGAAAAAACAAGCCAGTCAAGTCGAAAGAGCCCAAAAAATTCGCACCTATAACTTTCAAAGAAATCAGCTAAAAGACCACCGTCTTAAAAAATCGTGGTCTAATCTTGAAGAGATAATAGCTAAAGGAGAATGGGGGCCGCTTATCAAGCAACTCCAGAAGAAATTTACCGCAACCCTCTCTCCCCAGGAGTAGTTTCGTCGAGCTCAACTGTTAAAACTTCTCGAAATTGATCCAGGTGTTCGAGAATCATTCCCGCCCCTCTGACCATGGCCGTCAGGGGATCTTCTATTACTTTCACCGGCATTTTCACTTCTTGGGAAATAAGCTTGTCTAGCCCTTTCAAGAGAGCTCCTCCCCCGCAAAGATAAATTCCCTCTGACATAATATCAGAAAGCAACTCCGGAGGAGTTTCTTCAATAACCGCCTTTACCGCCTTAATAATCGTTTCTATCGAAGGATGCAGCGCCCGGTAAATGTCATCGTCAGAAGTAATGACTTCCTCTGGCAAACCAGTCACGAAGTTTCTTCCCCGGAGCGGCACTTCCGCTCTCTGCCGCTGAGGGAGAGCAGAGCCAATCTGAATTTTGGCTAATTCCGCCGTCCGCTCTCCGATAAAGAGATGATATTTTTCCTGAATAAAACGTTGGACTTCTTTATCAAATTTATCTCCAGCAATTTTCAGGCTTCTCGAGACAATAATCCCGCTCAGAGAAATAACCGCTACTTCAGTTGTTCCTCCGCCGATATCAATAACAAAATTACCTCCAGCTTGGCGAATAGGCAGCTGCATTCCAATAGCTGAAGCCACTGGTTCCTCAACAAGAAAAACTCGGTAGGCTCCGGCTCCTTGGGCGGCATCCTTCACCGCCCTGGCTTCAACATCTGTTACCCCGCAAGGCAAACCGATAATTACTCTTGGCCACATCCCGAAAACTTTTTCCTTGGCTCGCGCTTCCTGAATAAAATATTTCAAAAGCTGCTCAGTAATTTCAAAATCTGAAACTACTCCCTTAACTAAAGGACAGACAACCCGAATATAGGAGGGAGTTCGGCCAATCATTCGCTGGGCTTCCTGGCCAATAGCTAAAATCTGACCTGTTTTCTGATTAACGGCCACTACCGAAGGTTCGTTAATAATAACTCCCCTCCCGGAAACATAAACCAAGGAGTTAGCCGTTCCCAGGTCAATAGCTATATCCCGAAAAAGATATTTTTCTAATCTCTTAAACATTTTTTTCATTATAGATGGAAGAGAAGGAGAATACAATCAGCTTTCTTTTTTTAGAATAATTGTTTTAAATCTTTAAGCGTTATCAAAATCATCAAGAGAATAAAAAAGGCAAAGAAGGCGCCGCTTAAGTTCTCTTTAACTTTAGAGCTAATCGGCCTTCTCCGAATTCCTTCTATAGCCAAAAAGGCTAATTTTCCTCCATCGAGAGCCGGTAAAGGCAGAATGTTGAACAAACTAAGATAAACCGCTATTATCGCCACAAACTGAAGGAGATAACCCCAGCCGAGCTGTAAAGTCTGGCTAATCATTTGCCCGAGACCGATAGGGCCGACTAGCTCTACTCCCGGAGTTGGCTGGTGACGAAACCATTGGGAAACGACAGTCGCCAAAGACAAGGGAATAGCCACTGTCTGATTAACGGTCACTAAAAAGCCGGCTGCCGGGGCCTGCCACCAAGAATAATTTTCTACCGCCACCCGAGCAAAACTAATGCCGATTGCTCCTTCTCCCGGCGGCGATGACTCCCGGGGAATTAAGGAAACCGTTGTTTCTCCAGCCGGTCTTTCTACTTGAAGGAGCACTTCCTCTCCGCGGTGCTGATCAATGAAATCCGTAAAATCCTGAAGATGATTCACCGCCCTCATCTCCTCGGCCGTTCCCATACCCAGCAGCCAATCTCCAGCCTCTAGTCCTGCCTCTTCGGCTGGCGTTCCGGAAGCGACTCCGATCACCTGTAATCGGGCCTGGGAAGCAACTACCTGATCGGAAACAGCATAAGGGAGCCCCCAAACACCAGCTACCAAACTAAATAAAACAACGGCCGCCAGCCAATTAGCCGCCACCCCAGCTACAAAAACCAAGGCTTGCTGCCAGGCGGGAAAGAGACTAAAGCCCTCCCCGCTTTTTTCTTCCCCCTGAATCCTGACGAAAGCGCCAAAAGGCAGGAGGTTCAAAGAAAAAAGCACTGATCCTATTTTCCAGGAAGCCAGGCGCGGAGGCAACCCGAGGCCAAATTCCTCAACCGGCATTTTAAAGGCCAAAGCCACTAGAAAATGACCCAGTTCGTGAATAACGATTAAGCCCACTAAGCTAATTAAAGCAATAAGAATCGCTGTTAACATAAAAAAATTAGCCCTCTTTAATTTCTTTCATCTTTTTTTCCTTCAGTTCATCTATCCGCTGCTGATAATCCTGAATCATTTTATGGAATTCCTCCTTTAATTTATATTTCTCATCCTCAGAAATTTCCTTCTTTTGGAATTCCTCCTGAATTTTCCCCCAACCTTCATCCCACCAATGCCGAACTGTCTGCCTGGCTTCTTCCGCCTTTTCTTTGATCAAGTGTGAGAGGTCTTCTCTCCTTTCTACTGATAAGGCCGGCAGGGTAATCCGAATGACTTTCTGGTCGACAATAGGATTCAGACTGAGGTCAGATTGAGAAATTGCTTTCTCGATAGAAATTAAATAATCCTCCACCCAAGGCTGAATCATAATCTGATTGAATTGAGGGCAAGAGATGGAGGCCAATTGCTTCAAAGGGGTTTCCGTCCCGCCCAGATTAACCGGTAAATCTTCCACCAAGGCCGGCGTGGCTCGCGAAGCCCGGACTTGGTTAAAAGTTCTCTGAAGAAAAGTAATGACTCTTTCTAACTCCGGCTCAATTTGTTTTGCTTCAAATAACGGCATAGATTAAAGATTAATAAATAATTGATTAAGGGCTAATTTTTTATTAACATTAGTTGATTTTAAAAGACTTTTTGTCTCCTGCAAAGAGCGCAGAATGTTAAATAGTTCTGGCCAAGAATAATCAGCCGAGGAAGAAAAAAACAAATTCTTCTTTTCCCCCTCTGCCTGCTGGAGGAGAAGGTAGTGGTAAAGACTGAGAGCAGAATGAAGAAATTTTTCCAAATCCATCCCGGCAAAATCCTTCTCCATCCAGCTTAACCTTCTATTCAAATCGCCTCCGATTAAAGATTCTACTTCTTGCCAAAACTGAATTTCTGCTGGAAGATCTCCTCGATGCTCCAGCCAAAACTTAATCTTTCTAATTTTACCCCCTCCCAGAAAGATAATTTTTTCTATCTCTTGATCGGTCAATCCTTTTTCCTCCTTTAGCCAATCTTTCACCTCTTTTTGACTTGTCTTTCCAAATCTTAAAATCTGGCACCGAGAAAGGATCGTTGCCGCCAAACCCTGCAGCTGCTGAGTAAGAAGGATAAGAACCACTCTTGGTTTGGGTTCTTCCAAAGTTTTCAGAAGAGCATTTTGAGCCGCTGGACTCATCACCTCAGCCGGATTAATAATCACTACCCGATACTCGGACCCGGCCCCAAGCAGCAACCAATGGCGAACCTCTTGAATCTGTTCTATGGCAATCTGCTTTTTCTCTTCCTTGGGCTCCACTAAAAGGAGATGAAGACGAATTTTCCCCCCGGCGGGATTAAGCTGCTTTTCATACCAAAGAGCCATTTCCTTTTTCCCCACTTCCTCTTCTCCAAGAAAAAGATAGGCATGACCAATTCTTTTTTCTTGAAGAGTGCTCTCGAGAAATTTCTTAACCGCTCGATGAGATTCCATGAGTTAAGGGCTGCTTTCTAGACTCTGGCGGTAAAAGTCTAAATTCTCCAAAACTACCCCTCCGCCTTTAATAACCGAGAGAAGAGATTCTTCAGCCACAAAACAAGGAACTTTCACTTCTTTCGTAATAAGCCGATCAAAGTTTTCCAGCAAGGCCCCTCCCCCGCTGAGAATGATCCCCTTGTTCATAATATCAGCTGACAATTCGGCCGGAGTCTTTCTTAAAACATCTTTTACTGACTGAATAATTTCTCCGAGGACGTCTTCAATCGCTTCTTGAATTTCATTGGAAGAAATTTGAATATTCCGCGGAAGTCCGGAAAGCAGATCCCGCCCCTTCACTTCCAAATGCTTCTCTTCTTTCAAAGGAAGAGCGGTGCCAATTTTCTTTTTGGCTTCTTCCACGCTTTGAAGTCCCAGAGCCAGATTATGTTTATTTTTAATGTAATGGATGATAGCTTCATCCATGCGGTCTCCTCCTACTCGGACCGAACTGGAGGAGACAATCCCTCCGAGAGAGATAACGGCCACTTCAGAAGTTCCTCCGCCAACGTCAATCACCATATGCCCGGAGCAGGATTCAATCGGAATCCCTGCCCCAATAGCCGCCAGAATCGGCTCTTTGGCCAGATAAACTCTCTTCGCCCCCACGCTCAAGCCAGCTTTTACCACCGCTCTCCTTTCGGCTGAAGTAATATCCGCCGGAACAGAAATCACTAATTCTGGTTTAAAGAAGTGGAATTTTCCCAGGGCCACTTTAATAAAATGATGGAGCATTGCCTGGGTAACTCGATAGTCAGCGATGACCCCCTCTTTCAAAGGACGGTAAACACGAATTGTTTCCGGAGTCCGCCCAATCATCTGGCGAGCATTTTCCCCGACAGCTAAAACTTTATTCTCCCGGGCAGAAACCGCCACCACCGACGGCTCATTAAGAATAATTTGTTTTTTGGGAACCCAAACCAAAGAGTTGGCTGTTCCTAAATCAATAGCAATTTTTTTTACCAACATTAAATTATAATTTGGTTCTTTTAATATCCGCCCCTAAACTGCTTAACCTTTCTTCAATCTTCTCATAACCGCGGTCAATCTGTTCAATGTTTTCAATGATGGTCGTTCCGGAAGCCATAAGCCCAGCCAAAATCAAAGAGGCTCCGGCCCGAATATCACTGGATTCAATTCTCGCTCCTCGAAGAGGAGAAGGGCCAAAAACAAAAGCCCGATGGGGATCAACCATTTCAATATCGGCTCCCATTTTCCGCAATTCATCAATATAGCGAAGACGGTTTTCATACAAAGGATCGTGAATTAAACTTTTCCCCTTTGCCCGGAGCAGCAAAGGGACAATAATCGGCAAGAGATCGGTTGGAAAGCCGGGATAAGGCAGGGTTTGAACCTTAGCTTTTTTAATCTGCGGAGAATAAGAAACACTTACTTCCTGCTCTTTGATTTTCAAATTTACTCCTATTTCCTGCAACTTAGCCAAAAAAAGAGTTAGATGATCGGGGATAATGCCTTCCACTATTACTTCCCCGGGCGTTAAGGCTCCAGCCGCAATAAGTGTCCCCGCTTCTAAAGGATCAGGGATAAGGGAATGAGACACTCCGTGTAAGGACTCAACTCCCTCTACTCGAAAACTATGACTCCCGATGATTTCTATCTTTGCTCCCATTTTTTTCAGTAAGCCAACTAAATCCTGAACTTGGGGCTCTAAAGCTGCTCCCTGGATAAGCACTTCTCCGGGAGAAAGAACCGCTGCCAGAAGCAGATTTTCGGTAGCCGTAACGCTAAATTCTGAAAGGACAATCTTTGACGTTTTCGGAGCTTCTTTCGTGAAGTGGTAAAAATCATTCTGGAAAGCAACTTTTGCCCCCAGTTTCTCTAAAGCTTGTAAATGGGTAGCAATAGGACGAAGGCCAATTCGGTCTCCGCCCGGCCGAATCATTTTAAAAGACTTTAATCTTGCCAATAGGGCGCCAATAAAAAGAACCGATATTCTTGTCTGACGCGCCTGGTTAAAGTCCATCTTCTCCGGATTCAGGTCAGCCGTTTGTAACTCAACCTCTCTTTCGCCTTTCCACTCAACTTTCACCCCTAAACTTTTTAAAACCTCAAGAGTATTTAAAACATCTTTAATCAAGGGAAGGTTGCTAATTCGGCAAGGCTCATCAGTTAATAAAGAAGCAATCAAAATCGGCCCAGCTGCATTTTTTGCTCCTCGCACCGCCACTCTTCCCGCCAGGGGGCGTTGGCCCTGAATAAGAAAAACTTCTTTTTCCATATTCTGATAATAAACTAAAATTAGCCTTTTCGCAAGGTTAAAATTTTAATTAAAGAAATCTCGGCCCATTCGCTGCCTGAAGATCTTTTTCATAAGCTTTGATTCTTTCCTTAAACTTATCCCAGTAAACCGGTTCGGATTCAATCATGGAGCAAATATCTTTATAGGGGCAGTAACGGCATTGAGAATTGCTCGGCCAATGCGAGAGCCGAGCGGGAATCAAATTCTTGTCAATCTCCTGACGAAGAACGGATAAATCCTCCAGAAGAGACTGGCAAAGCCCCTGATCATAGTTAAGGGGGAATTCTTTCAAGGCTTGAGTGTCTTTATCGACATAAAGCAAAATCCCCTTAGCGATTTGAAAGAAATGAAGATAAAGCTGGAGCTGATTCTGATGATCTAGTTTCGGTTCCTTCAGGGCCTGGAAACCGCCCCGGTTAATACTTTTGATGTCTAGAATATAGCGCTCTCCCTCAATTTTCAAAAGGGCATCCGCCCGGCCGGCAATCAATTCTTGAAAAGGGATATTGACCTCCTCCCCTTCTAGAACTCCTCTTTCCTTTAGGGCTCTAACAATCAAGCGGTGAATATAATTACCGTGGTCAAATAAACGAAGAATTCTTGGTTCCAATTCCGGATGGGGAGCTTGTTTAAATTTAAAAAAGATAAACCGAT
>CAZTQU010000004.1:0-20273 GCA_964615735.1 uncultured Candidatus Saccharibacteria bacterium
AGGAGTCCCTTCCTCATGAATAAACAGGATGATCATTAGAAGTCCTCTTCTAGAAAAAGAATAAAAGAGTCTTTTGGGGAGAAAGTGAGGGTGGGAACCATGGGCTTTTCTCTTGGAAGAAAAAGGTGCTACAATTAATTAAAGAATGTTAACTCAACATAATAATAATTAAGATGATTGACGATTGGGCAGAGAAAATATTAAGAGGACTTTTACCAATTTTTCTCATTGGCAATACCATAAAAATAATCTTCCGAGGATGGAAAAAGTAATAATTTAAATTATGTTTCAGCCTTTAGCTCGATTTTTTGGAGGATTGCTGATTGGCTTTGGCCTAGGAGTGGCTCTCAGCCAAAACTTAGCCTTTTCGACAATTCAGTATTTAAGCGCTTTGATCCTCAGTCTTGTTTTAGGAGGTTTTCTTCTTGCCTTCAGCTGGCGAGGAAAGAGAAAGAAAAAAGAGCTGACAGTTGAGCCTTCAGTTCTAACCGATCCGGGGGAGAAAAGAAAAGAGCCGGAGGAATTTTAAAAAGCTACAAACGGTAAGAACTTCTATTTTGAATAAGCAGGGATTGAAACAAAGGTCGATTTTAGGAATTAATTTTTCTCTTCTGATCTATGGCAAAAAATAATTATCAAGAGTTTGGGCGCTGGTCCTTTATTCTGGGTTTGATTCTGGCGATTTTGGCCGGATTCATTAACGTTGCTTGGCTTCCGATTGTTCTCTTTATTTTAGGGTTAGCGGTTGGATTTTTGAATATCAGCAGTGAGAAAAGTACCGACTTTTTAGTTGCCGTGATAGCTTTGTTGCTGGTGGGGATGAGCGGTTTGCAAATTAGCTTGTTAAGCCAAGAAATTTCGAGCACCGTGCAACTGATGCTTAATAATTTTGTTTCCTTTATTGCTGCTGCCGGTTTAGTGGTAGCGATAAGGTCAGTTCTCGCTGTAGCTGCTCCCAAATTCCCTGAGCGCTCTTGACAAAATTTTAAGAGGTGCTAAGCTGACAATGTTCCTTCTGGAGCTGTTGCTTTCGGGTAACAAGCCGGAAGGAACATTTTTGTTTTTCACAATATGTTATGTTGAATTAACATTGTTGTGTTGAATTAACATTATCATTATTATGTTAATTAGCATTATTATACTAATTAACATTCTTATGTTATGATAATGAAAGGCGATTGAAAATTTTGAGTTTTGGTTATGAGGCATTTTTGGAAAAATATTTTTCTTCTTCTTATCTTAGGAACTTGGGGACTTTGGTTGCCGAGTTCGGTAGTTTTAGCGGCCGATGATGCGAAAGAAATAGTTTCTTTTTTCGTCGATTCTCAAATGGATGAGCAGGGAAGAGAAGAAATTCAGGCTGAATTGAGCTATCGTTCCCAACACGCTTACTTTTTTATTGATCAAGCATGGGAGAATGAGCTTTCTCCCAAAGAGCGGGAGCAGAGCGAAAGTTTTTTACGGTCTTTAGGAGCGGAGTTTGACAAAAAGATTTATCCCGACTTGACTTCTGTTTATGGTTCTGAATGGAAACCAGGTCTCGATGGTGATTTGCACATTACGATTCTTTTTCATCCTTTAAAAGAGGGGAGCGGCGGTTATTTCCGGCCGATTGATGAGCAGGAGCAGCTGCAAAGTCCCAATTCTAACGAAAGAGAGATGGTTTATGTTAACGCTGATTATCTTCCAAGCAATTATCTCCGGAGCTTGCTGGCTCATGAGTTGATTCATCTCTTGACTTATAATCAGAAGAACAGAAAGATGGGAACAGTAGAAGAAGTTTGGCTGAATGAAGCCCGGGCGGAATATGCTCCCAGTCTTTTAGGTTATGACCAGATTTATCAAGGAAGCAACCTTCAGCGAAGAGCGCAACTTTTCTTGTCTTATCCTACCGATTCTTTGGTTGAGTGGCAGGAAGAAAAGGCTGATTACGGTGTCCTAAATGTCTTTACTCAATACCTCGTGGAGCATTATGGAATTGAGATTCTGGTTGATTCTCTTCATTCTTCCCAAACCGGAATTACCGCTCTGAATGAAGCCTTGAAGAAAAATGATTTTTCGGCTGATTTCTCTGATGTCTTTACCGATTGGACAATTGCTTCCTATTTAAATGATTGTCAGACCAGTGCCCGGTATTGTTATCTTGATTCGGCTCTTCAAGATCTTCGGGTGACGCCTAAGACTTACTTTTTACCCCTGGCCGGAGAAAGCAGCCTTTCTTCTACCGATCAGACGAAAAATTGGGCCGGGAAGTGGGTTCGTTTTATTGGCGGGGAAGGAGATTTGACTCTCCGGTTTGTCGGCAGCTCAGAAAACCTTTTCCGGTTGCCCTATGTCCTAGAAATGAAGAATGGAGAGACAAAAGTGGATTTCTTGGAGCTGGATGCTTATCAGCAAGGTCGATTGGAGGTGCCTAATTTCGGTTCCGAAGTTAATTCTTTAACTATTATTCCCTCTATCCAAAGCAAGGTTTCCGGGTTTGACGGCCAGGAAAGCTCTTATGCTTTTTTCTGGGAAGTGACCACCAACCCGACTTCTGCCGAGGAGAGAAGGAAAGAGGAATTAAAGGAAACTATCAGCGAATTGAAGGCTCAGATTGAGGGCTTGCGTTCTCAATTAGCCTGCCTCTCGATGACCCAAGAAGGAATTCTTTGGCGTCCTTTTGAGGCTGATCTTTCCTTTGGTCAGCAGGATGAGGAAGAAGTAAAGGCTCTGCAGATTTTTCTCAAGGCGCAGGGAGAAGAGATCTATCCGGCGGGATTAGTGACCGGTAATTTTCTGGCGCTGACCCAGCAAGCAGTGAAACATTTCCAAGAAAAGTATGCAGAAGAAATTCTTCAGCCGGTGGGGCTAGCTCAGGGAACGGGATTTTTTGGTCCCCGGACGCAGAAGAAAGTAAATGAACTATTAAACAGCTGCTCTCAGCATGATTAGAGGTTGGAAGAGAAACGTTTCCTTAAAGAAATTCACCAGCTTCCAAATTGGAGGCCGAGCACGCTTTCTGACTTCGGTTTTTTCAGAAGAAGAATTGGAAAAAACAGTCGGGGAAGCCAAGCAAAAAGGCCTGCCCATTTTTATTCTGGGGGGAGGAACTAATCTTTTGGTTTCCGATCAAGGATTTCCGGGTTTAGTCATCAAAATATCTTTCGGAAGAATCAATTGGCAAGGGAACCAGGTGGAAGTCGGGGCTGGCGTTCCCTTGCCCTTTTTAGTAGAAGAGGCCCGGAGGAGAAAATTGTCGGGATTAGAATGGGCGGCGGGGATTCCGGGATTTTTGGGCGGGGCCGTTCGAGGAAATGCCGGGACGAAAGATGAATACCTAAGCGGAGTGCTGGAAAAAGTCCGAGTTTTCGATCAAGAGATATTAAGCTTTAAGGAATTGTCTCCGACTGATTGTCAATTTAGCTACCGGCGAAGTACGTTTCAAGAGTGTCCGGAGCTGATAATTTCTTCTGCCAGCTTAAAATTAAAACCGGCTCCCTCCAAAGAAATTGAAAAGCGGATAACGAATTATTTACAGGCGAGAAGACAACAACCTTTGAATTTTCCTTCGGCCGGCAGTGTTTTTAAGAATCCGACCTTAGCTCCGGCTGGCTGGTTAATTGAGCAAGCGGGTTTGAAGGGGAAGAAGATTGGTCAGGCCCAAGTTTCTCCCCGCCACGCCAATTTTATCGTTAATTTGGGCCGGGCGCGGAGTAACCAAGTCCTTGCTTTAATAGAAGAAATTGAGGCAATAGTTAAGCGCCAGTTTGGCGTCCAGCTGGAGAGAGAAATTGTTGTTTTAAGAAAAGAGGGCTGACTCTTGACAAATTAAAAAGCCTCGCTAGACTAGATGGCAAGTCTAAGATTTCTTAGACAAGAGGGCAGTCCCTTTGATAAGTAGTTAGTCGGCTACTTATTCTTGATTTAAGCTTAGTTATTCACTATGGAGATTACTAACGAAGTGGAAGGCGAAGACCCGGGAGAAAAAACTCCTGACACGGAGGAGGAAGGAAGCGACGACGACGACTAACGATTTATTTTTAAGGAATAAGTAGTAGCAGACCGGCTTTTGCCGGTCTGTTTGCTTTTTTTGAGGGAGAATGTTAGTCTAAAAGTGAAATATGTTAATCAAATTTTATTCCCCGGATTTTGAATTAAGTCCTTCTTTTTGCCAAGAAGTGGAAAAATCGTTGGAGAAAGTGGTCAAGAGAGCCCCTTTCTTGTTGGGGCAGAAGAAGCGCCGGCAAGAAGCGATGAGGGCCAAGGTGACGGTGGAGAAGGACGAAAAATATTCCCACAAAATCGGAAAGCGCTTGGAAGAAGGGGAAGAAGGGGGGAAATTTAAATTAAGCTTAAAACTGACTTTTTCTGGACAGCAGATCTTTGCTGACGGGCGGGGAGACGATCTCTATCTTTTACTGGATGCCGTCCAGGAAAAGTTGGCTAGAGAAGTTCGCCGTTATCGGGGAAAACACCGTGACTGGGAAGAGAAAGGAGCTCGGCGCTGGAAAAGATTACTTCGTTTTCCGCTAATTAAGAAAGACTTTCAGAAAAAAACCTCGGGGAGGTAAAGTTTTGACTTTGCTTATGTCTTGGCTGACTCGTCTTTTAGGAGATCCTAATCAGAAATATTTAAAACAAATTGAGCCCTTAATTAGCAAGATTAACCAGCTAGAAAAAGGGCTGGTTAATTTGTCTGAAGAAAAGTTGAAGGAGAGGATCAGCTACTGGAGGCAGGAGAGAAAAGATTTAGATCAAAAGCTCCCCTTGACTTTTGCCTTAGTAAGGGAAGTGTCCAGAAGGACGCTTCAGCAAAGACATTTTGACTGCCAGCTGCAAGCGGGGATAGCTTTACATCAAGGGAAGGTGATTGAGATGAAGACTGGAGAGGGGAAAACGCTGGCCGCTACCCTGCCTGTTGCTTTGAATGCTCTCAAAGGAAAGGGAGTGCATGTTGTTACTGTCAATGATTATTTGGCTCGGAGAGACGCTGTCTGGATGGGGCAGATTTACCATTTTCTCGGACTAGCGGTCGGAGTCCTTAATCACGAACAGTCTTTTCTCTATAATCCCCAATATCAGAAAAGCGGGGAAGAGAAAGATAGAATCAGGGATGAACTGGGGAGTTTTCAGGTAGTGGAGGATTTTCTCGAGCCTTGCTCCCGGAAAGAGGCTTATCAGGCTGACATTACTTACGGGACGAATAATGAATTTGGTTTTGATTATCTAAGGGATAATCTGGTAGTGAGCAGCGAGCGAAAGGTGCAGCGGGATTTTCACTATGCTATCATTGATGAAGCCGACAGCATTCTTGTTGATGAAGCCCGTACCCCCTTAATTATTTCCCAGCCTCAGCCAGAGAGCAGCCGGGATTACCATTTTTTTGCTCAACTGGCTCATCGTCTTCAGGAAGGAGGTGACTACAACGTCGATCGAAAAAGAGGAAATGTCTCTTTAACAGAAGAAGGAATTTCCCGGGCGGAGAAGGGCCTGGGAATTGACAATCTTTACCATCCGGAGAATGAAAATTATCTTCACCATCTTCGTCAGGCGCTAAAAGCGAAGGAATTGTTTTTGAAAGACGAAGCTTATGTGGTGAAGAAAGGAGAAGTTATTCTGGTGGATGAATTTACTGGACGCTTAATGCCCGGAAGGCGCTACAATGAAGGCCTGCATCAAGCTATTGAGGCGAAGGAAGGGTTGGAGGTTAAACCCCAGGCTCGGACTTTAGCGACGGTTACTCTTCAAAATTACTTCCGGATGTATCAGAAATTAGCCGGCATGACCGGGACAGCTTTGAGTGCGGCTGAAGAGTTTGACCAAGTTTATCACCTTGGCACAAAAGCTATTCCCACTCACCGGCCAATGATTCGCCAAGATTTACCAGATAAGGTTTTTCTGGATGAAGAATCTAAACTGCGGGCGGTGGCGAAAGAAATCAAGATCTTTCGCCAGCAGGGAAGACCGGTTTTGGTGGGGACTACTTCTATTGAGAAGAATGAATATTTGGGAAGGCTTTTGGGAAGAGAAGGGATTCCTCATCAGATTCTCAACGCTAAGCACCATGAGGAAGAAGGACAAATTATTGCCCAGGCTGGCCGCTTGGGAAAGGTGACCATTGCTACCAACATGGCTGGCCGGGGGGTGGACATTGTTCTGGGAGGGAATCCGCTTCAGCCGGAGGAAAGAAAAAAAGTTATTCAGTTGGGAGGGCTTTTCATTCTGGGGACAGAAAGACATGAAGCGCGCCGCATTGATAATCAGCTCCGGGGCCGAAGCGGGCGGCAGGGAGAACCCGGTGCTTCCCAGTTCTATCTCTCTTTAAGGAGTGAGCTTTTTCCGGATTCGAAAAATATTATTCAGTGGTTTGGCGGGGAAAGAATTGAGAAGCTTCTTCAGCGTCTCCATTTTCCTAAAGATGAGCCGATTGAGAATAAATTGATTTCCCAGACTATTGAATCAGCTCAACGGAAGATTGAGGGGGTGAATTTTGATTTGCGGAAAAGGTTGCTGGAATATGATAATGTCGTCAACAAACAAAGGCAGGTTTTTTATCAAAAGAGAAAAGAGATTATCAGACGGGCCGAGGAAGAGGAGGGTGAGGGATTGAAAGAAATGATTTTTGGAATTTTTGAAGAGGAGATGCGCCGTCTGGTGGCTTTTCATACATCGGGCCCGGAGCCGGGGGACTGGAACTTGGAGGAAATCTTTGAAGAAGCAAGAACTATTCTTTTAACGGTTGATGACCTTCGCCAGCAGTTGAAAAAGCTTAGCCAAGGTAGCGAGCCAGCGGTGAGCCGGGAGGAGCTTGTTTATTATCTTCTAGATTTAACCAAAGCGGGTTTTCAGCAGAAAGAGGAAAAAATGGGGAAAGAAAACTGGATTAATCTGGCGAAGCTGGTTCTTCTCCGCTTGCTGGATGAGCTCTGGTCTCAGCACTTAAGCAGTATGGATTATTTGCGGGGAGCCGTTGGCTTGAGGGCTTACGCTCAACGGGATCCCTTAGTGGAATATCAAGAGGAAGGCTATAGAATGTTTCAGGATTTTATGTTAAGATGGAAATCGTTAGTTATTAGAACTATTCTCAAAGTTCAGCTTAAATCATCATGAGTATTAACCGTCAGTGGTTGGTTATTCTTTTTTTATTTTTTCTTGCCTATCTTACGGTGAGCATTGTTTTCCCCGGCCGTTGGTCCCTGCCTATTTTTCGTCATCAAGAATTTGTTTATGGCTTGGATTTAAAAGGCGGGGCAAGGCTGATTTATGAGGCCGACTTGTCAAAAATTGAGGCTGACCAGCAGAAAAGTGCCTTAGAGGGAGTGAGGGACATTATCGGCCGGAGAGTTAACAGCCTCGGGGTAACAGAGCCGAGGATTTTTACTGAGAGCAGTCAGACTCAACCTCATTTGGTGATCGAGCTGCCCGGGGTGAAGAATTTTAACGAAGCCCTGGAAAAAATTGGGGCGACGCCGGTATTAGAATTTCGGGAAGAAACTTCTGTCACTGACCTGACGGCTGAAGAAGCAGCGGAGTTGGCCTCTTTTAACGCTGAGGCGGAGAAGAGGGCGGCGGAGATTCTTCAGCAAGCTCAAGCTGGGGCTGATTTTTCAGACTTGGCGAAAGAATATTCAGAAGATCCTGGCTCGGCCGAGCAAGGAGGAGATCTTGATTGGTTTCAAAAGGGAGCGATGGTCGAGGAGTTTGAGAAAGCGGCTTTTGAGCTCTCGGTAGGAGAAATAACTGATCATTTGGTAAAAACTTCCTACGGTTACCACATTATTAAGAAGACGGATGAAAAGGAGGGCGGAGAAATCCGAGCCAGCCATATTTTGATTAAGACTAAAAGGGCGGAAGATTACCTGCCCCTTTGGAAGAATACAGAAGTTGACGGACGCTATTTAGCTGATGCTCAAGTTAGCTTGAACACACTGAACGAACCTCAGGTGGAATTGGTTTTTAATGATGAAGGCCAGAAGCTCTTTGCTCAAGTGACTGCTCGGAATGTCAATCAACCTTTGGCTATTTTTCTGGATGGCCAGTCGATTGTAGACACCAACGGAGACGACCAAATTACGGAGGCGGATGTTTACGCTCCCATTGTCCAGGAAAAAATTGACGGGGGCCGAGCCGTTATCAGCGGAGCGATGGATGTTGACCAGGCCAAAACTTTAGCCAGAAGGCTTCGAAGCGGTGCTCTGCCTGTTCCCATTGAGCTTATTTCCCAGAATGAAGTCGGGCCGACTTTGGGCCGGATTTCCTTGCTCGAATCTTTGAAAGCGGCCATTATTGGTTTTTTGGCCATTATCTTCTTTATGATTCTTTTTTACCGCTGGCCGGGCTTTTTAGCCAGCTTGGCTTTAATCTTTTTTTCCTTAATCATGCTTTCTCTTTTCAAGCTTATTCCGGTGACTCTCACTTTAGCCGGTATTGCCGGAGCGGCTTTGTCTGTCGGAATGGCCGTGGACGCCAACATCCTCGTCTTTGAAAGAATGAAAGAAGAGAGGGCGAAGGGAGAATCTTTGGTGGCGGCTATCGGGGTTGGCTTTCAAAGAGCCTGGCCTTCTATCCGGGACGGCAATGCTACCACTTTGCTGGTAGCGGCTATCATGTTCTTTTTCGGGACAGATTTTGTAAAAGGTTTTGCCTTTACCTTATCGCTGGGGGTGCTAACTAGTCTCTTTTCAGCCCTGGTGGTCACCCGGACTTTGATGCTGGTCGGAGCAAAAACGAAGCTCGGGCGGTTAAAAGTTATTTGGTCAAGAAAATGATCCCCTTTTTGAAGTATCGAAAAATCTATTATCTTCTTTCTACTATCCTCGTTTTCTCAAGCCTGGCTGGCCTTTTGGTTTGGGGTTTGAATTGGGGGATTGATTTTCGGGGTGGGACGGCGGTCAATATTGATTGCCAGAATCAGGTGCCGACCGTAGTTCAGTTAAGAGAAAAAGTGACCAACTTAGGATTTCCCGGAGCGAATGTTCAGATTGTTGGCGGAAAACAAGTTGTCGTTCAAATTAATCGTTCGGATATTACTCCGGTGGAGAAGGGGGTTTTAATCCAAGGCTTAGGAGAATTGGTGGGGGCAGGGGAAGAATCTTTTAGTTTCCAGCAGATTAGCCCCATCATTGGCCAGCAGTTAAAAAACCAGACTCTGACAGTAGTTATCTGGTCTGTGCTTCTGATTCTAATTTATATTAGTTTGGCTTTTCGGAAAATTTATCGTCCTTTGCCGAGTTGGCAGTATGGGCTGGCGGCTCTTATTGCTCTTTTCCATGACCTTTTGATTATCGTCGGCGTCTTTGTTCTTCTCGGCCATTTTTCTGGTTTTCAAGTTAATATTGCCAGCGTTACTGCTCTCTTAGTGGTTTTTGGTTATTCGGTTAATGATACGGTAGTTGTCTTCGATCGGATTCGAGAAAACCTTTTGAAAGCTCAAGATAAAAATTATGCCGAAGTGGTGGATGAAAGTCTCAATCAGACTTTAGTCCGATCATTAAACACTTCTCTAACCACTCTTTTTGTTTTACTAGCTATTTTCTTTTTCGGAGGAGCGACTCTCCATACTTTTACTCTCGCTCTTTCTGTCGGCATTATCGCCGGAAGCTACTCTTCTATCTTTTTAGCCAGTCCCTTGTTGGTCAGCTGGTATGAGCGGCGGCATTAATTGACTTCTTCTCTCTCTTATATTTAATGACTTATTGGTTTCATTCAGCTGGAGACCAAGCTATTTATAAGCTGTTTCTCGATTGACTTCTTCTCTCTCTTATGATTTAATAACTTAAGTTAAATCAAATGTCTATGGTTAATCTAGATTATCCTCAATTCCAAAAGGAGATTTTTCGGGACTTGCCTCCCCGGACCCAAGAGGTCTTGGGAAGGCGTTTTGGCTTGGAAAATCAGAGGAAGGAAACGCTGGAAGCCATTGGTCGAAGCTTCCACGTTACCCGGGAAAGGGTCCGGCAGGTGGAAAATACCGGCTTAGAAAAGTTAAGAGAGAAAAGTTTAGAGAAGATTCAGCCGGTTATCAATAATTTTTCTCAGTTTTTAGAAAAACAAGGAGGTCTTAAGAGAGAAGATCTCCTCTTGAAAGAAATTGGGGGAGAGGGCGGAGCACCTTATGTCCTTTTCTTTTTGATTCTTGCCCCGCCTTTTTATCGTATTCGAGAAAGCAACCTTTTTTATCCCTTCTGGACGTTGCAGCCGAAACAGGCTCCGCAGGTGGAGAAAACGCTTGGCTTTTTAGACAAACAATTAGAAAAACTTCATTCTCCCTTGTCTTGGGAGGAAATTTTGGCCCTTGATCCCCAAGGTGACCCGTCTTTTCTCCTGAGTTGTTTGGAGATAGCGAAAAGAATTGAACCTAATTGGGAAAATGCTTTTGGTCTCGTTGATTGGCCGGAGATCAGACCTCGCCGCCTGGGAGATAAGATCTATTTGGTTTTAAGGAAAGAAGGCCAGCCGCGGCATTTTTTAGAGGTGACGGATTTAATTAATCAGCTGCACGAGAAGATGGGCGGGTTGGCTTCTCGGCCAGCCTTGCTGCAAACAGTCCACAATGAGCTCATCCGAGACGAAAGATTTATTTTAGTCGGTCGGGGACTTTATGCTTTGCGGGAATGGGGTTATGAGCCAGGAACGGTGAAGGAGGTTATTGTCCGCATTCTTCACCAGAGTGAGCACCCTCTTTCTCGAGAGGAAATCATTGATCAGGTGCTGGAACAAAGGATTGTCCAGGAAACAACCATTTTGCTTAATTTGAGTCGGGAGGAGGATTTTGAGAAATTACCAGACGGATATTATCGTTTAGTTCAATAATTAAAAATGATTTCCGACTTCCGTCTTTTTTCTCAGGGACTCATTTCTGCTTTAGTCCCCGTTTTCCGATGGGTGGAGCATTTTTTTCTGTCTTGGTGGTGGATCTTTTTATTGGTGGCGGCTTTTTATCTCTGGCGGCCTCTCTACCTTTGGTTTGTCAGGGAAAAATGGGATGAGAAAAAGAAATATATTTTGATAGAGATTAAACTGCCTCGGGATATCCCTCGTCCCATCCAAGCGATGGAACAGATTTTTTCTCATCTCTGGTCGGTTTATGACCCGGCCAATCTTGAGGAAAAATGGATAGAGGGGAAGTTTCTTCTTAATTTCTCTTTGGAAATCGCCGGCCTTGACGGCCAGGTTCATTTTTTTATGAGAATTCCGGCGGCTTTGAAAGAAGTTGTTCAGTCCATTCTTTACTCTCAATATTCCGAGGTGGAGATTAGTGAGGCGGACGATTATACCCGGTCTGTTCCTCAAAAAATTCCCAATCGCGACTGGGATCTTTGGGGATGTGACTATATTTTGTTAAAAGAAGATAGTTATCCGATCAAGACTTATCCTCGATTTTTCGAAAGATCCCCGGAGACGAAAGAGGAGAAGAGGATCGATCCCTTGGCCGCTCTCTTGGAAGGGATGAGCCTTTTAAAGCCCGGGGAGCAGTTATGGCTGCAAATTGTTGCTAAACCGATTACCAATAGAGAGAATGATTGGGTGACCCGGGGGGAAGCTTTGCGGGATAAATTAGTACAGCGCCAGGAGCCAGCTCCTCGGCGTCCTATTCTTTCCCAGGTGTTGGAAATTCTGTTTTTTTGGAGAGTGCCGGAACCTCAAAAAGCCGCGGAAGAATCCTTGGCCCCGATGATGAAATTCACCATTGAGGAACAATCAATTGTTCAGGCGATTGAAGAGAAGATAGGGAAGCAGGGGTTTGAATGCCATATTCGCTTTATCTATCTTGGAGAACGCCGAAATTTTTTCAAACCGAGAATCAGAATCCCCATTAATTTTTTTACTGGTCTATCAACACAAAACTTGAACGGATTGCGACCTTGGAACGTAACCAAGGTTTATTATCCGCCGGCGATTGGGGAAAGAACTTATCTTAAAAAAAGGGATCTTCTCTGGCATTATCTGCATCGTTTTTCCCCGCTCTTTCCTCGGCCGGGAAGAACCTTTGTTTTGAATACTGAAGAATTAGCCACTATCTATCATTTTCCTGGCAAAATGGCAGTGCCGGCTCCCACTCTGAAGAGAATTGAAGCCAAGAAAGGAGAGCCGCCCGGCAATCTGCCGATGGAGGATAACGCTTCCTAGTTTGGGAAGGCTAAAAATATTATGCTATGATACTTAAGAAGCTTTTTTATGAATCAGGAGGAGATTAATTTTTTTGCGGAAACTACTTTTCGCGAGGAAAGAAAAAAGTTTGGCATTAAATTAAAGGACCGGCGTCAACATCTTTATCTGGTGGGAAAAACCGGCATGGGGAAAACTGTTTTGCTGAAGAACCTAGCCGCTCAAGATATACTTAGTGACCGAGGTTTGGGATTTATCGACCCCCATGGAGAGGCGGCCGAGTCCCTGCTGGACTTCGTTCCCTCCAATCGGGTGAACGATGTCGTTTATTTTAATCCAGCCGATACCGAATTTCCCATTGCTTTTAATGTTATGGAGCAGGTGGCTCCCAGCCAGCGGCACTTGGTAGCCAGCGGCTTAATGGGAGTCTTCCAAAAGATGTGGCCGGATGTCTGGAGCGCCCGGATGGAATATATTTTGCGCAATGCCATCCTCGCCTTATTGGAATATCCAGGCTCTACCTTGCTGGGGATTAACCGCTTATTGGCGGATACCGACTACCGAAAGAAAGTCATTGCCAGGGTGAGCGATCCGGTTGTTAGGTCTTTTTGGCTCCAAGAATTCGCTCGTTACAGTGAACGCTACGAGGTAGAGGCAACGGCGGCCATTCAGAATAAAATTGGCCAGTTGATTTCTACTCCCTTGATTAGAAATATTGTTGGTCAGGTAAAAACGTCCATTGATATGAGAAAATTAATGGATGAAGGGAAGATTTTGATTGTTGATTTGTCTAAGGGAAGGATAGGGGAGGATGTTTCCCGGCTCTTGGGGTCTTTAGTCATTACCAAGCTTCAATTGGCGGCAATGTCGAGAGTAAAAATTCCGGAGGAAGAAAGAAAAGATTTTTTTCTTTTCGTCGATGAGTTTCAGAATTTCGCCACCTCTTCTTTCATTAATGTTCTTTCCGAGGCGAGAAAATACCGCTTAGACCTAACCCTGACTCATCAATACATTACCCAAATGAGCGAGGAAGTAAGAGACGCTGTTTTTGGCAACGTTGGCACTCTCATTTGTTTTCGGGTCGGGGCGGAGGACGCCGAATTTCTGGAAAAAGAACTTACTCCGGAATTTATGGCTGAAGACTTAGTCAATCTGGATCGTTTTCACATTTATCTCCGTTTGATGATTGATGGCTTGTCTGGCCGTCCTTTTTCAGCCAAGACACTGCCTCCTCTTCCCCAACCGGAAAAGAGCTTCCGAGAGAGAATTATCAAGGTTTCTCGGGAAAGATACGGGACGGAAAGAGCGGTGGTAGAAGAAAAAATCTCTCGCTGGGCGGAGGGAATCCAAGTTGTTGCTCCGGTAAAGATGTATGAGGCCGTCTGCGCCAACTGCGGCCGCCGAATTAAAGTTCCCTTTAAGCCTCAGCCTGGCCGGCCAGTTTATTGCGAAAGCTGTCTTAAGAAATTAAAAGAAAATGAAAAAGAGGTCAAGTCAAGTTTGCGGCAGGCGATAGAGGAAACTTTAGATGATTTTCCCCAGCCAAAAGTTCTTAAACCAGGAGAAGTAATTAAGTTGCATGATTCGAAGCCTTCAAAAAGTTAATATTAAGCAAAAGAGGGTTCTTCTTCGCTTAGATTTTGACCTTCCTTTGGAAAATGCCCTGCTGACGATGAAATATCTCTTGGATCACGAGCCTAGATTGATAATTGTCTTGGGCTCTTCCGCTGACCCCCGAGTGAGCATGAAGTGGGCGGCGGAGAGGTTGAGAGAAATTCTCCAGCAACCGACTTATTTCTGGCCGGAGTCTCTTACTGACCAGGAATTAAACAGAAGATTGGAGGCGGAGTCTCCGCGGGGGATTTTGGTTTTGGAAAATCTCCAGTTTTATGAGGAGGAAAAAGAAAATGAGCGGAATTTCGGACAGAAGTTGGCTCAGTTGGGAAATCTTTATATTAACGAAGCCTTTAGCTTAAGCCATCATCGTTGGGCTTCTTTAGTCCACACTCCTCAGTTTGTTCCCCGAGCCGCCGGCCAGCAGTTTTTTAAAGAAGTTACCATGCTGACCTTAAAGAAGCCGGAGCCGGTAGTGGTCATCAGCGGAGGGGTGGACCTTCTTTCCTCTTTAAAATTCATCTCTCGCTCTTTGGAACAGGGTTGCGAAGTCTTGGTGGGCGGAAAGATTGCCGATGTTATCTTGCGGGTCAAAGGACACTGCCCGGGCAAGGCCTGGCCTTCAGAGGAGGTTGTTCGCCTTATTGAGCCTTTAGAATTAACCAATACCAAGCTTCATCTTCCTCTAGACGCGGTAGTCGCTCCTGATTATTCTGAGGAGACTTATACCCGAATCTCTGCTTTGGGAAAGGTAAGAGGGGAGGAAGATATCCTTGATATTGGGCCTTCGACGGTGGAGCTTTTTACCAAAATTATCCGGAAAGCCCAAACCATTATTTGGCATGGTCCTTTGGGCTTTTATGAAAACCCAACTTTTGATCACGGGACAAAGGAAATTGCCCTAGCGGTTGCCAAAAATGCGGATAGTTATAAGCTGGTTGGAGGAGAGGAAACGGTTAATTGTCTGCGGAGTTTTGGTTTGGAGGAAAAAATGTCCTTTCTTTCCACTGGAGGGAAAGCAATGATGGCTTTAGTTGCCGGGGAAAAGCTGCCAGCGGTTGAAGCCCTCCAGACAAAATTAAAAACGACTTATGCTCAAAAAGAAAATTAAAAATTTGCAAAAAGCGGCGGCCAGAATCCGAAAAGCTATTCTCCACCAAGAGAATATTATTATTGTTGGCGACGTTGATCCTGACGGAGTGACTTCGACTATTATTTTGAAAGAAACGGTGGAAGCTTTAGGCGGAGAAGTAAAGTACTGTTATTTCCCTGACTGTTCTAAAGAAGGCCACGGATTGAGCCGAACAGCTTTAGAATTTTTAACTCCTTATCAGCCCGGCCTCATTATCTTGGTAGATTTAGGCATTGGTAATTATGAAGAAGTGAAGTGGGCAAAGAAGCAAGGCTTCCAGGTGGTAATTATTGACCACCACCAGGTGCTGAAAATGCCCCTGGCCGAAGTAGTGGTTGATCCCCAGCAGTCGGGAGAAACCTATCCTTTTCGAGAATTTTCAGCCGGGGGCCTGGCTTATAAATTAGCCCAGTTTCTGCTGAAGAAACATGCCCGGCAGGCAGAATTGGAAAGAAGCTTCAGCGAGCTGGCCGCTCTTTCTACCATTGCTGATATGATGCCCCTTCGGGAAGACAATGAAGGGATTGTTGAAGAGGGACTAAAAAACTTACCGCTGACTAATCGTCCGGCCCTGCGGAATTTATTAGAAAGATATACTCCCCGTACGGCTTCTTTGGGGGAGGCGGCAAGGAAAATAATCGGGGTCCTAAATGTCAGTCGGGTCAGGGAAGATCATTTGGCTGAAGCCTTCCTTTTGCTGACCAGCGTTAAGGAAGAGGAGATTAATAATTTAATCTGGCAGTTGGAAGAAAGAATTCAACAGCATCGGCAGGAAAGAGATCGGGTGGTGAAGGAAGTGGAGGCAAACATCGCCGGGAAGGAGACGGCTTTTTCCGGACAGGGTCCGGCCCTCATTTTTGAAGGAGGGAAAGACTGGTTATTTCCGGTCGCTGGTTCTGTCGCTTCTGTTTTGGTAAAGCGTTACCAGCGGCCAGTCTTTTTGTATTTTCAAGAACCAGAAATTAGTTGGGGTTCTGTCCGGGCGCCGGAGGGAGTGGACAGCGTTAAATTGATGGAGAAGTGTCAGAAACTGCTTCTTAATTTTGGCGGGCATCCCCGGGCTTCCGGCTTTCGACTGGAAACCAAGAATCTGGAAAAGTTTAGGGCTTGTTTAGAGAAACACTATGGAGAGGGTTAAAATTTACTGTGACGGCGGAGCAAGAGGCAATCCCGGGCCAGCCGCTTTAGGAGTGGTCATTCAAATCGGGAAGAAAAGCGAGGAATATTTTCAATTCTTGGGGCCTTTAACTAATAATGAGGCGGAGTATCAAGCGGCTCTTTTTGGTTTAAAAAAACTTAAGCATTTAGTGGGAAAAAAAGGGGCGAAGGAAACAATGGTGGATGTCTATTCCGATTCCGAGCTCTTGGTAAAACAAATCTCCGGACTTTATAGAATACGGGAGGAGAAGTTGGGTTCTTTGTTTATTTCTCTCTGGAATCTTACTTTGGATTTTAAAAAGGTTCACTTTCATTCTATTCCGCGAGAGGAAAATCAGAAAGCGGATACTCTAGTCAATCAGGCTCTAGATGAAGCCGCTCGTTCCCAGCCACTTATTTGACATTTATAAGATGACCGGGTATGATTTATTTAAGAACTCCGACTAGCGAGGCAATGGCGCTTCTTAGGGCAACTTAAGAAGTGAGGAAAGTCCGAACACCCTCTTTCTCTCTTTTTAGAGAGAAAGATCAAAAGATAGCGGCTAACGGCCGTCGTCTGGTTCTTCGGAACTGGATAGAGGTGCGAACAGAGACGCTGCTTTCTGAAAAGAAGGCGGCTCCCCTCCGGGGGAGAGCTTTGGTGGCAACACCAGAGGTGAAACGGCCAAATCCTTATCGGGTGCAAGAGCGAACTTTGGTAGCTCGCTAGAGCTTAGCGGCAACGTTAAGCCTAGATTAATCATTGCCTAAACAGAATTCGGCTTATCGCTAGTCGGAGTTTTTGTTTTTTAAAATTTTGGTAGAATAGATTAATGTTTCAGCGACTAATGAAACCAAGCAAGAGCATTGCCGGAGCAAGTTTAATCTTAGCTTTGGCTACTTTGGGCAGTGCTCTGCTGGCTCTTTTTCGGAACCGGTTGTTAGCCAGCCATTTTGGAGCTGGGGCCCAACTAGACATTTATTTTGCCGCTCTTCGTCTGCCAGATTTTATTTCCACTTTGCTCATCACCGGAGCGCTGACGGTGGCGGTTATTCCTCTTTTCAATCATTACCGGGGCCGTTCCCAGGAAGAGGGCTGGCAGTTTGTCAGCGCTCTTTTCCGCTGGCTTTGTTTTTTCTTTATCGTCCTCTCTCTCTTTCTGGCGGTTTTCGCCCCCGGGATAACAAAGTTAATTGCTCCCGGTTTTGATGCCGGGCAAAAGACCCAGACAGCGATGATGATCCGGATTATGCTTTTCAGTCCCTTGCTCATGAGCTTAAGTATAGTGATTTCCAGTGTTCTTCAGTCTTTCCGTCATTTTTTGGTCAGCTCCTTAGCCCCCATTTTTTATAATCTTGGTATTATTTTAGGGATTCTCTTTTTTGTTCCTGCCTGGGGATTGTCGGGCTTAGCGTGGGGAGTAGTCTTAGGAAGTTTTCTCCATTTAAGCATTCAAATACCGGCTTTTCTGACTTATCGTTTCCGTTACCAAAGATTTTTTGCCGATCAGAAAGCGGCCTTGAAGAAATTATTCCAGTTAGGTTTTCCCAGAATGATTGGTGTTTCCGCTAATCAGTTAAGCTTAGTGGTTTTTACTTCTCTGGCTTCGCTTTTCGCCGCTGGCAGTATTAGCGTTTATTATTTTGCCGCTGATATTTCTCAAGGTTTAACTCGCCTGATTGGCCTTTCTTTTACCACGGCCGTTTTTCCCATTTTAGCTTTTTACGTTTCTCACCATGAGAAAGAAAAGTTCTTGGATAATTTTTCGGCTGCTTTTCGGCAGATTGTCTATTTAATTGCTCCAGCCAGTATTCTGGCTTTTATTCTCCGGGCCCATTTAGTGAGAATCATTCTCGGGGCGGGTCATTTTGACTGGGTAGATACGCGGTTGACGGCGGCCTGTTTGGGCATTCTCAGCTTAAGTGTCTTTGCTCAATCTTTAGTTACCTTAATTTCCCGCACTTTCGCCGCTTGGCATGATACGCGCACCCCGGCCCGGATAAGCGTGGGGACACTTATTTTGAATGTTGTTTTTTCTCTGTTCTTTGTTTATCTTTTAGGCCGAGAGGGGGGTTTTCAGAGCTTTTTCTGTTCTGTTTTAAAACTTCAAGGATTAGCGGATATTCGGGTGGTTGGCCTCGCCCTCGCTTTTTCTCTGGCGACCACGATTCAGTTTATTTGGCTCTTGACTAAACTGCATCAGAAAATGGATGGGGGAAGACATTATTTTTCTTCTGCTTCCCGCCGAAGAATTTTCTTTTCCTCGGCGGCTTTGATTTTGGTCACTTACGGTTTGCTTTACTTATCTGCTCCCGGGCTGAATACCACCACTTTCTGGGGGATTACCGCTCAGACAACTTTGGCGGGAAGCGGGGGAGTGCTCGCTTATCTTTTGACAAGCTGGTGGTTTCATTCTCCGGAATTAAAAGAAATTTACCATGGGCTGAAAGGGGAATTCCAAAAAGAAGATGAAGGAAAAGATTCGTAATTTTACTATCATTAGCCATATTGATCATGGGAAATCGACGCTGGCTGACCGTCTTTTGGAATTGACGAAAACTATCCCCGGGCCGAAGATGCGGGAGCAGTTTCTCGATCAAATGGAACTGGAAAGAGAAAAAGGGATTACTATTCGTATGCACCCGGTTCAGCTTAAGTATTCTGAAGCGGGGGAAAATTATCTTCTCAATTTGATTGATACCCCCGGCCATATCGATTTTAGCTATGAAGTTTCTCGAGCTTTGGCGGCAGTGGAGGGGGCGGTTCTCTTGGTTGACGCTACCCAAGGGGTGCAGGCCCAAACGATTAATCATTTAAAATTAGCCCAAGAGCAGAAATTAGTCATCGTTCCGGTGATTAACAAAATTGATCTTCCGCTGGCGGAAAAAGAGAGAGCGAAGCAGGAATTAGCCGGCTTGTTGAAAGTGAAAACGGAGACGATTTTAGAGATTTCGGCTAAAAAAGGCTGGGGAGTAGAAGCTCTCTTAAGAGAAATTATTAAAAGGGTGCCGGCTCCGCTACAGGAAGAAGAGCAGCCTTTTCGAGGATTAATCTTTGATTCTTCTTATGATAATTTCCGAGGAACAATTGTTTATCTTCGGGTTGAAGAAGGAAAGATAAGAGCCGGCCAGGAAATTTGTTTTTTGGCTAGCGGCTTGGAAGGAGAGGTAAAAGAAGTGGGCTTCTTCAGGCCGGACTTAGTAAAAGGAGAAGAATTAAAAGCGGGGAATATCGGTTATTTAGTGAGCGGATTGAAGGAAATCGACCGGGTCCGAATTGGAGATACGGTGACGGTTAAAGAAGAGGCCTCGTCCGTTGTTCCTTTGCCCGGCTATCAGGAACCCCAGCCGGTAGTTTTTAATGACCTCTATCCCCAGGAGGGGACTAGTTTTGAAGATTTAAAAGGCGGATTGGAAAGATTAAGGTTGAATGATCCAGCTCTTGTCTTCCGCTCTATTTTTAGAGAAGGCTTAGGAAAAGGATTCCAAGTTGGTTTCTTAGGACTCCTCCACGCTGAAGTGGTAGTTAGGAGATTGAAAGAAGAATTTTCTCTTGACCTGGTCATTACTTCTCCGACGGTCAGCTATCATTTAGAAACTTCCCAGGGGCTAAAGATTATTAATTCGCCAGTGGATTGGCCCCAAGAGATGTCAATTAAAAAAGTCACCGAGCCCTGGGTGAAAATAGAAATCATTGTCCCGACTCCTTATTTGGGGAAGGTGATGAAAATGCTGGGCGGCCTTTCGGGGGAATTTGACCAATCCCGGTCCTTGGGAGGAGCAAGGTTTCTCTTAACCTATCACACTCCTTTGCGGGAAATTATTTCTGGTTTTGACGATCAGCTCAAAAGCCTTACCCAGGGAAGAGCTTCTTGGCGTTACGAAGTGGGAAATTATCGGCTAGGCGATCTAGTAAAGCTGGAAGTGGCGGTGATGGGCGAATCGGTAGAAAGCTTGGCCAGAATTGCCAGCCGATTAGAAGCTTACCGCCAAGGCCAGATAATGGCCGAGAGATTAATGCGGCTTTTGCCCGCCCAGCAGTTTGCGGTTCCTATCCAGGTTTATCAAGAGGGGAGGGTGATTGTCCGACGGACGATTAAAGCCAGACGGAAAGACGTTACCGCTCCCCTTTATGGGGGAGATTATACCCGGAAGAAAAAACTCTTGGTTCGCCAGCGACAAGGGAAAAAGGAACTGGCTGCCCGGTCTAAGATGAAAATTCCTTCCTCCGTTTTTCTCGCCTTATTGAAAGAAGGGGAGTAATGCTTTATGATAAAAAATGGTTTATCTTCAGCGATAA
>CAZTQU010000005.1:0-7328 GCA_964615735.1 uncultured Candidatus Saccharibacteria bacterium
TTTCCTTAGTTTCCTTCTTTTCCTTAGTTTGCTTCATGATTTTGCTTCAAATTTCAACTTCTTTATTCGCCGAGAGCGAAGCTTATTCTTCGGCAGCATATTCCAAACCGCTTTCCTCAAAACCTCCTCCGGTTTCTTCTCCATCAGCTCCCCTAGTCCCACTTTCTTCAGCCCCCCGGGGTAGCCAGAATGACGATAATAAAACTTGTTCTCTCTTTTCTTGCCAGTAATCTTCATCTGGCTAACATTTTTCACCACCACCTCTTCTCCTTTCTCCTGATAAGGAAGATAATCCGCCCGGTGTTTTCCCTGAAGAATAACCGCTATTTGAGCAGCTAAACGCCCTAATGACTGATCCTGGGCATCAAAAGAATGAATCTTCTCCTTGTTGATCATTTTACTAATTCAATAAAAGCCATCTTCGCCCCATCTGATGATCGGGGACCGAGCTTAATAATCCGCGTGTAGCCGCCGGTTCTTTTTTCGTAACGTGGCCGAAGTTCTTTCCGAAGCTTTTCCCTGGCTGATTCCGAAATCACTCCCTGCAAAAAACGAACGGAGGCCAAATTATCTTTCTTCGCTTTAGTAATCAGTCTTTCCGTCAAGGGAGCAATATCTTTTGCCCGGGCTAAAGTGGTTTTAATCCTCTCCTCTAAAAACAGAGAGGATATTAAATTTCTCCGCAGCGCCTTGTCTGATCCTTTATGAGAAAAATGTCTTCCTTTCTTCATTATCCCTTAGCTTTCTTTAAGATGGAGGTTAAGTTTTTTCAGCCCTTTCTCTATCTCTTTCACTCCCTTTTCTCCCAAGCCCTCCAAAGCCAAAAGCTTCTCTCTGTTCTTAGCAAGCAGCCCGGCCACCGTCTTAAAATGGTTATCCATTAGAGTGGTCTTTAATCTTGAAGGCAGGTTTAGCTCTTCAATATTCATGCTTTTCGCCGCCGCTGGTTTTTTCTCCTTCTTTAGTTTTTTCTTCTCCCCAGAAGTTTCTTTTTTCTTCTCCGCCTCTCCCTGTAAATAATCTTCAAAAATGGTAAGGTGCTTTTGAAAAATCTCGACCGCCTGGCTCAACGCCTCACCTGGAGAAATAGTCCCGTCGGTGACAATATCTAAAAGAAGGCGGTCAAAGTCAGTCCTCTTTCCCACCCTCATCCGTTCCACTTGGTAAGAAACTTTTTCCACCGGAGAAAAGAGACTATCGATAGGAATTTCCCCGACAGCGGCCTTTTCTTCTCTTCTTTGCTCCACTGATTGATAGCCAACACCTTTTTCAATTTTAAATCTCCCGATCAGCTTCGCTTTCTGACTGGTGAGAGTGGCTATCTTTTGTTCGGGATTGGTAATTTCTACTTGAGAAGGAAAAAGAAGATCTTTCCCAATAACTTCTTTTCTTCCCTTAATCTCAAAACGCCCCTCTTGCGGCTCATCGCTTCTGACTTTAAATCTTAACTTTTTAAAGTTAAGAATAATCTGAACTACATCTTCCTGGATCCCCGGCAAAGTAGAGAATTCATGAGGAACGCCCTCAATTTGAAAACTAGTCACCGCGGCTCCTTCCAAGGAAGAAAGAAGAATCCTCCGCAGAGTATTGCCCAGAGTCGTCCCGTAGCCTGGGTAAAGTCCTTCTATTTCAAAAGTGGCCTGGTGGTCTTCTTGAGAAATAATTTTGATTGATGAAGGTAAAGAAATCATGGTATTAACGAGAATAAAATTCAAAAATAGTAAGAATATTGGCTGGTGGATTAACTTCTTCTAAAGTCGGCCAGCGCAAAATACCCCCTTCCAATCCTTGCGGATTAACCTGTAGCCAAGTAGGGACTTCCCTTTTCTTAAGCCTTTCCTCTGCCTCTTGAAAAATGGCAACATTCTTGCTTTTTTCTCTGACCGTTACTTTGTCTCCCAACTTCAGAAGATAAGAAGGCCGGTCAACTTTTTTCCCATTGACTAAAAAGTGACCGTGGCTCACTAACTGCCTGGCCCGTCCCCGGGAATCAGCAAAGCCCAGCCGATAAACAATATTATCCAGTCGGCTTTCCAACTGCTGGATAAGAAGCTGGTCTCGGTTTTCCCGAGAAAGACGTCTTAAAACTTTATTAATATAACGGCGAAATTGCTTTTCTTTCAAACCGTAAAAAATTCTCAGCTTTTGCTTTTCTACCAACTGACGTCCGTATTCAGAAACTCTTTTTCTTCTCCCCATTCGGTTATCCCTTCCAGCGCTTAGAGACTTTCGAGCCAGCGGACACTTAGCCGTAAAACACTTATCTCCCTTCAAGAAAAGTTTCTGTCCAAACCGTCGACAAATTTTACATTGATTATCTCTCATAATTACTATTAAGAGGCTTTCCTAAGACTCATAATTACTATTAAGAGGCTTTCCTAAGACTCATAAATCTTTAAACTCTCCTCGGTCGGGGAGCCCGAGGCCCACCATGAGGAAAAGGAGTTTTATCTTTAATGCTTTCCATCTCTACCCCTCGAGCTCCCAACGACCTGACCGCTGATTCTCGCCCCTTGCCCACTCCTTTGACGATTACTTCTACTTGGCTAATTTTCAGATTCTGAATAACCTCCGCTATTGCTTCCGCCACCCTAGAAGCCGCATAGGAAGTAGCTTTTTTCGTTCCTTTGAAACCGATGCTTCCAGCCGTCCTCATTGCCAGAACGTTTCCCTGGAGATCACAAAGAGAAATGAGAGTATTATTATAAGAAGAATTAATATAAACGACCGCTTTTTCTATCTCCCTCTTTCCTTTTACCGACTGGCTCTTACCCATCGCTTTTTCTACTGCCTGCCCTTCCTTCAGAACCTCCTCGGTTGTTTTTTTAATTACTTTTTTCTTCCCCATGAGATTATTTCGGCGTGGGTGCCCTCCGGTGGCCAGAACCAGCTGTCCGCCGGACATTACCCCTTACCGTCCGGGTATTGACTCTCGTCCTCTGCCCCCGCACCGGCAAGTTCTTTTTATGACGCTGCCCCCGCCAGCAATTAATTAATTTCAAACGTTTAATATTAGCTATTACCTCCTGCCTCAATTTTCCCTCCACCTTGTGTTCTTTCTCAATAATTTCCTGGACTCTCTTGACTTCTTCTGTTGACAGATCCTTCATCCTTTTCGCCAAATCAATTTTGGCTCTGGTCAAAATATCCCGGCTCGACGCCCGTCCAATCCCAAAGATAGTAGTTAATCCAATTTCGACTTTTTTGTCATCGGGGATAGCCACCCCGCTTATTCTGGCCATAATTATCCTTGTTTCTGTTTATGTTTTGTTTAGGTTTCTATCCTTGCCTTTGTTTATATTTCTACCCCGGTCTTTGTTTGCTCCTTGTTTATGTCTTATCCCCGCTTCTGTTTATGTTTTGTTTAGGTTTCTATCCTTGCTTCTGTTTATGTTTTGGATTCCGGCAGATAACATAAATCCGCCCTTTTCGCCGAACAATTTTACAATCTTTACATATTTTTTTTACTGAAGAGCGAACCTTCATATTATATAGAATATAGAATATATTGTGAGAACATATATATCTTCCTAGAATATATCTTCTTAGATTATAGGCGATAAATAATTCTTCCCCGACTTTCATCATAGGGACTTAATTCCAATAGCACTTTATCTCCTGGCAGGACGCGGATATGACGTTTTCGAACCCGACCGGCGAGATGAGCAATAATTTCCGACCCCCCTTCCAATTGAACCCGGAAAGTCGTACTAGGCAAGGATTCCAGTACTATTCCCTGCCGCTGCCATTGCTTTTTGTCTTTAATCATTTAGGCAATTAAAAGAAAAATGAGGGCCGAACTGGAGACAACCAGTTTCCTTAAGTGATAAGATAACCGATATTTTCCGCTTCGTCAATGGTCAAGATGAACTTCAATCTGAATTCTGGAAAGATCAGCCGGAACTCTCCTCGCCCAGAAAGGATTAATGATTCCCCGCACTTCCTCCAACTGGGGAAAGAATTCTTGAATCGCCGCTTGCACCTCAGGAAGTGTTTTCCCGGCTACCAGCTTTTTCAAATCCTCTTCTTTAAAAGGAGAATAAACTTTGGCCGTTACCTTGAGATTACAATCAATAACCTTTTGATCAAAATTAGCCGCCAGGGGATAATAAGCAACCATTAAACTTCCCGGGGCAATTGCCTTCTCTTCACCAATCTTAGCCTGAATTTCCTGCTTCATTAAATCCAAGACCGGGGGTTCCGGAAAGACCAAGGATTGAGAAACAACGGAAAGATGATAATTAAACTGCTCCACCTCTTCTCCAACGGCGACCGAAGACCCACTTTCCTCTACTTCCTGCGAAAGCGCGGCTGGCAAGAAGATAAAGTCCGATCCTGCTTTTTTCTCGAGAGCTTTTTGCGAAAGAGAAAATAATTGCTCTTTCAAAGACTCTCTGGCTGCTTGCAGATCTTCTTCCGTAACTTGAGCCACTGTTGTCACTTCTCCTCCGGTCATTTTTTCCGAAGACTCGGCATAAATATTGTCGTAATAAACCGTACCGGCCAACCCGGGGACAGAAAACTTATCCCCTTCAATATTGTAATCCGGGCCTTCTTCCATGGCCGCGATTCTAGTCTCCACAACACTCGGGACTAGCTTCCCTCCTTCCCATTGAGCGGCCGGCAGATAAATCCTCTCCGGGGATTGAAAGTACTTACCAGAACCAGAAAGGAATCTCGTCATCGGTCGGAGAGTAATGGCTTCTGGCGGCCGGTGATTATTGTAAACCTTAATGGTTCCCTCTGCTTTCTGACCCTGAACCACCTGGCCAGTAGCCGGGAACATCCCTTGGTCTTCTTGAAAGTCTACTAAAAACTTTCCCTGAATAACATTGGGCTCATTAAGAGGCTCCGCCTCAACAGCCACTAGAATTTCTTTCTCCAAACTAACAATCTGTGTTTGGGGATAAACGGCAAGACGAAAAGAAGCAAAGCCTAATTGATAAATAAAGCCGCCGAGAATAAAAAAAGTTACTACTCCCAAGCCCGTTAGCCAGATAGAAAATTTCTTTTTCTGGGGTTGGTTTCTTTTCTTTACTTCCTTCTTCTCGCCGGAATTTACTTCCTGGGGAGGGACAATATCACGAATGAGCTTAGTCATCGTTTTTTTATCTTAGCATTTTCCTTAAGAAAACAAAAGCTTTACTCCAAAATCGCTTTAATTCTTCGGAGTCCTGCTCCTGAAGACCGCTCTTTAACAATTCGAAACTGACCCAGCTCAGCCAAAGAATCGACGTGAGGACCGCCACAGATTTCCTTAGAAAAAGACTCTCCGCTTGACCGATCAAGAATAGTGTAAACTGATACCCTCGCCGGATATGAGACTTCCTCTATAAATAAACCTTCTTTTTTTGCTTCCTGGAAGTCCATTTCCTCCTGCTCCACTTTTAAGTCTTCCTGAATTCTTTGATTAATCCATCTTTCCACTTCTTCCTTTTCTTCTTTGGTCAAAGCCCGGGGAAAAGAAAAATCAAAACGCAACCTTCCTTCCTGGATATCCGAACCCTTTTGTTTTACTTCCGGCCCAAGCACCGCCCGCAAAGCCGCCTGCAAAAGATGAGTGGCCGTATGCAGTCTGACTTTTGCTTTTTCTTTTTGAGTATCTGTAATCCCGTGACCACCGAATTTTTTCTCTCCTCCCCGCCGGGAAATCTGCTGATGTTTTTCCAAAGCTTGCTGAAATTCCTTGCTGGAAAATTGATAGCCCGCCCTGGTTATCTCTTCCGGAGATAAACCATAAGTAGTATAGAGACGGAAAACTTCTTTTCCGGAAAGTTCCTCCTGACCTAATTTCTCTAATTCCTTCCAGCCTCTCTGCGAAGCCTTTGCTAACCGTTTCCCCTCCTGAGAAACAACCGCCGGTACTATTTCTCCTTGACCCTGAAGATGAGGGTAGATCGGAGAATATTTTTCAATTACCCATTGGATTGCTTGCGGCCAATCTTTCTCCGGAAAACCAATCTTCTCTCCATTTTCCACTAAGCGGCGGATAACTCTTCTTAGGACATAGCCGCGGCCTAAATTACTGGGCCGCACTCCGTCAGCCACTAAAAAGACCACCCCTCGAAAGTGATCGGCCAGAATCCGATAAGGGCCAGGAGCTTGGCTGAAGCTCATCTTTCCTTTTTCCTCTAAAATTTTTAACAAATCAACTAACAAGTCCGTTTCAAAAACCGACTCTTTCTCTTCCAGAATCATAACCAAGCGCTCCAACCCTAGGCCGGTATCAATGCCCGATTTCGGCAAAGCCGCCAATTTTTCTTCTTCATTCTGAAAGTAGCGGTTAAAAACCAAATTCCAAACTTCGACGAATCGGCAATTAAGATCCTCGGCCGATTGAGGAAAAGGAAAACCGGCCTTTACTTGATAATGAATTTCTGCTGTTGGACCGCAGGGTCCTGACTTTCCTACCGGGCCCCAAAAATTATCCTCCCGTCCCGAAGCCAAAATCTTCTCTTCGGGAATTCCCTCTCCAAGCAGTATTTCCTTAGTTTCTTCGTCTGCTGGTAGGCTTTCACTCCCCCCGAAAAAGGTAAAAGCCATCTTCTTCTTATCGAGATGATAGCCGTCTATCAGGAGTTCTAGAGCCCAGTGAATTGCTTCCCGGGAAGAGTAATCACCAAAGCTAAAATTGCCCAGCATTTCAAAAAAGGTGAGGTGGGAGATATCTCCTACCTGATCGAGGTCGGAAGTACGAAAACATCTTTGGCAGGAAGCCACCCGGGAAGAATAAGGGCATTCCTCCCCCAGAAAACAAGGTTTGAAAGGCTGCATGCCAGCCGTGGTGAGAAGAACAGTCGGGTCCGGGGAAATCAAGGAATGGGAAGCAACCAATTGATGGCCTCTCTCTTGAAAGAAGTCTAGAAACTGCTGGCGAATTTTTTCCGAAGTGAGTTTAGCCATTTTTTAAATCCTGACGGAGATTTTGCCAAAAACGGCCCAAGAGCTTTTCCTTTTGGATCTCCAGATGTTTTCGCTCTTGATCAAGCTGACTTATTTCTCCCTGGTGCTGGATCACTTTTCTTTCCGTCGCTTCTCTCTCCCGGCGGTAATTATTTTCCAAACGTTTTAAACTTTCGGCGGCTCTTTTTTCTATTTCTCCCTCCTGCTGAAGGAAATTTCTTTCCTCTGCCTCTAATTTTCTCTTTTCCTCCACCCATTTTCTTTCCTCTCTTTCCTGATTTTTCCGCCGGGTTTCCTCTTGGGCTAAGGCCTGATCAAGCAAATGGCTAGCCCGTTCCCGCTCTTTCACTTCTCTTTGTTTTTCTCGCTGCTCTCTTTTGACAGCCTCAATCTGCCTTTTAATCTCTGCCAACTTTCTATTCCCC
>CAZTQU010000005.1:7428-17714 GCA_964615735.1 uncultured Candidatus Saccharibacteria bacterium
CCAGCTGGCGCCAAGTCCCGGAAAAATTAATTTCCGATTGGCGCAGCTCCTGCTGCTGACGATTTTCCACTGCCAAAAGCTCTCTTTCTTCGTTCTGCTTCTCTGTCAACTCCCGCTGTCCCTGTTTAAGCAGCTCCTGAAGAGATGACTTTCGGGCTAGAAGAGATTTAATTTTTTCCTCTCCCCTAAGACTTTCTCCCTCTTTTATCTTCTTCCCTAAATTCTCTTTCTTAGCCGCCACTTCTTTTTGCTTTCTCTCCAAAGAAGACAATTCCTGGGTCTGGTCAGCCTCAATTTTCTTCTTTTGCTCTTCCCAAGACTTTTTTCTTCTCTCCTCTGCCTGCTGCCAGGAATCAATTTCTACCAGCAATCTTTCCTCTTGCTGTTTATTAGCCCTTAATTTTTCCCGCAATTCCCGGGTTCTTTTTTGATTTTCTTCTATCTCAGACATTGTTTTGGTTAATAATAATTCCTCCGCCGATCATCTCTTTTCTCTGATAAATAACCGCCGATTGGCCAGGAGTAACGGCTTCTTGGGAAGACTGGCAAGAGTAAAGAGAGGAATCGCTCCGAGTAATAATTCCCGGGCGGGGCTCTGCCTGGTAACGGATTTTAATCTTTCCGGCATAAGGTAAAGAGGGCTCCCTTCCCTGAATCCAGTTTACTTCTTTCAATTGAAATCTCTCCTTTACTAAGTCTTTTCTCTTTTGGGAAACCAAGAGATGATTTTTAGAAATGTTTTTTCCCACCACATAAAAGGGCCCTCCCAGCAGACCTAAATCTCTTCTTTGGCCGAGAGTATAAAACCAGAGACCAGAATGATAGCCGAGAACTTTTCCCTTCAGATCAACGATGGCCCCGGTTTTCTCTCCTAATTTTTCCCTTAAAAAATCTCTCATACCCTGTTTAATAAAACAAAGATTTTGACTGGCCGGACGGATGGTTTGCCCCAGTTTCCAATCTTTGATTAAAGCTTCAACCTGAGACCGGAGATAAGTTCCTAAAGGGAAAAGAAGATGAGCTAAACGTTCTTGATCCAGCCGCCAAAGAAAATAAGATTGATCTTTCTTTTTATCTTTTGCCCGCCAAAGTCGGAATCCTCGGACTCCCCGGCTCTTTCTTAAATAATGGCCGCTAGCCACCCAAGAAAACCCGGCCGCCTGAGCCTTTTGCAGAAAGAGACCCAGCTTAAGACAGTGATTGCAAAGAACGCAGGGATTAGGGGTCAGCCCCCGTCGATAATTCTCCAAACTAGGTTGGATAACCTCTTGAAGAAAAGCCAACTGAAAGTCAAACACCCGCAGGGGAAAATTTAATCTTTCGGCAATAGCTTGGGCGGCTAACCACCCCTTTTCCAAATTCTGATCACCGGTTAATTTCATAAAAGCTCCCTCCACTTGGAAACCGGACCTCTGAAGAAGGCCGGCCGCCACGGCAGAGTCAGCTCCGCCAGAAAGGGCAACGAGAACCTTTGGTTTTCTTGTCTTCATTTCGTAAAACGGTCAGCAACGACGGAAGCAGCGTAAGACTCGGGTTTAATTTTGGCTTCAAAGCCATTTCCCCGGATAAGATTGACCACCTCCTTAATCATCACTTGCGTTTCCTTATCTCCCCCGATATCAGCGTGGATATAACGAAATTGACAACTAGGCTGAAGATGTGTTTTCTCCAAAGCCTGAAATAATTTTTCCTTCAAACTCAAAGCCACTTGGCAGGAAAGGTAAACTTCCTGAAGAATACGGCTGTGTATATCAAAAAATCTCTTCTGCTTCGGAGAAAAACGAACTCTCTGGACAAAAAATCTTCCTCCTCTCCCTAGGCGCCTGACGACAATAACAACGGGAAAAACTGGCGTTTCCCCGGAAGAAGAATCACAACCGACGACGACATCATAATCCCCTTTTGGCTCAGCGGAAACATAGGCAATAATTTCTTTTACTACCCCTTCCAAAGTAAGCTCTCCCCGAGTAAGATTGTAAAATTTACCTTGACTCATAATTGAGCGGTTAAAATTTGCGGCCCTTGAGAAGTAACGGCTACCATATGTTCAAAATGAGCCGTCAGGGAGCCATCAATCGAACGATAGTTAAACCCATCTTCTCCCTGTTCGACTCTTGTTGAGCCAGCGCTAATAATCGGCTCAATGCAAATCACTAAATTAGACGAGATAACCAAACCTTTTCCCTTTTCCCCAAAATTAAAAATCGTTGGATCCTCATGAAGCTTTCGACCAATGCCATGACCCGTCAATTCCTTTATCACTCCAAAACCTTGACGAGCAACATAGTTTTCAATAGCCCAGCCGATATCCCCCAAATGATTGCCCGCCCGAGCGGCTTCTATTCCTCGATAAAGAGCTTCTCGAGTGACCGCCATCAGTTTCTGAGCTAAAGAGGAAACGGGCCCCACCCCAATTGTTACCGCCATATCCGCTTGAAATCCCCTATACTCCAAACCTAAATCTAAGGAAAGAAGATCTCCGGACTGAAGTCGATATTCTCCCGGCATTTGGTGAACCGCCACCTCATTTACCGCTGTACACAAAGCAGCCGGGAATCCTTGGTAGTTTTTAAAATTCGGCTTTCCCCCTTCAGCGGCAATCAATTTCTCCGCTAGCTGATTTAAGTCTTCTGTCTTCACTCCCGGCCTGACTTTCTCCTGAACCTGCTTCAGCACTCGGGCCAGCTTTTTTCCCGCCTCGGCCATTGTTTCAATTTCCTTTTCGCTCTTCAGCCAAATCATTCTAACTTTAAAGTCTGGACTACCGCCCGGTAAACATCCTCAATAGAGGGATGAGCATCAATCTCAATTAATAATCCCCGCCGGCGATAATCCTCAATGACTGGCAAAGTCTGCTTGCGGAACCAAGACCACCTTCGATCCAAAGCCGCCAAGGTATCATCATTTCTCTTTCTCCCCTCCTTAGCTAGAAGACGTTTTTTCGATTCTCCGTATCCAATATTCAGATAGATAACTCGGTATTGGTCCTTCCAGCCGTACCAGTCAAGGCCGGAATCAATGAGCCGGGTTTCAAAGGGGCAGCGAGGGCTGCCATCGATAATCAAACCTGGAAATTGAGAAAGATTTTTTATCTTCTCCATTTCTTCCTCCCACAGTCTGGCAATAATTAAACTAGAAGCCAGTTTTCCTTCTGCTATATATTTCTTTACCTTCTTCCCGGTAAAATCGCTTTTCTTCGCCCTCTGGCGCAGCAAGTCCCCACTACCAATGTAGGCAAAGCCGAATTTTTCTATCAGCCACTTGGACTGCGTCCCCTTGCCGCTGCCGGAGGGACCCAAAAAAGCTAAAACTAAATTAGAAGCTTTCATATTCTCTGACTTTCATTTGAGCTTTAATCTGCCGCATTGTTTCCAAGACAACGCTCACTATAATCAACAGTGCCGTCCCGCCGATTAAAAAGGTAAAACCAGTGAGCTTAGTTGTCCCCTGAATGAGAGAAGGCGTCACCGCCACCAAACCAAGGAAGAGGGCACCGACAAACAAACAACGATAAAGAATTGATTTTAACTGTTGAGTGGTAGATTTCCCCGGCCGAATACCAGGAATAAACCCTCCGGCTTTTTGAAGATTGTCGGCTATTTTTTTCGGGTCAAAGGTAACCTGGGTATAAAAAAAGGCAAAACCAACCACCAAAAGAAAATAGGTAAGATTATAAAACCAGGGATTGGCTAAAAAGGCGCTAACGCCGCCAGCAATCTGGGCTCCCCAGCTGCCCCAGTTGGCCACCACCTGGCCAGCCATTTGCGGAAACATGAGCAGAGCCAAAGCGAAGATAATGGGCATTACTCCGGCCGGATTCAAAGGAATAGGGAGATAAGTCGAGGTTCCGCCATACATCCGATAGCCCCGCACCCTCTTGGTATAAGAAACTGGAATATTGCGGCGGGCTTCATTGACTAAAACCACCAGGGAAATCATCACCAGAGCAATAATCAAAAAAAGCAGATAGGAACCGAGATGGGAAACATCCCAGCCAACTAACATCTGATTCAAATAAACCGGCGTTCGAGCAACAATTCCGGCAAAAATCAACAAGGAAACACCGTTGCCGATTCCCTGCTCCGTAATCAGCTCTCCCAGCCACATTAATATCAGGGCCCCAGCGGTGACTGTCGCTAGGTAAGCGACCAGGGTGGAAGAAGAAAAAGAGCCAATAACTCCTTGGTGTTGAAGCAAACTTAGCATTGCGTATCCCTGCAAAACCGCCAGCGGAGCAGTCAGCCATCGCCCATACTGGTTAAATTTCTTCTTTCCCGCCTCCCCTTCTTCTTTGTAAAGTCTTTCCAGAGAAGGAAAAATCATCGTCGCCAGCTGGAGAGCAATGACAGCGGTGATATAAGGGCCCATGCCAAGCATGACAATAGAAAATTGAGCCAGGGCTCCGCCGCTGAAGACATTCAGCAAGCCTAACATTTGATTGTGAGCGAAGAACTGCTCCAGTTGAGTCGTATCCACTCCGGGCACAGGAATATTAGCCAAAAGTCGGAAAAGAGCCAAGATAATAAGAACAAAAATTATCTTTTTCCGGAGAGTAGTATTTTTCCAAAGATTAATTAAGGTTTGCCCAAACATGGTTTACTTTTAATCTTTTAATCTTTTAATCTTATTACTTTTTACTTTTTCTTTTTTAATCCGGCCACCGGCTTTTTCCACTTTTCCCCGGGCGGCTTTAGAAAACTGGCAACTCTCAAAAATCAATTCTTTCTTCAGCTGTCCGGAAGATAAAATCTTCACCTCTACTTTCTTTCCCGACGGAAAAGAAAGAAGTCCCTTTTCCTCTAAAGCTTGAGGATTAATTATTTCCCCAGCCGAAAACTTCTTGGCCACCTCTTCCAGCTGGAGAGCGACGGTCTCTGGTCGGGAATGACGAAAGCCAATTCCTTTCCGCTTCGGATAACGTTTAATAAAAGGGCGAATTGAGGGTTCAAAATTTGCCCCCGATCGGGATTTCTGCCCCTTCACTCCCCGGCCAGAGTAGGTTCCCTTTTTTCCTCCGCGACCAATACGTTTCTTAGTCGGACGAGGCTGCTTGGATTTTATCTGATTTAGCTGCATAATCTTTTAATTGTTGAAAAGCATTAAGAGTGGCCCGGGCAATGTTTAAGCTGTTTTTAGAACGGGAGAGAACTTTGGCCGAAAGGGACTTTACCCCGGCTAATTGGCAGAGAACCCGGACAGTCGCTCCGGCTGACAAGCCCTGCCCGGCTTTGGGCCGGAGAAGAACTTGAGAAGCCCCCGCTTTGCCGATAACAGAACAAAAAATCGTCCCTTCTTTCGTAGCCACGGTTATCATTTTCTTTTCCGCCAGCCTTTTCGCCTTGCTAATCGCCTCTCGGACACTCAGTCCCTTAGCAACTCCTAAGCCGAGGCGGTCTTTCTGGTCGCCAACGGCCACTACTGCTCGAAATCTCAGCCGCCGGCCGCCGGCCGCCACCCGAGTAACACGACTTAAATCTAAAACACGAGACTCTAATTCATTTGCTTTTTTAGCTCTTGGTTTCATCAACTTAAAATTTTAAACCTTCAGCTCGAGCGGCGGCCGCCAAAGTCTTTACCCGGCCGTGGTATTGATAACCGGCTCGATCAAAAACGATCTCTTCAATCCCCTGCTCCTTGGCCTTCTGGGCAATCTTCTTTCCCACCTGAGTTGCTTTTTCCGTTTTTGTCCCTTTTTTCAAGGATAAATCAGAAGCCTCACCTAAAACCTTCCCGCTGGAATCATCAATCAACTGGGCATAGGTATGGGCCGAAGAGCGAAAAACTACCAACCTCGGTCGTTCTTTCGTTCCTGCCATTCTTGCTTTAATTCTCCGATGCCTTCTTTTTCTCAAGTCCCGATTAGTCATTATTCCTATTATTGATTGGCTATCCCGGCTTTCTTTCCTTCTTTCCTTCGGATCTCCTCTCCTAGATAGTGGATCCCTTTTCCTTTGTAAGGCTCGGGAGGACGAATGGCTCTAATCCGAGCCGCCACCTCTCCTACCTGATCCTTGCGGATACCAGCAATGATAATTTTTGTCCCCTCGACTTTAAATTCAATCCCTTCTTCCGGCTTAATGACTACCGGATGAGAAAAACCAACTTCTAAAATAACCTTTCCCTCTTCCATTTTAGCCCGATACCCAACGCCGCTTAATTCCAAAGTCTTTTCCCAGCCCTCGGTTACGCCTTGGACGTCATTCGCCAGCAAAGAGCGGAATAATCCCTGGAAAGCTTTCGCCAGCTTACTTTCTTGATTAACCGTTACCAAGGCTTGTTGGCCCTGAATCTCAATCTTCACTTCTGGTCTTAGCTCCCGACTAATGCTTCCCCGGGGGCCCTTGACCTGAACTTTTCCTTTCTCTTCTTCAATTTCTACCCCCTCCGGCAAAGGAATGGGCTTTTTTCCAATACGACTCATAGTTGAATTTACCAAATTCTCATAACAACTTCTCCTCCCGAGACCTTTCTCTTTGCTTCGTCCCCTGATAGCAAGCCGAGAGGAGTAGAAAGAATCAGCAGACCCTTACCTCTTTTAATATCCCGGGGGGAAAGATAAAGACGGCAGCCAGGTTTAGAAATTCTCTGAAAACCGTCGATAGCTGGCTGGTCATCAAAATATTGAAGAACTAAGCCTAGCCTCGCTCTCGCTCCCAATCCTCTTTTCTTTACCTCCTTCAAATAATGGTGTTTCTTTAATATTTTCGCTAGGGCTAATTTCATTTTGGAAACCGGCAGCCAAACAATCGGCTGCTTCATCGCCTGGCCGTTTATAACCTGATTTAGCATATCGCTTAGGGGATCGTTGACCATGATAATTTTTACCAGCTACTTTTTCTCACTCCGGGAATTTTTCCTTCCCGGGCTAATTCTTTAAAACAAATTCGGCAAAGACCAAAGTTTCGCATATACCCTCGCCTCCGGCCGCAACGGGAACAGCGATTTACCCGCTGGGTAGAATACTTGGGTTCTTTTTGACTTTTAACAACCTTTGATTTCTTAGCCATTTTCTTTCTCTTTCTTCCAAGGAAAGCCTATTAAAGTTAATAATCTTTTGGCCTCTTCCCGGTCTCTAGTCGTTGTCACCACCGTCACCGCCAGGCCAAAGGAGCGTCTTTCCTCTTCCGCCGAAATCTCCGGGAAAACCAACTGTTCTTCAAATCCAAGCGTAAGATTGCCTTCCCGGTCTAGAGACCGAGGATCAATTCCCTGAAAATCTCTCGTTCGGGGAAGAGTTAAATCAATAATTCTTTCCAAAAAATCATCCATCCGGGAACCTCTCAGGGTCACCTGATAACCAATCGGAGCGCCGGCCCGCAAATGGAAACCAGCAATAGATTTTTTAGCTTTCCTTAATGCCGGCTTCTGACCAGTAATCAAAGCCAAGTCCTCTTCCATTTCCCGGAGGGCCTTTTCCTGCTTTTCCTTTTTCGCTTCCCCCAGCAATCTGGCAAAACTGGTATTGACCACCACTTTCTCTACCGTCGGCACGGCCAGATCATTATCATAATGGAATTCCTTTTTCAAAGCCGGAATAATCTCTTTTTGATACCTTTCTTTTAATCTTAGCATGTCTTCAGGTAATTTCTAATCAATCACTTGCTGACACTTTTTACAGACTCTTAATTTCCGCTCCCCCTTTTGGATCAAACCGATCCGCGTCGGCTGATGGCAATGGGGGCAGATTAACTGAACATTGGAAACATCAATCTTCCGAGGCACCTGCACCATTTGCCCTTTCTCCCCCTCCCGGCGGGGACGAATGGCTTTTTTCACCAAAGCAACTCCTTCGACCTTCACCCTATTAAGCCGCGGAAAACTCTCTTTGACTTTCCCCTTTCCCCCTTTGTCTTTTCCGGAGACAACAAGGATAAAATCGTTTTTCTTAATCTTCATCATAGTGATTTTAAAGGACCTCCTCGGCTAAAGCAACAATTTCCTGATAGCCTCTGGCCTTTAATTCCCGGGGAACAGGACCGATAATCCGGCTCCCTCTTAATGTTTTTTCCTTATCCAGGATAACGACGGCGTTCTCATCAAAAGAGATATAGGAACCATCCTGACGGCGGTAAGATTTCTTCTGGCGGACAACCACTGCCCGAACCACCTCATGTTTTTTTACCGCCTTCCGCGGCTCCGCTTCCTTGACTACGGCGACGATAACATCTCCCAACCGCGCATAGCGCCGACGGCTTCCGCCCAACACTTTAATACATTGGACAACTTTGGCTCCTGAATTATCAGCGACTTTTAGTCTCGTCTGGGCTTGGATCATGAATCATTTTAATAATTCTCCATTTCTTATTCTTGCTCTGAGGACGACACTCTTCAATAATCACTCTTTCTCCCTCTTGATACTGATTAGCTGGATCATGAGCTTGATACTTCTTAGCAATCTTCGTCCTCTTCTGGTAGCGGGGATGAGCTTTCACTCTCTCCACGGAAACAACCGCTGTTTTATCTGTTTTATGGGAAACAATTGTTCCCTTTAATTTATGTTTAGGCATGTTTTTCTTTCAGAATGGTTAAAAGCTGAGCAATTGTTTTCCGACTTTTGTTCATTTGACTAACTTCTTTCAATTGCCCGGCTACTGCTTGAAAACGCATTTTTCTCAGCTTTTCTCTTTCTTGAGTCAATAAAATTTGCAACTCTTTTTCCGACTTTTTTCTTAAATCTACTGTTTTCATGGTGAAGCTCTTTTAATAAATTTCATCTTCAGCGGCAGTTTGTCAGCCGCTTTTCTGAGAGCTTCCCGAGCGGTTACTTCATCCAGACCGTCCAGTTCAAAGATAATTCGCCCGGGCTTGACCGGGAAAACATAATGATCCACTATCCCTTTTCCTCCGCCCATGCCTACTTCCGTCCCTTTTGAAGTTACCGGTTTGTCGGGGAAAATTCTGATCCAGAGTTTTCCTCCTTTCTTCAGATAACGAATAATCGCCCGCCGGGCAGCTTCAATTTGCCGAGCCGTCATCCATCCTTTTCCCAAGGATTTTAAGCCGTAGTTGCCGAAATCAAGTTCTGTCACTCGGTGTTCAATCCCTTCAGAAGACCCCCTCTGCCATTTCCGATGTTTTACTTTTCGTGGTTGAAGCAACATATTTAGTAGAATATATGTTCTGACAATATGATTAATCAAATTCCTCTCCTTTGTAAAGCCAAACCTTAATTCCAATCACTCCGTAAGTGCAGAAAGCTTCTTCCTGAGCATAATCGATTTTTGCTCTTAGAGTCTGGCGGGGCATTTTCCCCCGCTGCAGTTTTTCTCTTCGGGCGATTTCTTGTCCATTCAACCGACCAGCAAGTTGGATTCTTACTCCCTCTATCCCCCGAGCGCTGGCCGCCTTTTCCAAGGCCTGCGTCATCACCCGGCGATAGGAAACTCTTTTTTCCAGCTGCTGAGCAATCCACTGGCCAGTTAACTCAGCCGAAGTCCAAGCATCCCGCACCTCCTCAATCTGCAGAAAAACCTTTTTGGGTTCCCGGAGCTCTTTTTCAATCTTCTTTTTCAGCTCCTCCACTCTTTTTCCTCCGCGGCCAATAACTAGTCCCGGCCGAGCTGTCCGTAAAATAATTTTCAGCTGGTCGCCGGCCCTTTCAATCTGGATATTCTCTAAAGAAGCCTGGTTTAATTCTTTCGTCAATGTCTTTCTAATCCTCCCGTCCTCTTCCAAATATTGAGGATATTGTTTACCGTAAAAACCCCGGCTTTCCCAGTCTTTCGTTAAATGAAGTCGAAAAGCTTTAGGATGAACTTTTTGAGCCATATTCTTCTAAAACAATACTAATCCGGGAAGCCCTTTTGGTAATCGGGGCTGTTCTTCCCCGGGAAACTGGCCGAAATCTTTTCAGCTTTCGCCCCTCATCGACCCGAATCTCTTGGATAAATAATTTCTCTTCTTCCAGTTGCTGAAGGCGAGCATTGGCAGCAGCGGAATTCAGAAGTTTTTCCAATGGCTGGGTCACTTTCTTGGGGGTAAAATGAAGAATATTTCTTGCTTCTTCTACTTTTTTGCCCCGAATTAAATCCACTACTGCTCTCGCCTTGCGGGGAGAGATTCTTAACTGATTTAACTGCGCTCGAGCTTGTTTTTTTATCGCTTCCATTTTATTTCTTCTCTTGTTCTAATTCTCGTTGTATTCTTCCTCCGTGCTTGACAAACTTGGTCGTCGGAGAAAACTCTCCTAATTTATGGCCGACCATGTCCTCCCTAATTTTCACCGAAATAAATTCCCGGCCATTATGTACTCCAAAAGTATAGCCGATCATTTCCGGAGTAATAGT
>CAZTQU010000006.1:0-15854 GCA_964615735.1 uncultured Candidatus Saccharibacteria bacterium
CTATCGGCGCCGCTATTCAGGGAGGTATTCTTCAGGGAGAAATGAAAGACGTTCTTCTGTTAGATGTTACCCCTCTCTCTTTGGGAATTGAAACTCTCGGAGGAGTCAGTACTCTTCTCATTGAAAAAAATACCACCATCCCAGTAAAAAAAAGCCAGGTCTTTTCTACGGCGGCTGATAACCAAACCTCGGTAGAAATCCATGTTCTCCTAGGAGAAAGGCCAATGGCTGCCGACAATAAGAGTCTAGGCAAGTTTATCCTTGATGGTATTCCAGTTTCTCCTAAGGGACTTCCTCAAATAGAAGTCGCTTTTGATATTGACGCCGATGGTATCTTAAATGTTACCGCTCGAGATAAGGGAACCGGAAAGGAAAAAAGTGTCAGAATAGAAAATTCCGCTAGTATTTCTAAAGAGGAAATTGAGCGCCTAAAAAAAGAAGCTGAATTACATGCTGAAGAAGACAGAAAGAAAAAGAATTTAGCCGACCAGAAAAATCAAGCTGATTTTCTAATTCAGGCTGCAGAAAAAACCCTTGAAGAAGCTAAAGACAAAATTAAAGATAACGAAAAGAAAGAAATTCAGGCCGCCATAGAAGAATTAAAAAAGGTCCTCACTACTGAAGAAATAGAAAAAATTAAAGAAGCAAGTGCTCATCTTTCAGGGCTAGCGCAGAAAATGGGAGCTAAATTCTACCAAAATCCTTCCGAGAAAAAAGAAGGGGATTCTGATTCTAGTCAAAATAAACCCAACGAGGATTCTTCCGACCCTTCTTCCGACCCTTCTTCTGGCTCTTCTAAAGAAAAGAAACAATAAGCAAACGCTTGTTTTCTAAAAAAGCAAATGCTTGTTTTCCAAAAAAAATGAGTGACCAAAACTTCAAAGATTATTATCAAATTCTGGGAGTGGAGAAAAATGCCTCTCCCGAAGACATCAAAAAGGCTTATTACCGCCTGGCTCATAAATATCACCCCGATAAAGGAGGAGACGAGGAAAAATTCAAAGAAATAAATGAAGCTCATCAGACTTTGTCCAACCAGGAAAAGAAGGCTCAATATGACAGGTTAAGAACAGCTTTTCAGGGTGGTTACGGCGGAACAGAAAGAGACTTCGGATTTAACCCGGGAGAGATGAATTTTGATTTTAACTTTGGTGCCGACCGCGGATTTGAAGATATTATTGAACAACTGGAAGATCTGTTTAATCTTGACTTTGGCCGTCATCAATCTTCCTGGCGGCAACCATCGAGAACAAGAGATATACAACTCTCCCTTCAGCTTTCTTTAGCTGAAGTTCTATATCCGCAGAAAAAGAAAGTTGCCTTTACTAAAAAAGGAGCTTGTTCCCGCTGCCAGGGGAGCGGAGCAGAGCCTGAAACCAAGATGAAGGAATGCCCTGCCTGTCGAGGCCGGGGAGAAGTTCCAAAAATAGAAACAACGATTTTTGGAAGTTTTGCCCGCTATGCTCCCTGTCCAGAATGCCATGGTCGAGGAAAAATGCCAGAAAAACCTTGCAATGTATGCCAAGGAAGCGGTATTATAGAGCAAGAGCAAGAGATAGAAGTTCCTGTTCCCGCTGGAGTTGACTCCGGACAAATTCTTAAATTCGTTGGCCAAGGACACACCGGATCTTTTGGGCAGCCAGCTAGTGATCTTTACATCAAAATTATAGTGAGGCCTGACCCTGATTTTCAACGTCATGGAGATGATTTATTCCGCAAAGTTAAAATTGAATTTTCCGACGCTGTTCTTGGGGGAAAAACTAAAATCAAGGATCTGGAAGGAAAAGAAATAGAAATAAAGATTCCAAAAGGAATAAAGTCTGGAGAGATTTTAAAGATTAAAAATCAGGGTATTCCTCACTTTCGCCGTTTTGGTCGGGGAGATCTTTTACTTCAAATCAAAATTCATATTCCCTCAAAATTAACACCGGAACAAAAGAAGTTAATTGCCAAACTCCAAGAAACCGGCCTGTAACCATTGCCTTCCAAGGAGGGTCCGTAACTCAATGGTAGAGTAACTGCCTTTTAAGCAGTAAGTTGTGCGTTCAAATCGCACCGGACCCACTTTTTATCTTTTATACTAATGTCTTCCAAAAAACTTACCACTATCCTGATTATTGTTTCCTTGTTGACTGGGGGAATTGGTTTTTCCCTTGGGGAGTATTTTTCTTTATCCGGAAAGACTATTTATTCTTCTATTTCCTCCGAACCAGACACGGAAGCAGATTTTTCTGTTTTCTGGCAAACCTGGAATACCATCAAGGAAGAATTTGTTGGAGCTGACCAACTAGATAACCAGAAACTAATTTACGGAGCCAGCTCGGGCTTAATGGAGGCTCTCAACGACCCTTATAGTGTCTTCTTTACTCCAGAAGAGGCAAAGATTTTCGAAGAAGATCTCTCGGGAGTTTTTGAGGGAGTCGGAATGGAAATTGGAATGAAGGACTCCCAGTTAACTATTATCAGTCCTTTAGAAGGAACCCCGGCCCAAAAAGCAGGTTTACTGCCCGAAGATAAAATTCTAAAAATTGATGACCAATTTACCCAAGAATTAAAGTTAGAAGAAGCCGTACAACTCATCCGGGGACCAAAAGGAACAACAGTAACCCTTACTATTTCTCGGAAAGATAATTTCTCAGAAAAGGAATTTACTCTCGCCAGGGAAAAAATTAAGATTCCGACAGTTGAATGGGAATTAAAGGAAGACGATACTGCCTATATTCAGATTCATCATTTCTATAACAATACTGGTCAAGAATTTGACCAAATCGCTTGGCAAATTCTTAATCGCCCGGAAGTAAAAAGAATTGTTCTTGATCTTCGAAATAACGCCGGGGGGTATCTAAATATTGTTCAGGATGTAGGAGGATGGCTCTTGAAACCCGGAGAAACAGTGGCCATTGAAAAATTTAGCTCTGACGAGGAAGACATTTTTGCTGCCGAAGGAAATAGTAAATTAGGGGTCTATCCGCTTGTTGTTCTCATCAACCAGGGGAGTGCTTCTGGAGCAGAAATTTTAGCCGGCGCTCTGAGAGATAATCGTGAGGTAACTCTAGTTGGAGAACAATCCTTCGGCAAGGGTTCTATCCAACAACCAGTTAATCTGCAGGATGGCTCAATGATTAAAATAACGATCGCCAAGTGGTTGACTCCTCAAGAAATTAATATTGACCAAAGCGGTCTTAGCCCTGATATCCAGATAGAAATGACCGAAGAAGACTACCAAGAAAATCGAGATCCGCAGCTAAATAAAGCCTTAGAAATAGTTAAACATATTGCCTTACCATGAAAGTTATTCTTTTAGAAAATGTTGCCAGAGTTGGCAAAAAATTTGAAGTGAAAGAAGCTGCCCCTGGCTACGCAAAAAATTATTTGTTTCCAGGAAGAAAAGCGAAAATAGCCAGTCCAGCTAATATGAAAAAACTAGAAGCACAACAACTTGCTTCCAAAAAGCGTCAAGAGAAAGAAAAAGAGGGAGTTCAGACTCTAGCAGAAAAACTAAGAAGCTTTGTTTTGGAAATCTCAGAAAGAGTAGGGGAGAAAGGGGAGTTGTTCGAATCCATTACCGAACAAAAAATTGCTGATCTTTTAAATCAGCAAGGTTTTTCTCTAGATAAATCTCAAATTCAACTAGGTCAGCCGATTAAAGTCCTTGGTAATTTTTCGATTGAGGTTAAAATTACTCCCGATATCAAAAGTAAAATAGAGGTGCGCGTCAAGGCTGCTGAACACTAACTACCTTTGCTATACGTTGGGAATTATCGAAGCATTTTTTTCGACGAGTCGAAAATTTGACCGTTCCATCGCAAAGGGCGTATAAAGTATCGTCGCTCCCGCGCTTAACGTTCTTTCCAGGGATAAACTTCGTTCCTCTTTGGCGAATAATAACCATTCCGGCCTTTACGGGCTGACCGCCGAAAATTTTTACCCCCAACCTTTGAGATTGAGAGTCTTTTCCTAATCTAGTTGTCGACTTGCCAACAGTTTTAGCCATAACTCTTTAAAATATTTCTATATTTATTTCTCGTTTTTCTCTTCCCGGTAGTTATTATAAACTACTCTCAGAGAAATTTCAACTATCTTTCTCGCTTAATATTTCTTAAAATCAACCATTTTATGGTTAATATTTCTTAATATCAAGCATCTTATGGTTATGTTTCCAAAAACAAAGCATTTTTTTCAGCTAAAAACAAGGCATTTTTTCTCTACTCATCAATCTTTAATTATTCTTTCTCTAACCGTTTTTCTCCTGGTGTTGTTAGCTTTCGCTCTTGGTTATCTTGCTGGAGAGAAAAATAATCCGATTTTCATCCAGGTTTTAGAATAATCCTCAAAACCTATTTCTCCTAATCTTGCAGGGGATGATGTTTATGATGAATCTTAGCCGCATAACGGTCAGAAGCATGGACATAGCGCGTAGTGGTATCCAAAGATTCATGGCCAAGAAGAATTTGGATAGCTACCGGGCTAGCTCCATTTTCTGCTAAATAAGTAGCAAAGGCATGGCGAATGCCATGAACGTTGATAGGGACATTTAATCTCAATCGTTCTCGATACTTTTTTACCTTTTCCTCTAAATAATTAGGGGAAATTCTTTTTTCTTGAGAATGAACGTTTTTTCCTCGATAAGGAATAAAAAGATAGGGAGAATCTGATTTACCTCTTACTGCTGAATAATTTTTTAAATGCTTCTCGGCTCGCGGTGTTAAATAAACAAAGCGTTCTTTTCTGCCCTTTCCCTTAATAAAAATACGCCCCGTTCCATCAATTTGGTTCCCCTTCAAGCTCACTAATTCAGAAATTCGCATCCCGGTAGAAAACAAGACCTCAAGCAGGGCGCGATTTCTCATCGCTATCCTCTTGTCTTTCTCAAATTGGCTGGGGCATTCAATCAACCTTACTATCTCTTTAAATTCACCAACTCGGGGATGTTTTTTTTCTTTTCTTAGCAGTTCAATGCCTTCTGGAGCAAGCGGTGTCTTATAATCCATTTTAATCAGATATTTGAGATAACCTCGAAGGCCAGAAAGAGTGCGATTAATCGATCCAGCCGTTAACTTTTTTTCCGGATTTTGCCCAGAAGCTGTTTTCCGATCACGAGAAACCAGGTAAGCTTTATATCGCTCAATGGTTTTTTTAGTAATCTCATCAAAAGAAGAAATTTGCGCTTCGTCTTCTAAAAAATTCTCAAAAGTTTTAAGATCTCTCTCATAATTATAAACCGTCTCTGGAGAATAATTATTAACCTGGATATAAAGAAGAAAATCTTCAAGATGTTCTAACATAGCGTTTTAAATGTTTTAAATATTATTTAGCTTTTTTAGCTTTTTAATGTTATTTAGCTTATCATTTATATTAGAAGTCTTTAGAATAAGGGCCTAAAAGGCCTTTCTGTAATCGAGCATTTGAAGGATTATACTCACTTTCATCTTACTTATATTAGGGCCCTTGTCAACTCACCTACCGGGACTTTACCCAGGATTGAGAACTTTAGTCAATTTTTCTTTTACTAATCGCTGAAAGAAGTTTTTTATTGTTTGCCAAGCTTGATCGGCTTGGATTTCTTTTATTGACTGCTGACACCGCTGATTGAAGTTTTCTTGAAGAGTACTTAGCCAAGAATTGGTTTTTTCCTCTTGAAGGAAACTTTCGCTTCCTTCTTTGACTTCGGACAGAAAACGAGGATAAAGGAGAAAAAAGCCAAAGATAAGAAAAATAATGATAATTAAGAAGATTTTTAGACTCCCTTTCATGGTTTTTTCAAAGCAGAATCAAGGCGGTCAAGGACTTTTCTCTTCCCAAGGGCAGAAGCAATCTCAAAAGGACCGGCTGACTGCTCTTTGCCGGTAAGAGCTACCCGAAAGGGCCAAAGAACGGTCCCCCTATCCCCTTCTCTTTCTGTTTCCTTTAGAAGCAGAGCTTTAAGATCTTCTTCCGTCCACTGGTCTTCTGGCAATTTAGCCAGTTGCTTTTTCAATTGCTTGAGTACCCTCTTCACTTCCGATAAGGGCTGTTCTTTCCAAGCTAAAAGCTTGCTCTCATATTTTAATTCTTTTTGAAAAAAGAAATTTGTTAACTCAACGATTTCCGAAAGTTTTTTCAGCCTTTCCTGATAAAGGCTAACCACTTTTTCCAAGTAGGCAAAAGTTACTTTTTCTCCAGTTTGGCTAATACAATAAGTAGGAGTAAATTTTTCCTTGAGATGATCTTCTTTGGTTAATAATCCTCCTTTAACGAGGAAAGGAATACACATTTTTGTCAAGGAGGGCAAAGATTCTTGACGGATATAATAACCATTCATCCAATCTAGCCTTTTAATGTCAAAAACAGCGCCGCCTTTTTGAATTTGGGCCAGAGAAAATTTTTCCACTAGCGAAAGAAGAGGATAAATATCCTTATCTTCTCCAGCACTCCATCCCAGAAGAGCAATGAAATTAATTAGAGCTTGAGGCAGATAGCCTTGCTCTCGATAATCACTCACTGCCACCACCCCCTCTCGTTTGCTAAGTTTTCTTTTCTCTGGAGAGAGAACCAAAGGCAAATGAGCATATTCAGGCTGGGGCAACCCTAGTACTTGCTGGATAAGAATCTGCTTTGGAGTATTAGAAATATGATCAGCTCCCCTTACGACGTAGTTAATCTTCATTTCATAGTCATCAATAACTACCGCTAGATTATAGAGAGGCTGATCCATCCCCTTGGCAATGACAAAGTCTCCCAGCTCATCAGTGTTAAAAATTACTCGATCAACGATCGCATCTTTAAAAATCACTTTTTCTCCTGGAGAAACTTTAAGACGGACAACAAAAGATTTTCCTGCTCGGAGATTTTTCTTAATTTCTTCTAGAGAAAGAGATCGGCATTTTCCAGTATAGCGCGGAGGTTGCCCAATGCTCAGTTGATACTGACGCTGGGCTTCTAATTCTTCAGGGGTACAGAAGCAACGATAAGCTTTGTCTTCGTCTAAGAGTCTTTTAATATAGCGCTGGTAAATAGCCGTCCTTTCACTTTGACGATAGGGTTCATAGGGGCCGCCAATGTCCGGCCCTTCATCCCAATCAAGCGATAGCCAGTGAAGACCATCAAGGATGTCTTTTTCCCAACGCCTTTGAGAGCGGCTCCCATCCGTATCTTCAATGCGGATAACAAAAGCTCCATTATTATGCCTCGCCAAGAGATAATTAAACAAAGCTGTCCGAGCCGTCCCAATATGAAAAGGCCCGGTGGGAGATGGAGCGATTCTCACCCTCAATCCTCCTTTTTGTAATAGTTTTAACCGACCGTCAGTCATGAAAATTAAGATTTAGCCAAATCTAAATATTGAGTAATATATTCGGCAATTTCTTTCCCTGCTTTTATCCGGGCAAAAGATAAAGCCTTGCTCCCCATTTCTTTTAAAAGATAGGGGTGCCGGAATAATCGGCGCAATGTCTCGCAGAAAAAATGCGGCGTAAAATTCTTTTCTTCAATAACCACTGCCCTCTGCTCGTTATGGGCAAACCGATAGGCATTGCTTACTTGATGATTCCCCGCCACTGCTGTTGTTAGAGGAATTAGAATGCTTGGTTTTCTGAAAGCAGCGATTTCAGAAATTGTCCCCGCCCCCGCTCGACTAATAATTAAATCAGCTGCATTATAAGCTCGCTGCAACCGCCATTCTTCTAAAAAGGGATAGGGATAGTAAAAATTAAGTTGCTGGTCATTGGCCGCCATCACCTTAGAAAGAGTTTTTACTGTTTTAAAATCACTTTCTCCACATTGATGAATAATGCTAAAGTCTTCTAAAAGGTCGGGTAAAGATCTCAAGATGGTATTATTCACAAATTGACTGCCCTGAGAACCACCGAGAATAAGCAAAACTGGTTTTTTTGAATCGAGACCTAATTCTTTCTTCGCTTGTTGGGGATCGAGGAAAGTAAGAAGTTCTTCCCGAATCGGATTGCCAGTTAAAATCTGCTTCTGCGGGTAAGGATAATCAGCCTTTGGAAAAGAGACAAAGATTTGAGTTGACAAACGAGCCAGAACACGATTCGCCAAGCCCATTTGGGAATCAGATTCGTGGATAAGAAGAGGAATTTGAAAAAACCAACTCCATAAAGAGGCGGGAAAAGCTCCGTATCCTCCTTTGCTAAAAGTAATATCTGGAGCAATCAGAAAAACATAGAAAAAACTTAAGATGAAGCTGAGAGGAAATTTGAATAGAATGTCAACAAGGTTTCTCCAGGAGAAATAGCGCCGGATTTTTCCTCCGACAGTAGAATACATTTTTATTTCCTCTCGAGCAAAAGCCAATTTAGCAAAATGACTTCTTGGGCCAACGAAATAAAATTTAAAAACACCGGGCGCCATTTTTCTTAGCTCCCTTATAACCGCAATAATAGGATAAATATGCCCCCCACTCCCTCCTCCAGTAAAGAGAATCTTAATCTTCTTTGGATGATCAACTTTTGTTTTGTCGTGCGACATTGAATAAAAAGCCAATGGCAATTAATTCCACCGTGAGGGCTGAACCCCCATAGCTAATAAATGGCAGAGGAATACCAGAAACCGGAATAAGTCCTAAATTAGCCCCAATATGAATCATCGCTTGAATACTAATCCAACTGGTGATTCCCACCCCGATAAGTTGAGAAAATAAATCGGTGTTCTGACGGACTATTTTCAAACCGAACCAAGTAAAAAGCCCGAAGAGCAAAAGAACAGCCAGGGCACCGATTAAACCAACTTCTTCTGATATTATAGCAAAGATTGAGTCACTCATCGAATGCGGAAGAAATCCAAACTTCTGCTGGCCAAAACCCAACCCTTTGCCTAAAAGACCACCGGAACCAATAGCAAGAATTTGTTGCCTAAGTTGATAACCGCTGCCAAGAGGACTTTCCTCCAAATGCAGAAAAGTTTTTAATCGAACCAGACGATAAGGAGCCAAGCTTACTGAACCAAGAGCCAAGATTGCTAGAATGATGACAATAGCCGTTAGTTTTTTAAAAGAAACACCGCCGGCAAAATACATGGCCAAGGAAGCGCCAATGACCACCACCAGAGTACTCATGTCTGGTTGAAGAAGCAGTAAAACACCAATAACAATAGTGGTTAACCAAAAGGCAATAAAAAGCTCCTTCTTTTTGGATTGCCTTTTTAATTCCGAAATAAGATAGGCCCAGTAAAAAATAAAGCTTATCTTCAGAAACTCTGAGGGTTGGAAACGAATTGGACCTACCTGAAGCCAGCGACTAGCCCCTTTTAGGTGAGGGCCAAGGGAAGGGATAAAGGTGGCTATAATTAATAAGAGACTAAATAGAAAAAGATAAGGGCTATACTTCTTAAAACGTTTCAGGGAAAGTGAAAAAGCTATTCCGCCCAGGATTAGGCCGGGCAAGAACCCATAAAGCAGTTGATGGCCCAAATAGGCATAGGAGGTACCGAATGCTTCCAAAGAAATAGGGATGGAAACACTCGTTAGTATTAAAATCCCCCCGATCACTAGGGCAAAAACTGTTCCTAAAAGTCCGGAAAAACCTTGAGAAAAATTTTTCATGCGGATAACTTCTTAACCCACTTTTGGAATAGCTCTCCCCTCTCTCGATAATTTCGGAAGAGGCTAAAACTGGCTGAGGCGGGAGAAAGAAGGCAAATTTTTCCCCTTCCCGTCCACCGATAAGCCAGTTGGACGGCTTCTTCCATGCTCTGGGCAGAAAAATACCGAGGAAGCTGATCGCCTCTCCCCGGCTCTGATAATTGCCGAGAAACGGCTTCCCGGATTTCTTCCCCTGTCGAGGGAAAAAGAATCAGCGTTTTTACCTTGGCCTCAAGAATCTTTTTTGCTAAAGAATCAAAACTTAAGCCCTTTTCTGATCCCCCCACAATTAAGGTGTCCACTTGAGGACTTAAAAAATCTAGCGCTCCGATGGTCGCTTCGGGAATAGTAGCGTTAGAATCATCGTAAAAGGTAATTCCCCGAAAAGTCCCTATTTCCGCCAAACGATGTTCCAGAGAGTGAAAACTTTGAATAGCTTCTCTGATAGTTTTAGGAGTCATTCCTAGCTGCTGACCGACAATAATTGCCGGCATTGCATTCTGCAGATTGAATTTCCCTTTTAACGGAATTTCTTCTGTCAGCATAATTTTCCTTGCCTTCCTTCCGGCCTGATGGCGGCAGCAAATCCAGTCTTGAGAAAGGAAACAAAAAGTTTCCTCAACATCGGCTAAGGAAAAAGGAAACTTTTTACTCTTCTGATTGCTAGCTTCCCGACTCAACCAAGGGTCGTCTAAATTATAAATCAAGCTATCCTTCTCTGTTTGATAACGGACAAGATTCAGTTTGCTTTTACGATACTCTTCTAAATCAGAAAAGTAATCCAGATGATCCGGATATAAATTTGTAAAGACGGCTATTTCCGGACTTTGATCCAAATCAACCAGCTGGTGGGAAGACAATTCATAGACATAAAAAGAATCTCTTCCTCCCAAAGAAAATTTCCCTGGAAAAAGAGAGAGCACTGGCTGGCCAATATTTCCTACCAAATTAGCTTTAAATTGGCCATATTGGAGCAGATGATAAATTAAAGAAGCAACCGTGCTTTTTCCTTTCGTTCCGGTGACGCCAATAATCTTAGCCGGAGTATTGTCAAAGAAAATTTTAGTTTGTGAGCTGATTTCCACGCCCTCTCGTTTCGCCCTTTGGAATAAAGGCAGACTTAGAGGCACTCCCGGAGAACGAATCAAGAGATGATAATCCCCCGGAGAAAAAGGGAATTTTTCTCCCGCTAGCAGTTCTGTCTGCGGATCACCTTTAATCTTCTTTCGCAGAGAAAAAGACAATTCTTCTTCTCCCTTCTGATCGGCCAACCCTATCTTCAATTGAGGAAAAAGGGAACGTAAAAAATCTAAAGAAGACTCCCCTTCCCGGCCTAAGCCGACAATGAGAATGTTCTTTTTAGAAAACTTCCTTAATTTAGTCATCTAAGGAAAAGATAGCGGCTTTAATTTCCTGTCCTAAAAAGGATTGGCTAATAGTAAAAAGATTATGGGGCGGGGCACTAAAAAAGAATCGGTTTTTATGTTTTTTCGAAAAATCTGTCTCGACAGGATGTTCTTGAAGAAAATCCTGCAGATCAGTTATCAACTGCTGAGCCGGATTTAAAATCTCCACCTCCGGCAAAACCTCCTCAATCACTTCCTGAAGCAAAGGATAATGAGTGCAAGCTAGGATTAGAGCATCAATCCCCTTTTCTTTCAAGGGCAAAAGGGAAGCAGCAACAATTTCTTTTGTTCCCGGTTTCCCCATCCAATTTTCTTCTACCAAAGGAACAAATAAAGGGCAGGCCTGGAAAAAAACTGGAGAAGGAAGTTCTTTTAATGCTTCTTGATAAAAACCACTTTGGATAGTCGCCGGGGTTCCGATAATTCCTAAGCGGTGTTTCTCTCTTTTCTCCCAAGCCATCTTTAAAAGAGGAGTTGTCATCTCAAAAATAGGTAGGGAAAAACGAGTTTTTAATTCTTGACCGACAATAGCAGAAGAAGTATGACAGCCAATAATAATGATCTTCGCTCCCTGCCCCTGAAGCCATTGGACGCTTTGAAAAGACCATTTCCTAATTAAACGAGGGTCTTTTGTCCCGTAAGGAAGATGAGCGGTATCTCCGAAGTAAAGAACGGGAAAAGAAGGCAGTTTTTCCTGAAGAATTTTAACGACCGTTAATCCTCCTAGGCCGGAATCAAAAACGCCAATCATTTTTAACCTAATAACCTAATAATAACCCCTAGGATAGCCGCCACAAAACCAATAATCCAGAATCTCATCGTCACCTTGTAAGGGGGCCAGCCTTTCGCTTCAAAATGATAATGAATAGGACTAGCTAAAAAGATTTTTTTCTTTCTGAATTTCTTGGAAAGCAATTGAAGAATAACAGAAGCTGATTCCAATACCAATAAAAAGCCGATTACGGGAAGAACGAGAAGAGAGTTAGTAAAAAAGATAACCACGGTTAAAACAGCGCAAAGCCCCATGACTCCCGTTTCCCCAAGGTAAAACCTAGCCGGAGGAATATTAAACCAGAGGAAGGCCATCAGGGCCCCTACTAGGACCATACAAAAAGCGGCCAGGTCAATTTGCTGGCCAGCAAAGGCAATAACCGCTAAAGCGCTAAAAATAGAGACAAAAGTCCCTCCGGCTAACCCGTCTATGCCGTCTATCACTCCCCCGCTGTAAACGGCCAGCATAGTGATGATAAAGACAGGGATATACCACCAACCAAGGAAAAAGTCTCCGTTGCCCGGAAGATGAACGGTTTGCGTTCCTAACTTGCTATAAAACCACCAAGCGCTTAACAAGCCTAATAAAGCCATAATCCCAATCCTCCAGGATAATTTTAATCCCCTGCTGACATACTTTCCTTTTCTCCGAACTTGGAGCCAATCATCGGCCAAACCAAGAAGAGAAGCTCCCACTAAAACCGCTAACGGAAGCCAAGTTTGTCCTCGACTAAGAAAATTGAACTTTTCCAACAAGGGCCAGCCCGTCTGGGACAAAAGGAAAAAAAGAATACTGATAATCAAAGGGACCCCCCAAACAAGCAGGCCGCCGAAACGAGGAACGGGTTTTTCGGTCGGAGCGTGTACCTGAGGAGTAACCACTAATGGCTTGCCGTCAATACTTTTTGCTTTTTCCGTTGTTCTCCAAAGGTGGTGTCTGTAAAGGAAATTGGTCAAAGCTGGCACGAGGAAAAAAGCCGCCGTAAAAGAGGAAAAACCTAAAAAGAGTATTTTAATAACATTAGTTGTTGTCGAAACGGTAAGCAGATCCATGATAATTAAAAAGACGAAGATAGGAATGAGAAAGCCATTCTAGCAATTCTTTTGTTTCTTCAAAACGATCCGGAGAATCAAGAATGACCGTTATAAGATAAGTCTCCTTCCCGGGCTGCTGAAAGATAGATAAGAGACTTCCTCCATAATAAGGCAAATAGCCAGTTTTTCCTCCAATCAAATAAGAAAATTTCCCCAGCAGTTGATTAGAATTCACCATTAAATGATGAAATTGCCCTCCTGGCGTCAACAAGGAGAATTCTGGACAGCCGATAATCTCTTTAATCACCTGATAAAAAGGATCAGTTAAGAGATAATAGGTTAAATTAGCCAAATCTCGGCTGCTGGCGAAGTTTGTCCCCCGCTCTGTTTCCAAACCAGTAGGATTAACAAAGCGTGTTTGGACTAATCCTAACTCTGCCGCCTTATTATTCATCCCTTGGACAAATTCCTCCACCCCCTTTATTTCCGCTAGGGCGTAAGCCGCATCGTTGCTAGATTCCATTAAAGCCATTCTTAATAAGTCCTGAACCTGCCAACGATCCCCCACTCTTAAAAAACTAGTATCCTCTGGCTGATTAACTGCTTCTTCGCTGGTGCTGACAAGATGATCCAGGGAGTAATTATCTACCGCCACCATGGCCGTCATTAATTTTGTCAAGCTGGCAATAACAAAAGGATGTTGGTCATTCTTCGCCAGTAATGGACGCCACTGACCCTGATTAACCTCTATCGCCAAAACAGATTGAGCCTGAAAAGTCGGTTCTTCTACCTGCCAGTCTCTAATAGGTCCGTAGCTTTCAACAAAAAGACGCCCTCCTCGGCGAAGATTAGCTAAATAAGCGTCGGGACTGCTAAGTTTCCAATAGAGAAAATCTTCTACTGCCGGGGAAAAAACAAAGACCCCTCCAAGAAGAGCGCTTAAGCAAAGAAAACCAATAAGGATTTTAATTTTGTTTTCCCTTTCCATGAGACTTCTTTCTCTTTTCCATTTTTAAACCCAGCTCTTTTAATTGCGCCGGACTGATGGCCGAAGGAATATCCATCATTAATCCTCGGGAATCTCCCGTTTTAGGAAAAGCGATCACTTCGCGGATAGATTTCTCCCCCAGGAAGACAGCCAGCAAGCGATCTAAGCCAAGAGCAATTCCCCCATGAGGAGGAACCCCGTACTGAAAAGCGGCTAAAAGATGACCAAACTGTTTCTCAATTTCCGCCCGGGAATGTCCTAAAATCCCGAAGACGGCTTCCAAAACTTCTCTTCGGTAAGACCTTAAGCTTCCTCCGCCAATTTCCTGGCCATTAAGAACCAGATCGTATTGATAAGCCATTACCTTCTCCGGATGTTTTTTCATTTCCTCTATCGATTCCGTTTGCGGACGGGTAAAAGGATGGTGGACAGCCGTCCATCCTTCTCGAGATTCGGTTTTTTCAAACATCGGAAAATCAAGGACAAAAGCAAAAGCTAATTCCTGATTATCGTCAGGATGAGTTCTCAAATCTGGCCGATCAGTCTTATATTTCTCCATCGCTTCTTGATAAGAAATCCTCGGAAAAAGTTTTTGGAGCAAATGTTTTTCCGGAAATACCTTCTCGACCAAATCAACCATCATTCTTTCCGTCAGAGCCAAAACATCATCCTCTTCCACGAAAGACATTTCCAAATCTAATTGGGTAAATTCTGCCTGGCGGTCAGCCCGGGTATCTTCATCTCGGAAACAACGAGCAATCTGGAAATACTTTTCTAAGCCGGCGACCATCAATAATTGCTTGTATTGTTGCGGACTCTGCGGCAAAGCATAGAACTTCTCCGGATAAATTCTTGAGGGAACTAAAAAATCTCTCGCTCCTTCCGGAGTGGACTTAGTCAGAATTGGAGTTTCTACTTCAATAAAAGACTGCTGGATTAAAAATTGGCGGATAAAGTTTTCAACTTTCTGGCGCATTATCAAATTGCGCTTTAGTCGAGAACGCCGGAGATCAAGATAGCGGTAGCGCAATCTTGTTTCCTCGTTAATTTCGTACCCCTCCCCTTCCAGAGAAAATGGCAAAGCTAAAGAAGGAGAAAGAATTTTTAATTCTTGAGCCTGAAGCTCAATTTTTCCTGTCTTCAGTTTAGGATTAACCATCTTCTCCGGCCTAAGCTTAATTTCCCCCTCCACCTCTACCACCCACTCGGCTCTTAGTTCTTTCGCTTCCGGTAGAGCCGAAGGAAAAACAACCTGAATAAACCCGGAAGCATCTCTCAAATCAACAAAAATAATTCCCCCGTGGTCACGATAGGAATCTACCCAGCCGGCTAATTTTACTCTTTCCCCGACTTGATTAACCGCATCAAGAATGGTACTTCTCTTCATTCTAACGAATATATTTTCTGATCATTTCCAAAGTTTCTTCCGGGTCAAAATCAGCTTTGATAACATAATCTTTAGCTCCTAATTTTAAAGCTTCTTCTTGAGTATCCGGATCAGCATAATTAGAAAAAGCGACCACGGGGATTAAAGATAAAGAAGGATCGTCTTTAATCTGCCTTAAAAGGGATAAACCATTGGCTTCCGGAAGAAGGATGTCCAGGAGAACGATATCCGGCTTTATTTTCCTCATCATCTCTACCCCCTCTTGAGCCGTTTCTACACTCTCCACTTCAAAACCAGCCCGGGTAAATGTTTCCTTATACATCTTGATGAGAACTTTTTCGTCTTCTACTAAAAGAATTTTCTTTTTCATGGTTAAAAATTAACTAACCGGCTACTTTTTAATGTTAATACAACTTTCCCCTTAAATCAAGGCTTGGGCCAAAATAAAAAAGTCTCTAATTCTAGAAAAAAGTAGCCAAATAAAACAGAGAGGAGGGCAAGTAGAAAATCTTTCGAAAGATTTTTCCTAGCCCTCCAATGTAGGATCGGGTTCTTCCAAGCTAGAGCTTGAAAAAAACCACGATTTGATTCAGAAAGGGAGGAGAAGTTCTTGTTCTGCCTTAGCCTTGCGATTCTTCACAAGGGAAGAACAATTACCTTTTTAAGAGCCTTAGCTCAACCTTGCCTCTC
>CAZTQU010000007.1:0-14992 GCA_964615735.1 uncultured Candidatus Saccharibacteria bacterium
CATTGAGGGTAATTAGAGCAGGCGTAGAAAATCTGTCCTCTTTTATTTCTTTTCTCAATAATTTCCCCTTTTTGACACTGGGGGCATTTAATACCGGTTCTTTGGGAAGGAAGGGAAGCAGTATATTTACATTTTGGGAAATTAGAACAGGCATGGAAATCTCCATAGCGGCCTGCTCTTTTAATGACAGGGGCTCCACAAAGAGGGCATTTTTCTTTGGTTGGTTCGGTTAAATCCAATTTCTTGACTTCTTTCTCTTTCTGCTCCAAATTTTTAATAAAAGGTTGGTAGAAATTCTGAATAACCGAAAGAGCAGTCGCTTTTCCTTGGGCAATTTTATCTAAGTTTTCTTCCATTTGAGCGGTAAATTGAGAATCAACAATCTGGGGAAAATGGCGAGTGAGCATTTCGTCCACTAGTTTCCCAATTTTGGTCAGAAAAAATCTTCCCTTGGTTTTTTCCGCATAATTCCGCCCCTGGATAGTAGAAAGAAGGGGGCTGTAGGTTGAGGGTCGGCCGATGCCTAATTTTTCTAATTCTTTGATTAAACTCGGTTCGGAATAACGGGCGGGAGGTTTGGTGGAATGTTCCTCGACTTGGACTTTTAATAGAGAGAGGGCTTCTCCTTGAGAAAGAGAAGGAAGCGCTTTTTCTTGAAAATTTTGAGGATATATTTTGGAGAAGCCTTCATATTTTAATAATTGGCCGGTAGAACGCAAAAGATAATCATCAGCTTGAATGTTGATAGCGGTCATTTCTAAAATCAGAGGTTTCATTTGGCTGGCTAAACTTCTTTGCCAGATAAGCTGGTAAAGACGGTGGGCGGAGGAGGAAAGCTTAGTCTTCAATTTCTCCGGCGTCTGCTTGACTTGAGTTGGTCTAATGGCTTCGTGCGCTTCCTGCCCTCCTTTGACTTTTAACTGGAAATTTCTTTTTTGCCAAAAATCTTCGTCTCCTTTTTCAGTGAGGTATTTCTCTGCCTGGCTGAGGAAAGAAGGGGAAAGGAAGGCGGAATCTGTCCGGTGATAGGAGATGAGCCCTTGTTCGTAAAGACTTTGAGCTAAGCTCATCGTTAATTTACTGGAAAAATGAAGCTTTTGACCGGCTTCGGCCTGCAGGGTGCTGGTCCGGAAAGGAATAGGAGGAGCAATCTTCTTTTCTTTTTTAGATAAGGAGTCGACCTCAAAACTTTTCTTGGCTAGGTCTTTCTCAATAAAGTGAACTTTTTCCGGGTCAAGAAGACCGGGGGGAGAAATTTTTTCCCCTTGAATGGTAATTAATTGGGCTTCAATCTCGGTTGGAGAAGAAGCTGCTTTCAATTTGGCGGCGATTGTCCAATAGGCCCGGGATTGGAACTTTTCAATCTCCGCTTCTCTTTGAGCCAGAAGGTGGAGGGTGGCTGATTGGACGCGGCCAGCGGAGAGGCGGCGCATTATTTTTTTCCAGAGGAAGGGAGACAATTTGTAGCCAACCAGTCTGTCTAAAATCCTTCTCGCCTGCTGAGCATTAACTAGATTTATGTTGATTTTCCTTGGATTTTTCAAAGCTTCTTCTATCGCTTCCTTGGTAATTTCGTGAAAGGCGATTCTTTGGTAGGGTTTTTTATCGTTAAGCTCTAGAAGGTAAGCCGCATGCCAGGCGATGGCTTCGCCTTCCCTATCTTCATCGGTGGCGAGAATAACGACCGAGTGTTTTTTAATTTCTTCCCGTAATTCTTTAACTGTTTTTCGGGCGGAAGCGGGGATAAGATATTGGGGAGCAAAGTCATTTTCTACATCAATTCCCAATTTGCTTTTTGGAAGGTCGCGAATATGACCGCGAGTAGCGATAAGGTTATAGGAGGAATTAAGGAATTTTTGAATGGTTTTTGCCTTGGTAGGACTTTCAACAATAATGAGGGGCATGGTTCCTCTTGACAAGAATATTTTTCCTGTTATATTATAGAATAGTCTTCTGTTCTATTATTAAACAGTCTTCTGTTATTATTAAACAGGCTTCTGTTCTTTCTTTTGCCTATAAGTAGAGAAAAAAGACTTTATCCTCCTTAAGTCTTCAAGTATCTTCAAATTCTAGAGTTTCTCGGGTTATCTCGCAGAGATCCTAGAGGCTTATAGGTAGAAGAAAGAACGGAAGAAAAGGAGTAGGTTCCCCCTACTCCTTTTTCATTACTAATCTTTGTTCTAGTTGGGGGATAGCTTGGTTGATTGTTCGCCGAGCGGCGGTTTGTTGTCGGAATCTAAGCTTCTGCAGGACGTATTCTTCTCCATCTTGGGGAGGAGCAGCGGGCTTAATTCCTAATCGAAGCCGATTGAAAGATTGGCTATTGAGAGCCTGGATAATGGAAGTAACCCCCTTGTGGCCGGCGGAACCCCGATCCCGGACAATTTTAAATATTCCCCAGGGAAGGTCAAGGTCGTCATGGACAACCCAGATATCTTCTGGGAGAAGGTTAAATTTTTTTTGAAGCTGCCGAACAGCTGCTCCAGAATTATTCATAAAAGTTTGGGGCTTGGCCAGGACAATATCAATTTCTTTTATCTTTCCCTGGGTGAGTTGCGAGCGGAGGGATTTTTCCAATTGGAAGGGAGGAAAGCGCCAGGTTTTTTGGAGCTGGTCTAAAAACTGGAAACCGAGATTATGGGGAGTGGAGCGAAATTCTCGGCCCGGATTTCCTAAACCGATGATTAATTTTCTCATCTTTTGGAGTCTATTTTAGCATTTCTTGCCTAAGAAGGGAAATTTCGCTATAATAATAGGGTAATGAACGAAGGAATCAAAAACTTTTTTTCTTTTCTTTTAGAGGTGTTGAAAATTGTTGTGGTGGCTTCGGTCATTGTTCTCCCCATCCGCTTTTTTTTGTTTCAGCCCTTTTTAGTTCATGGTTCTTCTATGGAGCCTAGTTTCCATAATGGGGATTATCTGATTGTGGATGAGATTTCTTATCGCTTTCGGGATCCTCAACGGGGAGAAGTGGTGATTTTTGATTATCCTTTGAATGACTCCCAAAGATTCGTTAAGAGAATAATTGGCCTCCCCGGAGAAAAGTTAGTTGTCCGGGAGCAAGAAATAGAGATAGAAACCGTGAAGGGAGGGAAGATAGTTTTAGATGAGTCTTCTTATCTTCAAGATTTACCCTCAATGTCAGGTTTTTCAATCACTTTGGGCCCAGAACAATATTTTGTCCTTGGGGATAATCGTAGTTTTTCTTTTGACTCCCGGAATTGGGGGCCGGTCTCCGGAGAAGAAATGGTCGGGCGGGTCTGGATCAAGCTCTGGCCTTTTTCTGAAGGAAGTTTTGTTTCTTTGCCCAATTACGAACTATGACTAAAAGCGGTGATGTTTTCCGGAGGCCTAAGGGGATGAAGGATATCTTGCCGAGAGAGTTGAGTTATTTCAATCGGATTGAGCGAGTATGCCAGCGACTGGCAAAAGATTATCGTTTCCAAAAAGTGGCCTTCCCAATTTTAGAGGAGGCAAGGCTTTTTCAGAAGGGGACCGGGCTTTATACGGATGTAGTTGAGAAGCAAATGTTTCTTTTGCGAACGAAGGGAGGGCAGTCACTGGCTCTCCGGCCGGAAGGAACACCCTCGGTCGTCCGCCTTTATTTCCAAGAAGGGCTGAAGAGCTGGTTTCAACCGGTGCAGCTTTGGTATTTTGGCCCCTTCTTTCGATATGAATCTCCTCAAGCCGGCCGCTATCGGGAATTTTATCAGCTGGGGTTTGAGATTCTAAACGGCGAGAGCTCCGCTTTAGATGCTTATTTGATTCAGCTCTTTTACAATCTCTTGAAAGCTTTACGTTTGAAAAACATTATGCTGGAGATTAACAGCTTGGGTCTGCCCGAAGAGAGACAGGAGTATCAGAAGGATTTAGTCTGCTATCTCAAAAATCATTCCCGTCAACTTTGCCCGACTTGTCATACCCGTTTAACCAATAATCCCCTGCGTATCCTGGATTGCAGAGAAGAAAGCTGCCGGGGAGTGGCACGGGGCGCCCCCCAATTGATTGATTATCTTTCCAAGGAGTGCCATAATCACTTTAAGGAAGTTTTGGAATTCCTGGATGATTTAGAAATTCCTTATCGTCTTAATCCTTATCTGGTCCGAGGGCTGGATTATTATACGCGGACAGTTTTTGAGTTTGTCATTGACAAGGGAGAAGCGGATTCTTCTCCTAGTCAGACCCTTATCGGCGGTGGACGCTATGACCGTTTAGCCGAGTTGATCGGCGGTGAGAGAGTCCCCGCTTTGGGCGGAGCCGGAGGAGTGGAAAGAATTATTGAGGCCATGAAAGAACAAGGAATCAAACCTTCTTCTCCCCGAAAGCCGGATATCTTTTTAGCTCAATTAGGCTGGCAGGCAAAAAGAGAAGCCCTGCGGTTTTTTGAAGAGTTAAGGAAGAAAGGATTTAAAGTAACGGCTAATTTCGGAAAGGATTCTCTCCGGGCTCAATTAAAAAGGGCCAACCAATTAGGGGTAAAATATACTCTCATTATGGGAGCGGAAGAAGTTCGGCGCCAGCGGGTAACAGTGAAAGATATGAGACGGGGTACTCAAAAGACAATAGAGCGGAAAAAAGTTCTTCAGTTTTTGAAGAGGAAATTATGAAAGACTGCCCCTTTTGTCAGATTGTTAAGGGAGAGAAACCAGCTGACTTTATCTATCAAGACGAGAAAGCGGTTGCTTTTAATGATCTCAATCCTCAAGGAAAAATTCATATTCTCATTGTTCCCCGGAAACACCTGTCTTCTATCCAGGAGATGGAGGAAGAAGACAGACTCTTAGTCGGGCACTTGTTTTGGGCAGCGAAAAAGATTGCCCAGGAGAAAGGTCTGTCCGGTTATCGTTTAATTTTTAACGTGGGGGAGGAAGGAGGGCAGAAAGTCCCTCATCTACATCTTCATCTGGTTTCCCCGGAGGTTAAACACTTGCCTTAAATTATGCCTTTAAACGTAGAAAAGAAAAGTGGAGAAAATAGCTTGAGTTTAATTAATCGCTTTTCCAGAAAAGTAAAGCGGAGTGGTGTTTTGTATGACGCTTTGGGAAAACGTTATCATCAGCGGCCAAAAAGTAAGGTCTTGAAAAAGAGAACTGCTTTAAAAAAGCAGGAAGCGAGGGAAAAGTATCATCGCCTTCGTAAATTAGGTAAAATCTAATTCTATGGCTTCGGCGTCATTTATTACCGGCTTAGATATTGGGACGAGGACGATTAAAATTCTTATCGCCCGCCCGGTTTCTAAATCTGCTCAGCTGGAACTGATCAGCCTGGTGGAGGTTCCGGTGAAGGGAATGACTCAACGCGGGGTGAGCGACCTAGAGCAGTTTCTCCCCAGCCTTCAGGAAGCGATCCAGCAGGCAGAGCAGGAATCATCGCTTAAAATTAAAGAGGTCTATCTTAATCTTGGCAGCGGCCGCTTTCGGGTCATCCCCACCCATGGTTTGATTTCCGTTTCCCGGGCGGATCGAGAAATCTCTCCGGAAGATATTGACCGCGTTCTTCAGGCGGCGAAGATTATTAATCTTCCCCCGAATTACGAAATCTGGGGCGTTGTTCCCAAAGAATTTGTGGTCGATGATCAAAAAGGGATTCAGAAGCCCTTGGGAATGAAGGGGGCGCGCCTAGAAGTTGAGGCTCTTCTGCTAACGGTTTTTTCTCCTTACCGGGAAAAGCTAGAGGAAGCGGTTACCAAAGCCGGTCTGAATATCAAGGATACTTTCTTGGCCCCTTTGGCGAGCGCGGAAGCAGTTTTAACTTCCCAGGAGAAAGAGAAAGGGGTGGCGGTAGCCGATATTGGGGCCGGACTGACCAAGGTGGCCGTTTTTAAAGAAGGAGCCCTAATCTGGACGGCCGTTTTTCCTCTCGGTTCGGAAAATATTACCGACGATCTGGCTATTGGGCTTCAGATAGACGGCGGGCGGGCGGAGGAAATGAAGCAGGAGCTGAAATCTTCTTTGAGGAAAAAGCCGGGGAAAAAGAGCCAGCTGACGACTCAAGAAAAAAAGGTTTTCAAAATTGTCAAACCGCGGGTGGAAGAAATTCTAGAAGAAATTAACAAGCAAATTTTAAGCACTTGCCACCGCCAAGATCTTCCGGCGGGAGTAGTTTTAACCGGAGGAGGGGCGAAGCTCGGAGATTTAGAAGATTTGGCTAAGAAAGAGTTTAAGCTGCCAGTGAGGATGGGCTCAAGTTCCGCCATTACTGGCTTGGAAAAAGACCCCTGTTTATCAACCGTCGCCGGCTTGGTTTTAATGGCCAATCAGGAGGGAGAAAAGAGAAGAAGATGGCCCTCTTTCTGGAGACGGTTTTTCCACATCTTTATTCCCTAAATGATGGAGAAAAAACCAACCATCAAAGTGGTAGGCATCGGAGGAGCGGGAGGGAATATTATCTCTTTTTTGAAAGAGACCCGCCTTCAGGGAGTAGAGCTGATTTCTATTAACAGTGATCTTCAGGACCTGCGCCGCAAGAAAGCGGATCGGAAAGTAGCCATTGGTTATACCCTCACTCAAGGGCTGGGGACGGGGATGAGCGCCAGTTTGGGCCGAAGATGCGCGGAAAGCTCCCGGGAGGAGATAAAGAAAGCTCTCGGGGAGAGTAGTATTGTCTTTCTCGTCTTGGGGGCTGGCGGCGGGACGGGGACCGGGGCCGCTCCGGTGGTGGCCAAAATTATTGGTCCCGATGTTTTAACTATTGCTGTCGCTACCACTCCTTTTTCTTTTGAGGGCGCCATCCGGCGGCGAGTGGCGAAACAGGGTTTGAATCGGCTGGAGAAAGAAGTGGATGCCCTGCTTGTTATTTCCAACCGCCGGCTTTTAGAAGTGGCCGGGGAGCAAGCTTCGGTAACCGAGGCTTTCCAGATCGGCAACGAAGTGGTGCTGGAAGCCGTCAAAGGAATTGCGGACTTGGTAACAGCTTCCGGCTTTATTGATCTCGATTTTACTTCTTTGAAAACCTTTTTAAAGAAAGCCGGCCCAATTTTATTCGGAGTAGGATCAGCTCGAGGACCGAGCCGTCTTAACCAGGCTCTTTATCAGGCTCTGTCTTCTCCTCTTTTAAGTTATCCGGTCCAAAAAGCTCGGGGAGCTCTTCTTAATATTAGCAGCCGGGGAGATTTGAAAATCAGTGAATTTCAAAAAGCGACGAAAATGATTAGAAAAGAATTAAGGCCGGGAGCAGAATTAATCTTCGGGACTTCCGTTGACCCGGCCCTGAAAGAAGGCTGGGTGAGGGTAACCGTTATTGTTGCCAGCCAGAGAGGAGAAGGCTAAAATTTTTTGGCGATGGTGTCTGCTTTTCCTTCCCGACAATTAATGATTTTCCTCCTCTCTTTTTTGGGAGGAGTTTTTCTTCATTCTTTTTGGCAGATTCCTCTTCTTCTAAGCGGTGAATTGGTGGGTTTTGCTTTGCTTTTTCTCCTCCTTTTTCGGGGAGGAAAGAGAGGGCAACTTTTTTTCTTTCTTTTTTTGGGCTTAGGTCTGGGGATAATGCGCTTTCAGCTGGCGGAGCGGCAAGTGGAGGAAGCTCCTTTGAGAAATTATTTTTTTCAGGAAAGAGCGGTTGAGGGCTGGGTTTGCCAGGAAGCAAAAGTTTCCGCCAGAGAGCAGGAATTAGTTCTCTGTCTTTCCGCTTTGGTTGATGATCAGGAAGAAAAAGTGATCACCGGCCGGGTGAAGCTGAAAACAGCTCTTTACCCGACTTATCACTACGGAGACCGGCTGCGGGCCATCGGCCAAATTCAGCCCCCGGCTGTTTTGGCGGGTTTTAATTACTCCGGTTACTTATTAGCTCGTCAGGGAATAATCGCCTCCATCGATTATCCCTACTTGGAAAAATTACCCGGGGAGGAGGGGTTTTGGCTGAAGGCATTAGCCCTTCGTTTTAAAGACCGGCTTCAGGGAGTGATTAATCAGAGTTTGGCCTATCCCGATTCGGCTTTGCTGAAGGCTCTCCTCCTTGGAGATCGTTCAGAACTCTCTTTCTTTTTGGAAAACCAGCTAGCGGCAGTCGGCTTAATCCATCTCTTGGCTATTTCCGGCCTTCATCTGATTATTCTCTCTCACTTAGTCTTGATTTTTATCAGCTGTTTCCGGATAAAAGAACCTTGGCCGGCAGTTTTCACTTTGATTTTTCTTTGGGCCTTTGTTTTCCTCGTCGGCAGCCGGCCTTCTCTTTTGCGGGCGGCGGTAATGAGCAGCTTTCTTTTGGTGGGGGCAATGATTCATCGTCCGGCTTCTAGTCTTCGTTCCTTAGTCTGGGCGGCCTTTTTTCTTCTTTTACTTAATCCTTTTTCTTTCCGGCTGGATATTGGCTTTCAATTATCTTTTTTGGCCGCCCTGGGAATTATTTGGCTCAAACCCCTCTTGGTGAGAGGAAGAAGATTGGCCTTGCCGCTTGATCTCTTGCTGACGACCTTGACCGCTCAGCTGCTGATTTTCCCTCTTCTCCTTTCTGCTTTTGGCCAGGCTTCGCTTATTAGCCCGCTGAGCAATTTTCTGGTGACTCCTCTCCTTCCTTTAATTCTCGGCTTAGGGTTTGTTTTTTTACTCTTCGGCCTGCTTTCTTCCCTCTTCTTCCCTCTTGGTCCGGCTTTACTCGGCCCTCTCTTTTGGTATTTGACGGCGGTGGTGGAAGGGTTAAGCCGCTGGCCGGGCATCGTTTGGTCGGGGACAATCTCTAGTTGGGGAGGAGGGCTTTTTTATTTTGGAGTTTTTGGCTTTTTTCTCCTCCTTGACCCGCTTCATCTTTTCTTTGCCCGGCTCCCTTTTCAAATCTCAAGGAGGTGCTAAAATTGAAAAAGAAGGTAAATTTATTTAAACAATGATTAATTTTCGAAGCTTTCATTTCAATTTAGGCCCGGCAGAAATCGCTTCTTTGGTCCTCATCATCCTTCTCTTGGCGACGGGCTCAACCCTTCTCATCCGTTATCATAATGCTCATCAAAGGGATCTTCAGCGGGAGGAAGATTTCCAAGTGCTTTTCCAAGCCCTGAACCATTATTACATTGATCACGGCGGTTATCCCAAAAGAGACAGCGGGGCCCGCTTAGAAGAAGATTTTGGTCTCCAATCGGCTCTCCATAATTATTTGGGGGGAAATATTCCCCAGGATCCCCTTTATCCGGAAAGCTATGAGATGGGGAAAATTAAAGAAACCCATTGCTACTTTTACCAAACGAAAGACGGGGGAGCAGAGTATCACCTGTTTGCCAAAAAGGAGACAAAAGAGAATTTTGTTGAAGCCTATTCTCCTAACGGCCACGATATTGCCTGGACGGGAAGCCAGCCTTTGGCAACGGTTATCAATAACGCTGATCAGCCCTTTGTTTCTTCCGACCCGGCGCGGATTCGGGTTCAAGCTTCTGCCAGGATTAAAGCCAGCGGGCTGATTTCTAATTTAGCTGCCAATCAAATTAGTGTTGATTCTCAGGGAGCAAACGAGAGTGTTTACGGTTCTCTGAAAAATCTGGATTTATCTTCGGCCAATCAGATTAATTTTGATCTTCGCCAGGATCAGACAGGGGAAAAAATTTTAGCTTTTCTGGAAAGTTCCCAGTTCCTGTCTTCCGGAGAAGATAAAGTCCGTGATCTGATTGAAGACGACCAATATATCTATGCGGCCTTAGCGACTTCTCCGGCGAAAGTGGTGAGGATTTCTAAAGAAGATTTTTCAACGGCGATGACTAAGACTCTGGCCGAAGGAGAAAGCCAGGCTCAAGTCTTGGCTCAGGATGACGATTATCTCTATATCGGTCTGGATACCGAGCCGGGAAAGATTGTTCAGCTGGCGAAAAACGACTTTTTAACCAGCCGCACTAAAGTGCTTGGCGTTAGTCAAAAGGGCGTTTATGCTCTAACTCAGGATGGAAACTATCTTTACGCCGGCTTGAATACTGATCCGGGGCAGATTGTAAAAATTGACAAAGAAACTTTCTTGACAACCGTCCTGACCCTGAAAGAAGGGGAATCGTCTGTTCGGGCTCTAGTGAACGACGGGGACTATCTTTACGCCGGCCTGAAAACCAGCCCGGGAAAGATTGTCCGTATTAAGAAAGAAGATTTTTCTACCCAGGTAAAAACTTTGGCCTGGGACGAAGATAGCATTTACGGCTTGACTCAGGACCGCGATTATCTTTACGCGGCCCTAGCCACTGATCCGGCCCGGATGGTGCGAGTGGCCAAAGATGATTTTTCCGCCGTCACTAAGGTTTTAGAGCGGAGGCAGTCCTGGGGAGCGGATATTGACGATGATGAAAATTTTGTTTACCTGGCTCTAGGCACTTCTCCGGCCCAGGTGGCGAGAATTTCCAAGAAAGATTTTTCTCTCCGGGTTGTCAGCTTGGCTTCCCAGGAAAATACTGCCCAAACCGTTCTTTCTTCCGGCGACTATCTTTATATTGGTTTGGACACCGTCCCGGGGAAAGTGATTCGCCTTCGGAAAACGGAGTTTGACCGGGAGGGATCTGCTCCGGAGGAAGAAGTGAAGACCCTTATTAGCTCGGCCAAGAGCTTGTCAGCTATGGTTCAGGACAGAGACCACATTTATATCGGTTTGGCTACTTCTCCAGCAATGATTACTAGGGTCAACAAGGAGGATTTTTCCCAGATGTTTTCCCGCCTCTTGCCTCTGCAAGCGGATACCATTACGGATTTAATTCAAGACGATGATTATTTATATGCTTCTCTCCATACTTCTCCGGCCAAAGTAGCGAAGATTGCCAAAGTGGATTTTGGGGTGGAGGTTTATTCCTTGGGGGCTGGTTTGAGTTGGCCGCAGGCGCTTACTCAGGACAGCGATTACCTTTACCTGGCGATGGATGTCTACCCCGCCCGGGTGGTCCGAGCGAGTAAAAAAGATTTGACGGCGGTGCGCTCTTTGGTTCTCCCCGAGGGCTGTGATCCGGCCCGGGATATTCTGCAGGATGACCAGTATCTTTATATTGGCTTAACCGGAGCGCCAGCCGGAATGGTCCGGGTGAATAAAGACGATTTTCTGACGTCGAAGATAACCTTTTTGCAGTCTGGGCAGGAAGACATCACCAGTTTGGTTCAAGATGACCACTATCTTTACCTCGGATTGGACACTAAACCAGGACAAGTCGTCCGTCTTTCCAAAGCGGATTTTGAAACAACAGTGGCGAAAGTTTTTGAACCGGGAGAAAATCAAGTCTGGTCCTTAGCCCAGACAGCGGACTTCGTTTATGCCGGCTTAGGAACGGAGCCAGCGAAAGTAATCCGGATTAACAAAAGTAATTTTTCTTCGGTCAGCAAGACCTTGGCCGAAGGGGAAAATTTCTGCCAGGCGATTCTTTTTGATTCCGACTTCCTTTATCTGGGTTTGAGCACCGATCCTTCCCAGCTAGTGAGGTTGCTGGACATGGAAATGATTCCGGAGGTAAAAACAGCTAATACTTTTCAGAGATACAGCTTCTCTCTCTCTTCTTTATCTAATCGCCAGAAACAGAAAAATCGCTATAATAAGATTGTTTTTCATCCCTATCGTCAGGCGAAGAGTTTCACTTTTTATCTGGATAATATTACCTACAGCGAATGATGGGGAGACGATTGGCGGCCAGCTTTCGTCGTGCCTGGCGGGGATTGAAGCAGGGCTGGAGCCAGGAACATAATTTGCGAATCTTTACTTGGGCGGCGGTCCTTGTTATCCTGGCAATGATAGTTTTAAGGACTTCCCGCCTGGAAAATGCTCTTTTAGTTCTCACTATGGTGGCTATGTTCGGCTTAGAGCTGTTGAATTCTCAAATTGAAAGATTCTTAGATCTGGTGACTCCTCAGCCGGAGGAGCGAGTGAAGAAGATTAAAGATCTTTCGGCGGGAGCGGTATTGGTAGGAGCGGCGGGAGCGGTGGTCATCAGTCTCTTGATTTTTCTTCCTTATCTTTTAAGACTGTTAACATAAAGAAAAATGCGATTCAATAATTTAGGCCCAAGACAAATTTTTCTTCTTCTTTCTCTTCTTGTTCTCTTCGGCGCTTTGGTTCTGGTGAGCGAAAGTGATTCTCCTTCTGCTTCGCTGACGGCTGAGGCAGGTTCTTCTTTGGCCCCGACTCTTAATGAACGAGTGAGCCAATTAGAGACCAGGGTGCAACAGCTGGAGGACCAGTTACAGCTGGGAGGGGAAAAGACCATCCTTTCGGAAGAAGAACAGCGAATAAAGGTAGTAAAGGAAACCCTTCCTTCGGTGGTGAGCATTGTCGCTTCTAAGAAGGTTCAGGTTTACTCTTCCTGGTTCGGCTGGCCCGGGTTTTCAAATGAATCTCCGACTGAAGAAGAGCAAGAAGTCAGCAGCGGGACGGGTTTTCTCATCTCGGCGGAGGGGATGATTTTAACCAATAAGCATGTTGTTTCTGACGAAGAGGCAACTTATACTATTATTACTAATGACCAGCAAGAATATCCAGCCGAGGTTTTAGCCCGCGACCCCTTTCAAGATTTGGCCTTGGTGAAAATAGAAGGATCTGGCTTCCGGCCGGTGATCCTGGGAGATTCTTCAAAGATCATCTTGGGAGAAAGCGTTATTTCTATCGGCAATGCCCTGGGAGAATTTCAGAATACCGTTTCTACCGGAGTCATTTCTGGACTTAGCCGTCAAATTAACGCTTCCGGGGAGGGAAAAGTGGAAGCTTTGAGCAATGTTATCCAAACGGATGCCGCCATTAATCCTGGTAATTCTGGTGGTCCCTTGCTCAATCTCCGGGGCGAGGTCATTGGCATTAATGTCGCCATGGCTCAATCAGCGGAAAACATTGCTTTTTCTATTCCTATTAACCAGGCGAAAAAAGCGATTGAACAGGTAGAGACGCTGGGAAAAATCGTTTATCCTTTTCTCGGCATTCGCTACCGGACGGTAGACCAGTTTCTTCAGCAGCAGTTGGGCCTGGAGGTGGATTACGGCGCCCTCCTTATCAGAGGAGAGAGCCAGGGAGAGCCGGCGGTGGAGTCGGGGTCAGCCGCCGAGCGAATGGGCTTAAAGGAAAATGATATTATTCTTAAGATGAACGGACAGAAAATTGACACCGACCATCTTTTGGGAGATTTAATCAAAGAATACCAGCCGGGAGATAGGATTAACTTGGAAGTACTGCGTCAGAGTCGTCATCTTCGATTATCCGGCCAGTTAGGGAAGCGGGAAAGCTAGTTTGACATTATCTTATTCAATGTTAAAGTGAAACGCTATGCCCTACGAAGGTTTAAGTAACGGAGGAGAATTTACCTATAATTCTCAACAAGCGATTATTCAAGCTCGAGCCTTAGCTGACCAGTCTGGCCAGCAGCAGGTGGGAGAGTTCCATCTTTTGGCTGCTCTTCTTCAGCAGCCTGAAAGCATGGTTGTCCTCTGTTTGCGGAGTCAAGGATTGGATATTGGTCAGCTTCAAAAGCGAGTGGGGAAGAAAATGGAAAAGGCTCCTTCTTTACTGGGAGCGGATTTACCTTCTGCCGGCCGTTTCTATTTAACTGCTGGCTTGGCTCAGATTTTGGCTCGAGCCAAAGAAGAAGCTTTCAGAATGGGAGACCAATTTATCTCTACCGAGCATCTTCTCCTTGCCCTTTTGGAGGTGGAGAGTGAAGCCCAGAAAATTCTTGCCGCCGCCGGGGTAGAAAGAGAATCTTTTCTTCAGGCCTTGGCCAAAATCAGACAGGGACAAGTAGTTGATGATCCCCATCCCGAAAGCAAATATCAAATTATTAAAAAGTACACTCGGGATTTAACCGCTCTGGCCCGAGAGGGAAAATTGGATCCGGTTATCGGCCGGGAAGATGAAATTAAGAGAGTGATGCAGATTTTATCCCGGCGAACGAAGAATAATCCCGCTTTGGTGGGAGAAGCCGGAGTGGGAAAAACAGCTATTGTTGAAGGCCTGGCCCAAAAGATTGTCAAAGGAGAAGTCCCTCAATCTTTGAAAGAGAAGCAAGTTATCGCCCTGGATCTAGGGGCTTTGATTGCCGGAACAAAATATCGAGGAGAATTTGAACATCGCATCAAAGGACTTTTAGAAGAAGTGAAAAGTGCCCAAGGCCGCTATATCCTTTTTATTGATGAGCTGCATACTTTAGTGGGCGCGGGAGCAGCCGAAGGAGCGGTGGATGCTTCTAATCTTTTAAAGCCGGCTTTGGCCCGGGGAGAATTGAGAGCGGTTGGAGCGACTACTTCCGAAGAATACCGGAAGTATGTTGAGAAGGACCGGGCTTTAGAGAGAAGATTCCAAGTGGTGCGCGTCAGCGAACCGACGATTGAAGATACGATTACTATTCTCCGAGGGATTAAAGAACGTTACGAACTTCATCACGGGGTTCAGATTCGGGATGCCGCTCTTCAAAGAGCGGCCCAGCTTAGCAGCCGCTACATTGCCGATCGCTTCTTGCCGGATAAAGCCATTGACCTCATCGATGAAGCCGCCTCGGCTCTTCGTTTGGAAGTGGAATCTGAACCGGAGGAATTAGATCATTATCGCCAGGAGATAGCCAAGCTGGAGGTGGAAAAAGAAGCCCTAAAAGCAGAAAAAAATAAGGTTTCTCAGCGGCGGTTGAAGGCTATTGGCCGCCAATTGGCTGATCTCCAAGAGAAAGCGGGGCAGATTGAGGGGCGCTGGCAGATTGAGAAAGAGATGATTGACGAGATTAAATTTCTTCGCAACAAGATTGATCAATTATCTCATGAAGCCGAATTAAACCGGACTGATCTGCGAAAAGTAGCGGAAATTAAATACGGGAAAGTCCCCGAATTAAAAAAGAAATTGGCGGGAATAGAAAAGAAGCTTGTTCGCTTCCAGGAGAAAAGCTCTCTCCTAAAAGAGGAAGTGACGCCGGAAAAAGTAGAGGAAGTTGTTTCCCGCTGGACAGGCATTCCGGTCACCAGATTAATGACGCCGGAAGCGAAAAAATTAAGCCAGATGGAGAAACTGCTTACTCAGCGGGTAGTCGGCCAAAAAGAGGCTATTTCCGCTGTTTCCCGGGCTATTCGCCGGAGTCGGGCGGGTA
>CAZTQU010000008.1:0-13535 GCA_964615735.1 uncultured Candidatus Saccharibacteria bacterium
AAACTTTTCAGGCAGTGGCCGAAGGGCAGAAAAATAAATGGAAAATCGTTGTTTCTCACCGTTCGGGAGAAACCAATGATGATTTTATTGCTGATTTAGCCGTCGGCGTGGGAGCGGATTTTATCAAGGCGGGCGCTCCCGCTCGGGGAGAAAGGGTGGTAAAATACAATCGGCTTTTAGCCATTGAAGAAGAAATCAATGAACAAGGATGAAAATCATTTTCTCTTAGTGGTGCTGGACGGTTTGGGGGACCGGCCGGTGAAAGTTTTGGGAGGACGGACGCCCTTAGAAGCCGCCCAAACGCCAAATCTGGATTGGCTGATGAAAAAGGGACGAGGGGGTTTTATTGAGCCTGTCTTCGAGGGACCTTTTCCTACTTCTAAAGATGCCCATCTCTCTTTGTTCGGTTATTCTCTCCGGAAATGGAATATGGGAAGGGGGGTCTTTGAGGCGGCCGGACTGGGGGTGAAACTAAAGAAAAACGACCTTGCCTTTCGGGGAAATTGGGCGACGGTTGACGAAGGGTTAAAAATTCTTGATCGGCGGGCGGGCCGGATTAAAGAGACGAAAGTTTTGGTTCGGGCGTTGAAAAAGATTCATTCCGTTTCCGGAGTGCGTTTTATCATCAATTCGGGGATCGAGCATCGTTTTACTCTGGTGATGAGAGGGAAGAATTTATCTGACCAGATAACGGCTAACGATCAACATCAAGCGGGAGTTAAAGTACCGCTCATTGCTTCTCTGGACGACCGCCCCGAATCTCAGCGAACAGCGGCTATCCTTAATCATTTTTTGGAAGAAGCCCACCGGCTTTTGAAAAATCATCCTTTTAATAAAGCTAGAAAGGAAAAGGGGTTACCGCCGGCGAACTATCTCTTGTTAAGGGGCGCTGGCCAATTAAGGGAAATTCCTTCTTTTCAGGAAAAGTGGAATTGCTCTGCCTATTTTATTACTGGCGGGGGGCTTTATCGGGGAGTAGCTAAAATTTTAGGAATGAAAGAAGTGAAAGTAACTGGAGCGACTGGGAAGACAGTTACCAATTTAGCCGGAAAATTCCAGACTGCGGCTGAAGTAATTAAAAAAACTCCTTTTCTTTTTCTTCATGTCAAAGGAACGGATATTTACAGCCATGACGGAGATTGTCAGGGGAAAAAGGAATTCATTGAAAAGATTGATCAGGCGTTAAAACCCCTCCTTGATTTATCAGGGACAACGGTAGCCGTGACGGCTGACCACGCTACTCCCTGTGAAGAAAGAGAGCATTCTAGGGACTTGATTCCGGTTTTGGTTTGGAGTAAAAAGATAAGAGAGGATGCCCTAGAACATTTTGGGGAAAAGGAATGCGCCAAAGGCTCTCTGGGGTTAATCAAGCAAAATCAATTTCTAGCAACGGTTCTAGAAAATTGGCTTTGAAATAATTAATTTTTTTCTAATATGTTTCAAACTCCTAGCAATAAATTTTTCTCTGCTCTGCTTTTGGCTTTGATCTTAGGTTTTGGTTTGGGTTATGCTGGCGGCTGGCGCTCTCAAGCCGATCGGGTGATGAAAGGAGAAATTTTCAGTTCTCAGGAAATAGCGGACAAAGCAGTCAATTTCCTTCGGGATAATTTTTTCTCGGAGGGAGATACTATTGAGACGACGGCAGCGAGGGACGAAAACAATCTTTATGTCTTAGATATGGTCCTTAATGGCCAAGAGGCGGAATTTTACGCGACTAAAGACGGTGTTCTTTTCTTTCCTCAGGTTTTGGATATGAATCCGCCGGCCGACAAAGAAATTTCTAAATCTGAAAAACCAGAGGTAGATCTTTTTGTGATGTCTTTTTGTCCTTATGGGAATGAGGCAGAAAGCCAGATGCAACCAATCGTGGAAGCCTTAGGAGAGGGTATGGATTTTAATCTTCACTATATTATTTACCATTATTATAATGGAGAAGATTATTGTCTAACGGACGATCTGCGATATTGCTCCATGCATACTAAGTCGGAAGTCAATCAAGATATTCGTGAACTTTGTGTCGCTAAATACCAGCCGGATAAACTATGGGATTTTGTTTTGACCATCAATGACAGAACGGACTCTGACCAGGTAGAAGCAGATTGGGAAGGAATTGCTCAAGAAGTTGGCTTGGATATAGAGCAAATCAAAACTTGTCAGACAGAGGAAGGAACGGCTTTATTAGATCAGGAAATGACTTTAACGGAATTGCCTTACTTGGTTCAAAGCCCGAAACAGCATCGAGATGAATCCGGTCATTATCAGACCGAGATGAAAGTTACTGGTTCACCCACTCTGGTTGTTAACGGTTTTATCTATGACGGAGTTCGTTCAATTGCCGGATACCAAGAGGCTATTTGCTCGGCTTTTAACAACCCTCCGGCTGTTTGCCAAGAAGATTTAACTGGAGGCAATACGACTGAAATACAGTCAAGTTGTGAGTGATTAATGACTATTCTTAATTCTGATGAAGCTTCTTAATTTTGATGAAGCCCAAAAGCTTCTTCAAGATTATCATTTGCCAGGAACAAAAACCCGAATCTTTACTTCTCGTCGGGAAGCCAAGCAATTTGCCCAGCATCTTGGCTTTCCGGTGGTTTTAAAGGTTTATTCTCCGCTTGTTCTCCATCGAACGGAGCGGGGAGGCGTTATAGCTCCGATTAACAATCAACCAGCTTTTCTAGAAGCTTGGCAAAAGCTGGCTCCTTTTTTAAAGGAGCCAACTCGAGCCGGTCTTATTGTCCAGAAAAAGGAAAAGGGGTTGGAATTAGCGGCCGGAATGAAGAAAGACTCTCAATTCGGTCCGGTCATCATGTTCGGTCTAGGGGGAATCTTTATTGAAGTTTTTAAGGATGCCAGTTTGAGAATTGCCCCCTTTTCTCAATCTACGGCTCGGGAAATGATCAAGGAAATCAAAGCCTATCCGCTTTTGGCCGGTTTTCGGGGAAGAAAACCAATCGGGGAGAAGGAATTAGCGGTAATCTTGGTTCAGCTTTCTCGTTTGTCCCTTGACCATCCGGAGATAGAAGAAATTGATTTTAACCCGATAATGGCCGATGGTCAGCAGATGAAGATTGTTGACGCTAAATTTTTAATCAATGAGAAATCTTAAAACTCTTTTTCAACCCCGCACTATTGCTATTATTGGAGCTACGGACCGTCCGGGTTCGGTGGGCCTGGGGGTTGTGCAGAATCTTCAGTCAGGAAAACAAAAATTATTTTTGGTTAATCCTTATCAAAAAAAGGTGAGGGGAAGAAAAACTTATTCTTCCGTTTTAGAGATTAAAGAGAAAGTGGATTTGGCGGTGGTAGCAGTACCGGCACCGGTTGTTTCTTCGGTGGTTCGGGAATGCGGCCGGAAGGGGATTAAGAATGTCATTGTTATCTCGGCCGGTTTTGCCGAGATGGGACCCGAGGGGGAAAAGCGGCAGAGAGAGCTGGTAAAAATTGTTCGGGAAAGCGGAATTAATTTAGTTGGCCCCAATTGTTTAGGTATTATCCGCCCCCACTCTTTCTTTAATGCTTCTTTTGCTCCGGCAACGCCGGCGGCGGGAGAAATAGCTTTTGTCTCCCAGTCGGGCGCTCTTTTAGATTCGGTTATTGACCAATCTTTGGGAAGAAGATACGGTTTTTCTGCTTTGATTTCCTATGGTAATGAGGCTGACTTAAGTTTAGAAGATTTCTTGCTTTTCTTGGAGAAGGACCCACGGACAAAGGTTATTCTTCTCTACTTGGAGGGAGTAAGAGACGGACGGCGATTTCTGACCGTAGCGAAAAAAGTGGCTCAAATCAAGCCGATCGTTGTTTTGAAAGCGGGGAGAACAGCTTCGGGAAGAAAAGCAGTTTCTTCTCATACGGCCAGCTTGGCGGGAGCGGATGAGGTTTACCGGGCCGCTTTTAAACAGGCGGGTCTAGTGGCGGTTGACACCCTTCAGGAGCTGTTGGCCGCAGCCAAGAGTCTTGCTTGGCAGCCGCCTCTTCGGTCGGGCTTGGGAATTATTACCAACGGAGGAGGGATGGGAGTTTTGACTACCGACTACGCTCAGCAGGAAAACTTAAAATTAGCTAACCTTACTCCCGAGACAGTGAAGAAATTAAAGAATCATTTGCCTCTAATGGTTTCTCTCCGCAATCCTTTGGATTTAGTGGGTGATGCTCCGGCAGAGAGATATCAGCAAGCCTTAGAAGCTTTCCTGAAGCAAAAAAGCATTGGCGGAATAATCGTTATCCAAACTATTCAGACGGTGACGGAAGTGGAAAAAAATGCTAGAATAATAGTTAAGAGCCACCAAAAGTTTCCCCAGAAACCAGTGGTTTCTGTCTGCTTAGAGGGGCCGCTAAGTCAAAAAGGAGTTGCCTATCTTGAAAAACACCGCTTGCCAAATTACTCCGATCCTTTTTTTGCCGTTAGGGCGATGAAGGCTTTAAGTAAAATTAAATAATTTTAAAATGATAGCCAAGTCTTCCAAAAACATCCTTTGGTTTAAGGAAATCTCTTATCAGGATTTACCCTTGGTGGGAGGAAAGAATGCTTCCTTGGGCGAGATGTATAATCATTTACGCTCTAAAGGGATTAATATTCCGAACGGCTTTGCCACTACCTCCCGGGCCTATTTTTCTTTTATTGAGGAAGCAGGTTTAGGAAAAGAGATGAAAAGATTGTTCCAACAGTTAGAAGTTAAGAATATCAATAATTTGCAGAAAACGGGTCGGGCGATTCGGGAATTAATTCTCCGCGCTCCTTTTCCCAAATCTTTAGAGGAAGAAATTAGAGAAGCTTATCACCGTCTTTCTCGAGAGTATCAGGAAGAAGCGACGGATGTTGCTGTTCGTTCTTCGGCGACGGCGGAAGATTTGCCAAAGTTTTCTTTTGCCGGCCAGCAGGAGAGTTATCTGAATATAAAAGGGGATAAGGAATTACAGCGGACGATGAAGAAATGTTTCGCTTCCTTATTTACCGACCGGGTTATTGCTTACCGGGAGGAGGGGGGCTTTTCCCATTTGAAGATTGCTTTGTCTATTGGAATTAACAAGATGGTTCGTTCGGACCTCGGAGCGGCTGGGGTGATGTTTACCTTGGATACGGAGAGCGGCTTTCCCAATGTTGTTCTCATCAATTCCGCTTTTGGCCTGGGAGAATTTTTAGTGAAGGGAAGAGTAACGCCGGACGAATACTTAGTTTTTAAGCCGGGTTTGAAAAAAGGTTATCCGGCCATTATTAAAAAGAAAAGGGGAGACCAGAAAGAAAAATTAGTCTATGGAAAAAGCGGCGTTAAGAAAGCGAACCTGCTGAAAAAAGAAATGGGGCGCTTTTCTTTAAGCGATGAAGAGATTCTTACCTTGGCTAAATGGGGAGTCCAGATTGAGGATTATTATTCTCGCTTGCGGGGCTATTGGGATCCTCAAGATATCGAGTGGGCCAAGGACGGGAAAACGAATCAACTTTTCGTTGTCCAGTCCCGTCCAGAAACGGTGCATGGAGGAGGAAAGAAAATTACCTCCTATCAGGAATATCGATTGCAATCAGAGAAGGAGCCCTTTTTGAAGGGGATTGCCATCGGGGAAAAAATTGCCAGTGGCCGAGTGAGAGTCATCAAGAATGTTTCTGAGTTGAATACTTTTAAACCGGGCGAAGTTTTAGTCACCCCGATGACTGATCCCGACTGGGTGAGTATTATGAAGCAGTCAGCGGCTATTATTACCGATAAAGGGTCGAAGACTTGTCATGCGGCCATCGTTTCTCGAGAGTTGGGGATTCCCTGTGTGGTGGGGACAAAAACCGCTACCTCGGTACTCAAAACCGGACGGCTAGTGACGGTAAATTGTTCTGGTTCCGAAGGGCAAGTTCTGGCCGGTAAAGTTCCTTATCAAATAAAGAAATACGATTTGAAAAAGATTCCTAAGGTTGAACCGAAGGTCTATGTTAATATTGGCGCTCCCGGACTGGCCTTTAAAACTTCCTTTCTTCCGGTGGCGGGAGCGGGATTAGTGAGGGAAGAATTTGTTATTGCTAATGATATTCGCATTCATCCTTTGGCCCTGTATCATTTTCGCCAGCTTAAAGACAAAGTCTTAAAGCGGAAAATTGAAAAACTGACTTCTGCTTACAGCGATAAAAGACAGTTTTTTATTGACCGTTTAGCGGAAGGGATAGGTCAAATTGCGGCTGCTTTCTGGCCCCGGCCAGTTATTGTCCGCTTTGCTGATTTCAAAACCAATGAATATCGGCAGTTGCTGGGAGGAGAAATTTTTGAACTTGAGGAAGATAATCCGATGCTCGGTTGGCGGGGAGCTTCCCGTTACTATTCTCCGCAGTTCCGGCCGGCCTTTAACATGGAATGCCAAGCGCTGAAAAAAGTGCGGGAGGAATTTGGCTTGACTAATGTAATGACGATGATTCCTTTCTGCCGAACAGTAGAAGAAGGCAAGAAGGTTTTGAAAGAAATGGAAAAAGCGGGCTTGAAAAAGGGGCGAGGAGGAATGAAAGTTTACGTCATGGCGGAAATTCCTTCCAATATCCTTTTAGCTGATGAGTTTCTGAAAATCTTTGACGGCTTTAGTATCGGTTCTAACGATTTAACTCAGATGACCCTCGGGCTGGATAGAGATAGCGCCATGGTGGCCGGCATCGGGGATGAGAGAAATGAGGCGGTAAAGAAATTAGTGGCCGAGGCTATTCGCCATTGCCGCCGGCAGAAGAAATACAGCGGCATTTGCGGGGAAGCGCCGAGCAATTATGCTTCTTTTGCTCTTTTCCTAGCTCGGGAGGGAATTGAGTCCATTTCCGTTTCGCCTCAGGTAGCTATCAAAACTATTTCTTTATTGGCCAAAGTTAAGAATTGAAAAGAAAATATTATCGGCTAGAATAAAAAAGATATGTTAACTATTATCGCCGAAGAACGTAAAGTTTTAGGGAGGAAGAATGATCTTCTGAGAAAGGAAGGCTGGGTCCCAGCTGTTCTTTATGGAGAGAAGCTAAAAGCTCAGCCATTACAGATAAAGGCGGGAGAAATAGCTAAGGCTTACCAGGAAGTGGGGAGCAGCGGTTTAGTTTCCCTGATTTTAGGAAAAGGGGGGAAAGCCAAGTCTTATCCTTGTCTTATTCATCAGGTGCAGCGGGACCCTCTCAGCAACTGCCTTATTCACGTTGATTTTTATCATCCTTCGATGAAGAAAAAGGTAACAACTGAAATCCCGTTGGTCTTTGAAGGAGTGGCTCCGGCAGTGAAAGAGAAAGGAGGAGTATTGGTGAAGGAGAAACTTTCTGTGGAAGTTAAAGGCTTGGTGACGGAACTTCCGAAGGAGATCAGAGTAGATTTAACCAAGCTGCAGGAGATTCACGATAAGATTCTTTTCCGAGACTTGGTTGTTGGAAAAGGGTTAGAGCTGCTGGAGGATCCGGAGGAGGTAATCGTGGCCGTTACTTTGCCGCAGGCGGTAGAAGAAGAGCTGGAGCAACCGGTTGAGGCAGCGGAACCGGCAGAAGTAGCGGGAGAAGAGGCGGAAGAACCCGAAGAAGAAGAAAAAGAAGAAAAAGAAGAAAAAGGAAAAGAGAAAGAGAAAGAAAAAGAAAAGAAAGAGGGGAAAGCCAATTGAAGAATTTTGCTAGTTAAGCGAGGAGATAATTTATGTTAAAGCCAAAATCAATTTTTTGGAGCTGGCTTTGTCTAGCGGTTCTACTTTTTCCGAGTTGGGGCTTGGTAGAAGCAGAGAAGGAGAATGATTTTCAGGAAGTTTGTCAGCCCGAACAGCTGGATAAGGTAGAAAAGGAGATTTCCCGGGACGAATATCAGCAATTGTTAAAAGATTGCTTGGCTTACTATGATAAATACTACCAAATTCAGGAGGGAGTTTATCAAACTCAATTGAACGAGGTCCAAGGCAGCCGCCAGACTCTGGAAGAAGAATTGTCTTATTTAGAGGGGCGCATTCAAACTCTGGGAGCCCAGATTCAGAAAGGCCAGTTAGTGGTTCGCGACCTTAGTTTGGAAATTGAGGATAAAGTAAAGTCTATTGAAGTTACTCAAAATCAAATAGAAGATTATCGTCTGGAATTGGCTGATTTGATTCAACTAACCCACCAGTACGATCAACAGCCAATTGCTCTGGAAATTTTAGCCGGGGAACAAAGCCTAACGGATATTTTTCGCAGTCTGGTTATTCTTGACTCTTTAAACGAACGTCTGCAAGAACGGTTGCAAGGAGCGGAAGATTTGAAGGTTTATCTCCAGGAGCAGCAGACTATCAGGGAGGCAGAGAAAGAAGACTTGGAAAAGGAAATTGTGCTCAATTCCGTTCAGAAGAGTGATTTGCGCTCTACCCAGGAGACAAAAGACTCTTTACTGGAAAACACTAAAGGGCAGGAGAAAATTTACCAGCAGCAGTTAAAAAAGGTTCAAGCAGAGGCTCAAAGCAAAGCGGAGGAATTGCGGTCCCGACTCTTTCGTTTGATTGATATTCCCGAGGGAGGAATAAAATTTGGTCAGGCGGTGGAAGTAGCTGAATCAATGGCTCAGTTGACAGGAATTGATCCCGCTTTTCTTTTAGCTATTTTGGCTCAAGAATCGAGTGAGATTATCGGAGCCAATGTTGGCGGTTGTTATCTAACTAATACTAAAACCGGAGCCGGGACTTATATTAGAACTGGCGGCCTCGCTCCCAGGACAATGAAGCCGGATCGGGATGTGCCTCCCTTTCTTAATCTTCTCAAGAAGCTCGGCCGGGATTGGAAAGAAACCCCAGTTTCTTGTTGCATCTTTCGCGATGGCCAGCCTTGGGGCTGGGGAGGAGCGATGGGTCCAGCCCAATTTATTCCTTCTACTTGGGCTATTTACGAGCAAAAAGTGCAAAGAATGCTTCAAAAAGAGACGCCGGCTAATCCTTGGGGAATCCAAGATTCCTTTCTAGCGGCGGCCTTGTATTTACGGGAAATGGGAGCCGATGGCAGTTATCGAGGTCAGCTGAATGCGGCCCTGAAATATTTTGGTTGTTCTTCAGCTTATTGCGTTTCTTTTTACGGGCAGCCAGTCTTGGAAAGAGCTCAAGACTACCGAGAAGAAATTGAACTTATTCATCAGGCAGAGTAATGATTAAAGAAAAAGAAGTAAAACATTTAGCCCAATTAGCCCGCTTAGAATTGGCGGAGAAAGACCTCCCAAAGCTGGAGAAAGATTTGGCTTCTATTCTGGATTATGTCGGTCAGCTGAAAAAAGTGGACGCTTCAAAGGTAGAGGGAAAGGGAAAATGGCCGGAAGCAAATCAACGGCCGGATGAGGCAAGGCCTGGCTTATCAGTAGCGGACGAGCTTCTTTCTTTAGCTCCTTCGATTCAGGACCGATATATTAAAGTGAAATCGGTTTTTAAACATGGATCTTAGTCAGTTAACTCTTCAGGAAGCGGCTCAGGGTCTGCGGGAAAAGAAATTTCGTTCCCTAGATTTAACTCAGAGCTGCCTGAAAAAAATCAAAGAGATGGAACCGGACCTTCTGGCTTTTTTGAAGGTGGGGGAAAAAGAAGCCTTGGCTCAGGCGGAAGCGGCTGATCAGCTTTTAGAAAAAGGAGGCAAGCCTTCCCTCTTGACGGGCATCCCCTTAGCCGTTAAGGATAATATTCTGGTTCAGGGAATGCCTTGTACGGCTGCTTCCCAGATTTTAAAAAATTATCTAGCTCCTTATGACGCGACCGTCATTCGCCGACTGAAAGAAAGCAAGGTAGTTATTCTGGGAAAGACTAATCTGGACGAATTTGCTATGGGGTCTTCAACCGAAAATTCTTCTTTTCAAATTACCCATAATCCTTGTGATTTGGAAAGGGTGCCGGGAGGATCTTCGGGGGGGTCAGCGGCAGCGGTTAAAGGAGGGGAGGCGATTTATAGTCTGGGATCGGATACCGGAGGGTCAGTTCGTCAGCCAGCGGCTTTCTGCGGTTTAGTCGGCCTGAAGCCGACCTATGGAGCAGTTTCCCGTTTTGGCTTGATAGCTTTTGCTTCTTCCTTAGATCAAATTGGGCCGTTAACGAAAACGGTTGCTGACAGCCGCTTGGTTTTCCAAGAGCTGAGGGGAAAAGATGGGCGAGATGCTACCACTCAGCCGGAGGGGGAGAATGTTTCCCGGTTTTCTCTTCAAAAGTTGAGAATCGGTCTTTTGAAAGATGATTTGTTAAAAGAAGTTGACCCAGCGATTGTCAGAAGGATTAAAGAGATGGTCGGGGAATTGGAAAAGGCCGGAGCTAAAGTGGAAGTGCTTGATTTCTCTTCTTTGCTTTTTGCCCTGCCCACTTATTACATTATTACTCCAGCGGAAGCCAGCGCCAATTTAGCTCGTTATGATGGTATTAAATATGGAAAGTCAGCGGCGGCCTCCGATTTGGAGGAAGTTTATCGGTTAACGCGGGGAGAGGGTTTTGGCCCGGAAGTGAAGCGCCGAATTATTCTGGGCACTTTTGTTTTGTCGGCTGGTTACGCCGAAGCTTATTACCAAAAAGCTTGGAAGGTAAGGGAGTTAATTGCTGATGATTTCCGAAAAGCTTTTCAAAAAGTAGAGGTGATTATCAGTCCGACTACTCCCAGCTTGCCTTTTAAGATTGGAGAAAAAGTTCAGGATCCAGTTCAAATGTATGCTTCTGATCTGCTGACGGCACCGGCTAGCTTAGCTGGGCTTCCGGCTCTAAACGTTCCGGTAGGAGAAATTGATCATTTGCCGGTTGGTCTGCAGATTATGGGACCAGCTTTTCAGGAAGAGTTGCTTTTTCAGGTAGGCGAAGAAATTGAAAAATTAACTCCTTCTCGCTAATGTTTGATTGGTTAAACTTTATTGTCTCTCCGGAACTCCAAACTAAGATCAGGGGGTTGAAAATTTTAGCTATTCTTCTGATTATCTTTTTCTCGGGAACCGGCTTTTACTTTTTAGTGAAAACTAATTATCTCAAATATCGATGGCGAAAGACAAAGTGGGTAAAGGATTACCGGGCTTTTAAAGCCCAGCGGCCGGAGAAAAGATTGAAAGACTGGAAAGAAATTCAACGTTTAATTAAAAGCGATCTCTTGTCGGAAAATAAACTGGCTGTAGTGAAAGCGGGAGATCTTTTGGACAAAGTTTTGAAAGAGGCCGGTTATCCTTCCGGGGATTGGGCAGAGAGACTTACCCAGGCGGTGGTTGATCCCGGTCTCGATTTCTCTTCGGTTCTCCAGGCCTTAGATTTGAAGGAAGCCATTCTTCAGCATCCAGATCAAAAGGTAGAAGCGCAAAAAGCTCAAGAAGCGGTGGAAGCTTTTCAAAAGATTTTAGACAAGTTAAAATATTTTTAGTTGACAATTAGCCAATCGTTGTTTAGAATACTCTACAGTGGCTAAAGAAGAATCTTGGAGCAAGCGATTGAAGTTTCTAAGGATTCTTTTTTTTATTAGCGCGGGGTGGAGGAGTAGTACCTCGTCAGTCCCATAAGCTGAAGACGCCCGTGCAATTCGGGCCCCCGCAACATAGAAAAACAAAGCCAGTGTAGCTCAATGGTTAGAGCAATTGCATCATAAGCAAGAGGTTGCAGGTTCGAATCCCGCCACTGGTACCAATTTTTAATGGGGGCGTAGCTCAATTGGCTAGAGCACATGCTTGTCGAGCATGGGGTTGTGGGTTCGAGTCCCATCGTCCCCGCCAAGTTAGATAGAAAAAGTCGCTTCACTCGGCGACTTCTTCTTATTATTTTTCAAAGGGCCGGCCGGGTGTTACCTCTTGACTTATCATGTGTAATATGCTTTTATTAAAATAGCTGAGATGGTTTCAGTGGAGCTAAATCGTTCTTTCAAGGGAGGAATAATGAGTAAGTTAAAGCAAGTGGTTGTGGCACTTCGGAAAAACCTCGTGATTACTATCGTGGGGACTACAGAGAAAAGATATCTACCGGAAAAGAAGATCACGTGGGATCAAACTATCGATTTTCACGTAGCCCCTAAAACTGGTGTGTATTCTGTCGAGAAGCTTCAGTCTCTGATGATGTCGCTCGTTCCTGGATTGAAGCCGACCGACGAGAAAGTTTTTCTCAATGGATGTTACAGCGAAATCGTGTTTGGCAGACTCTGCTTCGAGGAAGACCTTGATACAGAAGTTATGCGTCAAGAGATCGTTCTTACTGGTGATTCTATATTCTCCATTGATGGTTTTGTCAATGGTGAGCAAGAGGTTTCTCACGTTGAGAAAGGAATTCACCGGCAAATACGGGTAAGATTATTTCCAAATCTCCAGGTGGCTAAACTTTCGCTTGTAGGAAAGTATGAGTGTGAAATTTCTAAGCAAGAACTTGAGCAATATCGCCGAGATGAAGCCGATACTCTCTCTCATTAGCAGAAGCACAGTTACGCAACCGCCAATTATACCCGCTATGTCCCTTTTGGGACCTCTGGCGGGCTTCTTCTTTTCTTCTGTTTGAATTTGAGGGTATTTAACTTGACAGATATATTGGTGGGTGTTATAATCTCCATTGAATTAAGTTGTTCTTTATAATACAAATTGAAATCGTCAGCAATATGGTCACAGAAAACAGTGCGATTATATTGCTGGCGATTTCCTTTGGGTAAGAAGAAAAGAGCTGGCAAAATTAGGGCATGTCTCGTTACCACCCATGAGAAATGGGAAGCCGAGGTAGTTTTTACTTTTTTTTGGTCTGTAAAGGCCTTAAAAAGTAAAGACGGGTCTAAGCTCGCGAAGAGCTAAGACAAAAGGAGAAAAATGTCTCAGAAAGTCGTACGGGAACCAGGAGATTTTTCGGGGTCTGGATTTGCACTTTCAGCCATGGAAAAATGGGAAGAAGAGTTTCCGGGATTTCAAAAACTCTTTGCCTTAATCTCTGAGAACACGCCCGGGATTATTTTGAAGCCGCTTGTGCGGGTCTTCAGCAGTAATCTACTCGAGCGGAAGCTGACCAATGTTCAAAAAGGACCTTTTGGCCAAGACAACTGTACGGAGAAGGTGAGTTGGTCCCTCTTTGTTATTAACGCAAAGAAAAAGGGATTGTGGCGCCGTCACGAGGTGTTTACTGCCAAACGAATTTCTTTGCAAGCAAGAGAAACGAGAGCCAATGCCGAATCTCGGTGGAAGCCACAAGTGATCCACGATGGTGAGAGCATAGCTACTGTCCTTGGTAGAATGGACTCGCAGCAGTTGTCTCAAGCAACGGTTTTGGCGGCTGTCGCCTTCCGTGAGTATGTTTTGCCGAATGGTGCGGCTGATGGCCCAAGTAAGGTGGATGTGACGCTTTTCAGAATACCTTCGAATTTGACGATTTTTGGGATCATGCTAGATCTTGCTGTTCACTTTCCTAGCCAGCCCTTAACCTAGATTGCAATGTGACTTCTTACCCAGTCACTAGACGGGGATATCCTTGCTCAAATTAGTTCTTTGAGGATATCCCTTTCCTTTTTTAAAAAATTCTAAAAAAGCAGAACTAACCGACTGGGGTTCTCAAGCCAACCTTTATATTATTGCCCAAAAGCCTTTAAGCGAGAGAAAGAGGTTTCTCTCCCTTGACAAAATGGGGTAAAAGTTTTA
>CAZTQU010000009.1:0-9798 GCA_964615735.1 uncultured Candidatus Saccharibacteria bacterium
GCCTATCTTATCCAAAAGAAAAAAGTTGACCCAGCAAAGATTTTAGCCGTTACTTTTACTAATCAAGCGGCCCAGGAGATGGAAGCCAGAACGGATCAGCTGCTTCCCTTTTCGACTTTTGATTGGCGGGTAGGGACTTTTCATTCTTTAGGAGAGGAAATCTTGAGGGAATGCGGATTGGAAATTGGCTTGCTTCCTAACTTCCGCCTCTTGGATGAAAAAGGGAGTTGGCTGTTAATGAGGCGCTTTTGGGAGCGCTTTGAGCTTCCTTACTATCGGCCCCTGGGCGATCCCGGGCCGTTGATTTCTGCTCTACTCACTCATTTTTCCCGCTGTAAGGACGAGGGGATAACTCCGGAAGACTACGCCGCTTATTGGAAGAAATTCCGGCAGCGGAAAAAAGATCGGTCAGAAATCCAGCGGGTGAAAGACATTGCCCAGGCTTATCAGGTTTACCAGAAATTACTTTTGGAAAATCGAGCTCTTGATTTTGGAGATTTAATAAACCAGAGCCGCCAGCTTTTAGAAAAAAGACCAAAGGTTTTAGAAAGTTTTCGCCAGCGCTGGTCCTTTATTCTAGTTGATGAATTCCAGGATACCAATTGGGCTCAGTACCAGCTCTTAAAGCTCATCGCTCTTCCGGAGAATAATCTGACGGTTTGTGCCAGCGAGGACCAGGCGATTTACCAATGGCGGGGAGCTTCCTTTACTAATATTCTCCAGTTCGCTAAAGATTATCCCCAAGCGGGAGTAGTCGTCCTCCGGGATAATTACCGCTCTCAACAGGAGATTTTAGATGTGAGCTATCAATTTATCCAGTTGAATAATCCCAATCGTCTGGAATATCAAGTAAGGGACAAGAAAGAAGGATTGAAGATTGATAATCATTTGTGCGCGGTGAAGAAAGGGCGAGCAAAGATTGAAGCTCTTCATTTTTCCAGCGGGCGGGCGGAAGCAGCCGGAGTGGTAAAAAAAGTGCAGTTATTATTGAAGAAAGTTTCTCCTCAAGAGATTGCTATTCTGGCCAGAACTCATCAGTCCCTACAGCCTTTTGAAGAAGCTTTGGAGCAAGCGGGGATTAACTGCCAAGTTCAGTCTTCGGCTAATATTTACCAGCAACCTCTTGTTTTAGATATTCTTGGTTATCTGCGTCTTTTGGAAAATCGTTTTGATGACGCCTCGCTTTACCGGGTACTCCAGCTTCCTTGCTGGCAGCTATCTCCTTCCAGCTTGGCTCGGTTAATGGACTACCATCAAAGGAAGGGGCCGCCTCTTTTTCGGAGTTTAGGGGAAATCGCTTCCCGGTTGAGTCCAGTGGAGAGAAAAAGAGTCCAAGCTTTTTTAGCCAGAATAGAGAAAGATACGATTGCTCTCCAAGAAAAGAAATTGAGCTTGATTCTGGTGTCTATGCTGGAAGAAACGGGTTGGCTAAAGCGACTTCTTCATCAGAAGAAAGAAAAAAGATTAGTTTCTCTGAATGAATTTTTCCAGAGAGTGGAGGAGTTTGAAAAGGAAGCTCCAGAAGGCCAACTCTATGATTTCCTGCTTCAGGTGGAACAAGAGAGAGAAGCCGGAGTGCCGGATAAGAAAAATTTAATGGCGGAAGAAGGATCGGAGTCAGTAAAAATAATGACGGTTCACGCCGCTAAGGGTTTAGAATTCAGCTATGTTTTCTTAGTGGGTTTAGTTGACCAGCGGTTTCCTTCTAGTCAGAGGCGAGAGGCGATTCCTTTTCCAGCCGAGCTAGTTCAAGAAAAACTTCCAGAGGGGGATTTGCATCTCCAGGAGGAAAGAAGGCTTTTTTATGTGGCGATGACCCGGGCCAAGAAAGGTCTTTTCTTCACCTGGGCGGATGATTACGGCGGGGTGAGGAAAAAGAAATCTTCTCGTTTCCTACGGGAGATGGAAGACGAATTGAAAGGAAAAGAAAGGGAAGAGAAAGATGTTCCGGAGAAGAAACGAAAGCCCCTTCGGAAAAAAGTTATTTTTTCTCTTCCTAAATATTTTTCTTTTACCCAGTTTAGTAACTTTCAAACTTGTCCTCAGCAATACAAGTTTACTCATCTTTTAAAATTGCCGACCCGAGGAGGACCAGACAGAAGTTTTGGCCAAAGTCTTCATAAAACCTTAGAGGTCTTTTTACGGGCTTATGGCCTTCAGTCCCGATTTAAAGCCGACTGGTCCCGGTTATTAAAAATTTATGAGGAAAACTGGATTGACGATTGGTACGAGAGTGAAAAGCAAGAGAAAGATTTTTTCCAGAAAGGGAAAAAACAATTAATGAACTTTTTCCGGGATTTCCAGAAAGACCCTCCATCTCTTTGGCTGGCAAACGGCCAGCCTTGGCTGGAAAAAGATTTTTCTTTTTCTTTGGCCGGAAATTTATTTAAGGGAAAAATTGACCGGGTGGACAAGGTAGAAGGGGGAGTGGAAATTATTGACTATAAAACCGGCCTTCCTCAAAAAAGACTTAATGCTGGTCGCCGCCGGCAGCTCTTAATTTATCAAATAGCGGCCGAAGAAGCTTTACATCTTCTTCCTCAAAAACTGACTTTCTATTATCTTCAGGACGGGAGCCGGCTTTCTTTTCTTGGTCGCCCGGAAGAAAAGGAAAAAACGAAAAAAGAAATCGCCGAAGTTATTAAAGAAATAAAGAAAAGCTCCTTTTCTCCTCGGCCAGGTTATCATTGCCGCTTCTGTGATTACCGCCGGATCTGCGACCGGGCCTGAATTTGATTTTTTCTGAATGATGCTATAATGAAAAAGTAATTTTAAAGGTCTTTTTTTAATTTATTTATTTATACTACTATGGCAGAGAAGAATTTTCGTTATTTAGGAGTTTGGGGAGGAAAAGCCCAGGTTGCCTCTTTGGGAGCCCTCCTCGTTGCTGTCTGCGGCCTTCCTCTGGTAATCGTCCTTTTAGCCAACGTCGCTGTCAGCCCCGTTTGGCTCTTTTGGTTTCTCATCGGAGGTTTGATAGTAGGAGTAATTCTCATTTTAGGCGGTCTTTTTGCTGTTGACATTAAAAAAGACTAAGCCGCTTTTTGATAATGTCGAAAGACTTAGAGAAAGTCTATCAGAAGTTAAGACAATTAAAGATTCAGGGGGCGACGGCTGTTGCCCAAACCATTGCTCAGCTCTTGGGGGATTACAGCCGGGAGGGAAAAAGCGATTCGGAAATTGAAGAAGCGGCCGCCTATCTTCTTTCCGCGCGGCCGACGGAAGCCATGGCTCAAAACGGAGTGAGGTTTATTTTATCTTCCTTGGAAGGAGTTTCTGGTCCTGTTCAGGGGGAGAAAATTCAGAACAAGAGTGAGAATTTTCTTCAATTTATTCGACAGGGAAAGGAGCAACTGGCTCAATCAGGAATAGAAGTTCTCCGTTCGGCTCAAGTGGTCTTTACTCATTGTCGTTCCTCGAGCGTAGAAGGGGTTTTAAAAGAGGGAAAGAAAAGAGGTTTCTCTTTCCAAGTGATTAGTACTGAAACCCGGCCTCTTTTCCAAGGGCGCATTACCGCCCGGAATTTACTACGAGCAGGAATTCCGGTCCGGATGGTGGTTGATGCCGCCGGTCCCTTCATTCTTTCTTCTTTTTCGGAGGAAATCGATCTTTTGTTGTTGGGAAGCGACGCTATTTTAACAGACGGATCAGCCGTCAATAAAATTGGCAGTTACGGATTAAGCTTAACGGCTTTTGAAGCGGGCATCCCCCTTTACATAGCGGCTTCTTTGCTTAAATACCATCCCCATCCGGAAATTGAATTAGAACAAAGACCCCGGGAAGAAATCTGGCCATCCGCTCCGGTGGAATTGGAGATAGTGAATTTAGCTTTTGATCGTGTTCCAGCTTCTTACATCAAGGGCTTTATTACCGAAAAGGGAGTTATCAAGCCGGAAGATTTTTCCCGGCAAGCTTTAAAACTTTATCCTTGGTTAAATGCCCGGAAAATTTAGTTATCTTCATCTTAACCATCAGCCTGATCGGCGTCGGGAACTGGTAGCTGTTTACCGCTTGGAGCCGGTGGCCGGCTTTAGTTTTGCTGAGGTCGCTCAGAGTCTAGCGGCGGAATCTTCTATTGGCACCTGGACTCATTTAAGGACTCTTTCGGCCGATGTTTTTGAGAGACTGGCGGCTAAAGTCTTTGACTTGGATGAGGAAAGAAAAATAGTGAAGATTGCTTATCCCGAAGAGCTTTTTGAAAAAGGGAATTTGCCTCAATTACTTTCTTCGGTGGCCGGCAATGTTTTTTCGATGAAAGAAGCGGCTTTCCTCCGGTTAGAAGATCTGGAATTTTCAGTTAATTATCTCAAAAATTTTGGCGGGCCAACTTTTGGTCTGGGAGGGGTGAGAAATTTTTTACAGGTTTTTCATCGTCCGGTCATTGGATCAATTATGAAGCCAAAAATTGGCCTGACATCGAAGGAGAATGCTAAGTTGGCCTATGAGGTTTTTCGGAACGGGGTGGATTTTATAAAGGATGATGAAAACCTGACTGATTTGAAAATTAATCCTTTTGCCTCTCGGCTGGAAGCCGTTATGGCTTGGAAAAGAAAAGCAGAAAAGGAAACCGGCCAGAAGAAGATTTATGCTTTTAATATTACGGCCCCGGCGGGAGAAATGCTGGAGCGGGCAGAATTAGTGAGAGACAATGGAGGCCTTTGTGTGATGGTTGATTTAGTGACGGTTGGCTTTTCCGCTCTCCAATTTCTCCGCCAGGAAGAGCCGGACCTTATCATTCACGGTCATCGGGCTGGTCACGGCTTATTTGACCGTTCTCCCCGTCATGGCTTATCAATGTATGTTCTGGCCAAATTGGCTCGGCTGGCCGGAGTGGACCAGCTGCACACGGGGACGGTGGTCGGGAAAATGGAGGGAAGGTTGGAGGAAGTGGTGAAAATTAATAATTTTCTCCGGGCAGAATGGCAGGGAATAAGACCAGTTTTCCCCGTTGCTTCTGGCGGGCTTCATCCCGGCTTAATTCCTTTGCTGGTGGAGAAATTGGGGCCGGATTTAGTCATTAATTTTGGCGGTGGGATTCATGGTCATCCCCGGGGATCGGCGGCTGGGGCCCAGGCCGTTCGCTTGGCGGTGGAAGCGGTGATGGATGGTCTTCCTTTGGCGAAAAAAGCGGAAGACTGGCCAGTTTTACAAGAAGCTTTAGATTATTGGTCATGATGAATCATTTTCAATTAGAAGCGGTCATTATTGATGCGGAAACAGATGGTGACTTATATGTTTTTCTCCATAATCAAGAGGCGAAGAAGCAGGGAGTGAGAAGCGTTGACTCCCTGATGGTTGGGACACCGAACCATCAAAGTATTGCCGTGGAAGTGGTGCTGACGGATTCTTTAGTTAAGCCGCGTCAGGTAGGGGTCCCCGAAAATCTGGCTCGAAGGCTAAAAATTAAACCGGGAGACATTCTTGATTTTGAACTACTGGATACTCCCTCCTCGGTTAAGTTTATCGCCCGGAGATTGAGAGGGGAGGAATTAAACTACCCGGAGATTTATCAGATCATTTCTGATCTGGTAAGTTATCGCTTGAACGATGCTATGGTCGCCTTCTATCTGGCGAGCACTTTCTGGGATACGCTTTCCTTGGACGAGATTTTTTTCTTGACGAAGGCGATGGTGGAGACGGGGGAGAAATTTGATTTTGGAGCCAATGTCGCCGATAAACATTCGACTGGAGGATTAGCCGGAAATCGCATTACCCCGATTATTGTCGCCATCGTTAGCAGTTTCGGCGTTCTTATTCCGAAAACTTCTTCCCGGGCGGTAACTTCCCCGGCCGGGACGGCCGATACTTTTGAGGTTTTAGCTCCGGTTATTTTCTCGGTGAAGGAGGTGAGGAAGTTAATCAAAAAAAACAAGGGTTGTATTATCTGGGGAGCTGTAGATATCGCCTCGGCTGACAGCCGAATTATCCGGGTCGCTCATCAGCTGCCCGAAGAGCCGATTCCTAAACTGGTAACCAGCATTATGGCGAAGAAAGTCGCTATGGGGGCAAGGTATTTAATTATTGATGTCCCGGTCAATCCGACAGCAAAGGTAAAAACTCTGCAGGAAGCGGATGAAATCAAATCGCTCTTTCTCTACTTAGGGAAGAGATTTAAGATAAAAGTGAAGGTCATTTCCTACTATTCTTTTGGCCCGGTTGGCCGGGGAATCGGCCCGGCTCTGGAAGCCCGAGATATTATCCGGGTGATGCAAAGAAAAGAGGAGCGGCCTCTGGATTTAGAAAAGAAGGGAGTTTACTATGCTGGAGAATTGCTGGAGATGACCGGTCGAATTACGACTGGGAAGGGCCAAGAAGAAGCCCAGAAATGCTTAGAGAGCGGCCGGGCTTGGCAGCAGCTGCAGAAAATTATCAAGGCCCAGGGAGGAAACCCGAATATTGATTCCGAAGATATTCAACTGGGGAAAATTGTTTATCCCTTACGAGCAACCCAAAAAGGCCAGGTGCGGATGATTGAGAATCAAGACTTGACTTGGGTGGCTAAGAGCTTGGGAGCGCCGGCGACTAAGAAGGCCGGCGTCTACCTAGAGAAACTGCCGGGAGAGTTAGTGAAAGAGGGAGATGTCCTCTGCCATCTTTATGCTTCCAGCCAGGCTCGGCTTAATATCGGCCTGGAAGCCCTGAGAGACCATCCTATTTACCTTCTAGATTGATGGAAAAGGAGGCCAGAATGGAAAAATTAAAAGAGGAGTGCGCTGTCTTCTGCCAAGGGCATGCTTTGGCGGAGGAAGGGAGCCAGATGGTTTTTGGCGAAGGACCGGCGGAGGCGAAGGCGGTGATGATTGGGGAAGCTCCCGGTTATCACGAGTCAGTCAGTGGACGGCCTTTTTGCGGAGCAGCCGGGGGAGTTCTTGACGAGCTGCTGCAGAAGGTGGGCCTCAAAAGGGAAGAACTCTACATTACCAATCTTTTGAAATTGAGGCCGCCGGAAAACAGAAATCCTCAGGCGGAGGAAATTCAGGCTTTTACTCCTTTTCTGAATCAGCAGCTAGAGATTATTCAACCGGTGGTTATCTGCCCTTTGGGAAATTTTGCCAGCCGCTGGCTTTTAGAAAAGTATGATTTAGGAAATCAGCTGTTGAAAGAGGGAAAAAGAATAGGCATCAGCCAGTTTCACGGCCAGATTTTTTCTGCCCAAAGTCTTTTTCAGGAACAGCAAATTATGCCTCTTTACCATCCAGCGGTGGCCACCTATAATCCTTTAATGAAAGAAACTTTGAAAAAAGATTTTTTAAAGCTTAAAGAATTGTTAATCTAAAGGTCTTTCTTTTTTATTAATTTTTACTTTAATTATGAAGGGAGAAAAAGAAATACTAGATTCAGAAGAGGGCCGGTGGTTTTTGGAGAATATTCAGAAGCTGCAGGGCGAGCTGGCTAAAGAATTAAGAGTTCAACTGGCTGTTCTCGATGACCAGGGCGAACCGGTTACCGAAAGCAGTGCCGAATCAACTATTGCCCGCTTGCTGAAGAAGAGTTCTTCCGGGAGAGAGCTCTATAATCGGGCTTATGTTCGGGCGGGAGATTTAATCACTGCTCACAGTGATCCAGTTTTAATCAAGGTTTTTGACGGCTTGTTTTCTTTTTGGGCGCCGGTGGCAACAGCTGATGGAACGATTATCGGCTCGGCGGTGGGGGGGGGAGGACCTTTTGTCCGCGGCCAGGCAGATGCGGAGAGTTTTGAAGGACAGCTGACCGATTTTTACCAGCATTCCGATCTGAAAGAAGCGGGGGTGGAGGAAGAAGATGTCCTGAATGCGGTGAAAGGAACGCCGGTTTTTGAACCGGAGGTAGTTAAAAGAAAACTGGCGGAATTGGGCCGGACGATCGGGATTCTAGCGGAGGAAACAGAACTGGGGCTGCTTTTTGGTCGGTCAGCAAAAAAGAAGGCCGGGAAATAATGTCGGCCGGAGGAAAATGGGGGCTGATCTGGCTGATGATCGCCACCGTTTTTGTCTGGCGGCAGGTCTTCTCGGGAGGAAGAGAAGGACGGCTGGTTCTTTGGCCAGAGGGAGAAGATGGTCTTTTTATTCAGACGGAGGAAGGAGGGCAAATTTTAGTTAACGGCGGAGGAAGCCGGGATATCCTCCGGAAGTTAAGCCTGGAGATGCCTCCGGGAGATAAACAGCTTGACTTAGTTATCCTCACTTCTTTAACTGAAGATCATCTGACAGGGTTGATCTCCGTTCTGGAGAATTATGAGGTAGATGGTGTTTTATGGAGTGGAGCAGTAACGCCAGGGCCTCTTTTCCAGACTTGGGAAGAGGGGTTGGCGGCGGAAGGGGCAGAAGTAATTATTGCCCAGGCGGGAAGGAAAATTGCCTTAGGCTCCTCTTCTTTGGAGGTGCTTGCTCCCCAAAAGAATCTTCATCGCCATCAATTGGAAAATTCAAAAGAAGGAGAGGTGGTTTGGAAATTAGAAGAGGGAGGATTGAGTTTTCTTTTTTTAGGCCAAATTCCTTCTCAATCTTTAGCCGTTCTTGAGAAGGATGAGCTGAAGGCGGAGATAGTGGAAGCCAGTCATCTTCAGAAAACTTTACCCTGGTCCTTCTGGCTTGACCTCCACCCTTCCTTGGTGATCGTCAGCGGAGCTTTTCCCGAGGAGGATTTTCTTTCAGAAATTTCCCTCCGTCAGACGGAAAGGGAAGGAAAAATAGTGGTTAATTTTTAATTTTAGTTATGGATACAGAAGAAAGAACTTTTGTTTTGGTGAAACCGGATGGAGTGGAAAGAGGTTTACTTGGCGAGATAATTTCCCGTTTTGAGAAGAGGGGATTAAAAATTGTTTCCCTGGAAATGATTTGGGCCAAGAGATCCCAAGTAGATGAACATTACCCTCACGACCCGGCTTGGATTAGAAGATTAGGGGAAAAGACTCTCCAGAATTATCAAAACTATGGCCTTGATCCCCAAAAAGAATTAGGGACAGACGATCCGGAGAAAATTGGTTCTATGGTCCGGGGTTGGCTTTTAGATTATTTAACCTCCGGTCCGATGGTTAAAATGGTGGTTGAGGGCAACCACGCTATTGAGATGGTGAGGAAAATCGTCGGAGAGACAATGCCGGCTCAAGCTTCCCCGGGAACTATTCGCGGCGATTTTTCCATTGATGACGCCGCTAAAGCTAATCGGGAGAAGAGACCTATTTACAATATTATTCATGCCTCCGAAAGTTCTCAAGAAGCAGAGAATGAACTTCACCTCTGGGCTTCTTTGGAAGAAGTTTTTGATTATTCCAGGAAAGACAGCGGTTGACGGGAAGGAAGAAAAAGGCCATACTAAAAAAGCTCCGTTCTTCATTCTCAAAATTTCGAGACAAACTTTATCCCTTGGGACTTCTTCTTGGCTAAGTCCGTGGATTTAGCCAGCCGGTCCCGATGTTAGATGTCTTTCCCGGAATTTCGAGAGAAGGGCGGAGCGTTTTTTTTGCTTCAATTACTCAACACAACAATTAATTGCTTTTTTGACCAATTCCCCAAGTTTTCCCATAAGTCCTTTTTTCTCTTTATCTTGTTTATTCAGGGCTTTATCGTCTATTTTCTTGATATCGCCGACATTTAATAATTTCATATTAAGGCCCCAAAATAATGAATACAGTTTATAGGCCTTGTTGAAAAGGTCATAGGCTTCTTCTTTTTTATTTATTCCTAATTGTTTTGTGCCAACTTCCATAAGACGCATAGAAGCGGCCAGCAGGTGTTTGGAAATACACCAAACCTCACCCTCATATTCTTTGATAATTTTTTTGAGAAGCTTTTTCCTCATTTCCCGAACATCTTTTAT
>CAZTQU010000010.1:0-9070 GCA_964615735.1 uncultured Candidatus Saccharibacteria bacterium
GCCGCTTAAAACAGCTACCTTTAATTTCTTATCCGGCATCAGAAACTTTTTCAACCGCTCCAAAAGGGCAAATCTTTTCTCCTCCGCATTCTTCAACCGCCTCGGAATCAATCACTTCTGACTTCCCGTCAGCTCCAATCCTGAAGCCTTTCGGGCAGAGGGCAACACAACTAGCACAACCGGTGCATTTTTCTTTAATAATCCTATATTGAGACATAAGATATAAATTAAATAAGACCAAAGAATAAACAAATTCCTATCACCAGCATAATCAGCCCTTCCACAAGATGAATCTTCCTAATGTTCTTCTCTTTCCACCGGGAAATATCCTTCACCCGACCAAAACCAGCGTAGACGATAGCGATAATAATAACCATTGGCAAAACAAAAACTAGATTATAGAAAAGGAGCCAAGGAATGGTTTTCAAGACTTCCAGGACAGAAAGAATCCCCCCAGTGATGAAATAGGGGCCAATGGTGCAAGGAAGGAGAAAGAGGGTTACCAAAGCCCCGGTAATGAAAGCTCCTTTAGGTGAGGTAACCCGCGAAAGAAATTTTTTTGCCTTCGGCCGCAGGAATAAGGGCATCTCCGTCCCCAATCCCCCGGGCCGATAACAAATGGCATCCTTCAAATTCAAGAGTCCCAGGAGGGCAGCCAAAATTCCCAAAGACCGGTAAAGCCATAATTTAACCGCGCTTAGGGCCTGGACAACCTGGAAAAACTTAATAATGACTAAACCGTAAAAGAAATAAATAATGAAAATCGAAGCAATGAAGGCAAATCCTGCCAGAAGGATATTTTTCTTCCGCTGAAGGTTATGAGCCATAATGGCCGTAAGCATTAAAAGCAAAACCGCCAGAGCGCAAGGATTAACCGCGTCAACTAAGGCTAAGGAAAATACTTTAGTCAGAGTTAAAGGAGAAGCAAGAGTTTCTTCTGCCGTTAATTGGGAATCGGTGCGGAACTTGACTATTTGGTCAAAAGTCGCTGTTCGGCCAGACAAAGAAATCTTCCAGGGACCAGCGAGGGTTTCATAATTTAAGGAGCTTAGGACAGAAGAAACGCTTCCTCCCCTCATTAAAGAAGAAAGGGCCGTTGACGGATTGGGAGTGGAGAAGTTTTTCTCCGGTTCGGGAGAACCATTCCAAGCAAAAATCCATTCTCCGGCCACTTTTTTAATCAAGATACTATTTTGGCGCCAAACTTTAGGAAAACCAGGCAGTTTGTCTAGATTCAAATTAGAAAAATCGGCCGTTGATCCATCCGCCAGCAAACAAGGGTAAGAACCTTCAGAAATTTTCTTTTCCAAACTTCCCACAATAGGAGAATCTCCCACCAGAATCCCCTCTTGGCTATTCTCCAAGAAAACCAAAGGGATGCCTTTTTTCCAAGAGGGCAATTGATAAGTGGTGGCATATCTGTCAAAAACCTGGGTATTGCCAGAAGTTTGATAAATCTCATACTCAATCACCACCAAATGAGGATAGGCCGCCAACAGTTCCTGAAGAACAACCGGATCCGCTTGGGCGCAATGAGAGCAGCCGACCCCGGTAAAGTAAACGAGGCAGGCCTCTCCTTCCGCCTCAGCTACCGAAGGAAGCCAAAACCCAAAGGAAAGAAGAAACAGGCTTAATACAAAAAATAGAGAAAATTTCTTTTTTGGCATCACTAAGTTTAATTAAAATTATTTTGAAAGTAAATCTGTCAAAAATCCGAGAGAGCGAAATTAGCCTGCCGAAGCTTTCCCTGACTATAGGCTTGCTGCAAATCCTCCGAAAAAGGAATTTCTTTCTCCACCGACAATCGGTATTTTCCTAGCACCTTTTCCACTTGCCTTTTACTGCCTAAATCCGCTTGGTTAATAATAACTTTTGATTTCAGTTTCAATTTTCGACCAATCTGAAGAATCAAGTCCAAATCATGAGCCCCCATTGGAGTCGGTTCTGTTACCACATAAACCTGATCCGCCCCCATCAGGGCGTGAAGGACAGGACAATGGGTCCCAGCCGCCGTATCAATAAGAATAACATCTATCTTATTTTTTTGGGCAAATTGCCGGGTAAATTTTTTTAATTCCTCCACTACCGGACCAACTTCCTCTAAACCTGTTTTGGCTAATCCGGTTATCAAGAAAAAAGAAGAATTATCTTTTTTTGCCGGTCGAGAAGGAAATTCTATTTCCTGAAGATAAATCTTTCCCGTCTCTTCCTTTTCCATCTTGATAGCCCCGAAGGGGCAGACCAATTGACAAGCACCGCATCCCGAGCAAAGATCTTTCACAAAAACCGGGTATTGTCCGGGAGCTTGGAAAATAGCGTGGCTACGGCAAACCTCTACGCACCGTCCGCATTTCTGGCATTTCTTCTTGATTAATCTAGGAAAATCTGCCCATACTTTTTGTTGTATTTTTCCTAGAGTCTTTCCTAATAATAAATAATCATCCGGGCATTCAACATCAGCGTCGCTTAAAATAACCTTTTTTCCTTGCTGCAGTAATTCCCGCAACAGCAAAAGGGAAAAAGTACTTTTACCAGTCCCGCCCTTGCCTCCGGTAATAGCGATTTGTTGGAGTTTTTTTGCCATTATAACCAGAAGGGTTAAATTAGTCTTCTATTATTATTTCTTTTCCGTCGTTGGTTTATAAATCCGGGATAATTTATTTTCCAGAAAATCTTGAATGGTTTCTCCTAAATTTCCTGATTGCCCCTGATAAATTTTCACTAGACTGTCATCAAGGACATGAAAGCTGATTGGCCCAATTTCTTGGGTCAGTAGAACATTGGCCCGGTTATTCACTAAATAGCGGCCGACGCTTAAACCGGCTCTTAATTCTTTCTTTTGGTAGGGATTTTTTTTAATAACTAAGGAAGAAATTTTCCCTTTCTGAAGATCGGCTAAAGCAAAAAACGGACTGTGGCTCAAAGAAGAATTGAGCTTAGATTTTAGCCCCCGGTCTTCCTCTAAAGCAACGGCCACTTTTACTTTCTTTACGGCTAGCGGCTCAATATGAATCAGAAAAGAATCCACTTGGGGAATTTGGAGTTTAATGTTTCCTTCTACCTCCTCTGTAACTTGATGAGCTCGGGTAATTTGAACACCGGGTTGCATTAGAACTTTTGCTTCACCAAAAATAAAGGGTCCCGATTTACGAAGTCGCAGACTGCCAAAATCCTGAACTCCAGAAGTTCCCTTGATAATTTTTTTAATCTTTTTTTCCGTCTCCGGGTCGGGAGAAACATCCATCAAAGACAAGATAGAATCCTTGGCCGAAGTAATACCAATAGAAAAAATAAAGAGGGAAATAATAATTCCCGCTATCCCTTCAACATAAGGAATATGGAACCAGGAAGCCAGAAGACCGAGAAGAACAACGGAAGAAGAAAAAAGATGCATTTTTGATTCCGACCCATCAGCAACAAGACTTTGAGCGTTCATTCTCTTCCCCGCTTTCACTTCATAGCTGCCAACCAAAAACATCACGACCGCATCCAAGAAAGCAACTCCCACTGCTATCCACGGAATTTGCAGTTCGTAAACTGTAGTTAATTTCAGAATGCTTTCTCGAATAAACCCAAAACCGGCATAAAAAATTAAGCCCGCTATTAACAAAGTAGCGAGATTCTCTGCCTTGTAATAACCGTAAGGAAATTGTTGGTTGGGCTTTCTCTGGGAAATTTTTAAGCCGATCCAAACTAAAACCGTTGATAAAGCATCAGCAGCGCTATGGACAGCATCCGCTAGAAGAACAACGCTTCCCGAGAAGAATCCAGCTATGCCTTTAGCCAAAGAAAAAAAGGCAACAACAAAAACTACTTTGAGGGCGATACCCCGCCCTTGTTCAAGGAGATTTTGTTTCATGGTTTATCGATAAAATCTATTTCTTCCTCGACCCCGGCCTGGACCAAAACCAAATCTTTGAGCCGAAGTCGGAATATCAACCTTAGAAAGTTGCCCTTGCTGAAACTGGTCAAGGGCTTCTTCTGCCCTTAAATTAACTCCTGCCAAATAAGAAGCAATCCCCGCTCCTTGCAAAACGGCAAAAGCATTAGGACCTACCCCGCCGCAGATAACCGCTTCTGCTTTTTGAGAAGCAATCATTTGAGCGACGGCTACTCCGGCTCCTCCCCTTGCTCCTATCGCCGGATTATCAACTACTTCCCATTTTCTTTTTCTGCTACTTTCATCAACAAAAAGAAAGTAGGGACAACGTCCTAAAAACGGGGAAACAAGAGAATCGGCGGTTTTTCCGGTAGTACAAATAGCAATTCTCATAAGAAAAAGAGGCGTTAATTGGCCCGGGTCATTGTTGCTCCACACTGGGGGCATTTTTGCTGATAGCAAGGAACTCCTAGCTGGTGAGGAACTTTTGCTCCACATTGAGGACAGACGCATTCCCCAGCTGGACCTAAACCGAAGCCACCCGGCTGACGATTCCGGCCCCGGCCTCCACCTCTTCCCGGAGGAAAACCAGTATTGGAATTATTTCTTCCAAACATAGTATCTAAATAAATTTAAATTACTATTATGAATATACACCCACAACTAATTCTCGTCAAGGCTTTTCGATCTTTAAACCTCGCTCCGAATCCAGATAACATCTCCCTCTTGCACTATATAGTCCTTGCCTTCTATTCTCATCCGACCCTGCTCCTTCGCCTGAGCCAAGCTTCCGATAGCTAAAAGCTCTTTCCAATTGATAACTTCCGCCTTGATAAAACGCTCTTCAAAATCACTATGAATCACTCCGCCGGCTTGCGGAGCAATCGCTCCCTTTTTCACCGTCCAGGCTCTTGTTTCCTTGGAAGTAGTAGTAAAAAAAGTAATCTGGTCCAGAAGCTGATAACTTTTTTGAATCAAGGCATCCAATTCCATGGCCAAAGGCAAACCCAACTCTTTTTTCTCTTCCGGAGTAAGCTCAGAAAGCTCAAATTGATTGAGAAGATCTATTACTAAAAAGGGACAATCCTGCTGGCGAAAATGATCAATGAGGGAAGAGGGCACCTCCCGAGGATAACCATTAAGAAGATAGATTCTCGGCTTGAGAGTTAAAAACTGATAAGAGCGAAGAATCTTTTCTTCTTCCTCATCCCAAGATTGCTGAAGAAGCATTCTCCCTTCGGTTAAAGAAGCCTTTGCTTTTTCTAAAACCAGTCTTTCCTTTTGATTCTCCTCTTTCCCGGCTTTAAGTGATTTAACCAGGCTTTCCCATCTTTTTTCTGCCGTCTCTAAATCTTTTAAGATCATTTCCGTTTCCAAGATTTCTTTGTCTCTCAAAACATCAACCGTTTGATAAGTATTGATAATTTTGTCATTCTGGAAAATGCGGAGGATGTAAACAATGGCGTCTACTTCCCGAATCTGGGCTAAAAATTGGTTGCCGAGCCCCTCTCCCTGGTGAGCTCCCTTCACCAGGCCGGCAATATCAATAAACTGAACAGTAGAATAAATTTTTTTGGCTGAATGATGCAATTGGCTTAGCTGATCAACCCGCTCATCGGGAACGGCTACTACCCCGACATTAGAATCAATGGTGCAGAAAGGATAATTCTCCCGAGCTACTTGTTTTTTGGTAATCGCTTGGAAAAGAGTAGACTTTCCCACATTCGGCAAACCGACAATACCAATAGATAAAGACATAAATCTTAATACTAAAACTAAAATTTTAAAATTGGCTTCTTCCAGCGCTGATAAAATCCCAAAAAAAGAATCAGGAGAGATAGTCCTAAACTCCAGCCCCCGATGACATCGGAAAACCAATGAGCCCCTAGATAGATTCTAGCTCCGCCAATAAGAAAGACGAGAATAGCCAAAGAAAGAATCAATATCTTTTTCAACCACTCTCTCTTCAAGAATTGAAAAAGGAAGTAGCTGAGTAGACCGTAAAAAACGACGGCGATCACGGCATGATTGCTGGGAAAAGAATAGCCTTGGGCTGAAATCAGAGCCAGATTCAAATCGGGCCGGCTTCGCTGAAATAAATACTTTGCTATTTCGCTTACTCCCAGAGTTAAGACCACGGCTAATAAAAAAAGGTGAATCTTCCTTCTCTGACGAAGAATTTCTCCGGCGACTAACAGAAAAAAAGAAAACAAAAGAATAATCGACCAGTGACCAAAATAATTAAAAACCGAAAAGATCTTCGTTATCAGCGGATTTTTCCAATCCTGAATCCCGGCCGTTATTATCTGGTCCTGACCCGGAAGATAATATCCAACCGAAAGATAAATTCCCAGGCCAAGAAAAATAAAAAAGAAAAAGAAACTCCAGAATAGATAGGAAGAGAAAAGCCGACGGCTGAAAGAAAATATAGGAAAATTAATCACCGGCTTACTTGACTAAAGAAATAACCACCCAGCCAAGCATAACCAAGGCCAAGACCATTTTCGCGGAAGTGCTGATTAGAATACCGATCACTGAAGCCTGAGCTGATTTAACAGCGACTAAAATATCTTTCTTGTCATAGATTTCTCCCAATAAGGTTCCCAAGAAAGGACCGAGAATAATTCCCGCCGGGCCGAAAAGTAATCCTCCGAGAAACAAACCCAACCCCGCTCCCCATAATCCCTTCCTACTGGCCTGATATTTTTTAGCGCTGAGCATAGGCAGTAAATAATCAAAAAGAGATAAAACAAAAGAAAGCCCTAAAAAGATAAGGGTTATCGTTAAAGAAATCTTCTGAAACTGATACATCCAGGCATAAAGAAAAAAACCGGCCCAGCTTAAGATCAAGCCGGGTAAGACTGGCAAGATAATGCCCACTAAACCAAGAAACATCAGGAGAAAAACAATAATGGTTAAGGTCAATATTTCCATCTTGCCAATATTTTATCACAGAAATTCCCGCAAGAGAAACCTCAAAAACAGAGGGGTAATTAAGTTTATCGTCTCCCCTTTTCAAAACGCTCTCTGACTGCTAAAATTAGGGTGGTTCATTCTATCAACCGCCAAGGAGGTTAGCATGAAAAGATTACTTGAGGGAGGACAGTTCATTCTTTTTTACCTTCTTCACCTCGGGCTGGGAACTATCCTGCAGGTCTTGAAAAAAGCCGGTCGGATCAAAATTAGTTATCAGGAAAAAATTCCCTATCATCAAGGAAACCTTATCCTGGTAGCTAATCACCCTACTCTACTGGAGCCAGTCATAACTAACTTCGCTTTCTTTACGAGGTATGTATTTCACCCGCGACTGGTCCCCTGGAATACCCCAGACAGAAAAAACTTTTACGAACCGCGATGGTGTTGGTGTTTCCGGAGTCGTTCTGTTCCTATTGATCGACAACAAGGCCAGATTTCCCTCAGCAGACAATCAGTCAGAAAGATAAAAGAAATTCTCCAGGCCCGTCAAGTCCTAATCTTATTCCCGGAAGGAGGAAGAACTTTTAAAGGAAAGGAGTTAGTTTTCAGCCGGGCCGGCAAGAGAATCAGAAAATTGAAGGAAGGAGCAGCCTGGCTAGTGAAGCAAACCGGAGCTGCTGTTGTCCCGATGTGGATTGATGGTTCAGAAACGGTTCTTCCAAACGGGAAATTTCCTTTCCCTAGATTCTGGAAAGGAAAAATCGTGGTCAAAATCGGTCATCCTTTGTCTTTTCCAGACGACGTTTCCCGTCAAGGAATAACTCAAACAATAACCCTCGCTCTTTTAGAATTAGCCGATAAATGAGAGGGATTAGCGTAAAGCTAGATCCCTCTTCTCTTTTTCTCAATAAAAAGAAAGAGGAAGAGAAAGTTTTACTCTCTCCTCCCCTTAACGATAAAAGCTTTCGAACAACTTTTGGACTCTCAAAAACTTAATTCTTTCAATTTCTTTCTTCACTGACCGGCGTTCTTTTGAGTCCAGCTTATCCATTTTCTCCTTGAGCTTTCGGCTAGCATTCATTCCCTCGCCGAAAGGCGAAGACGGAGGATGGCAAGCCAGCTGCTCTTCAATGATTTCTTGCATCAGTTTCTTCTTGCCAACCAATTAAATCACCTCCTCTCGAAAGCGTAACTAAAGAACTGTTAAGGAAATATTATAAACCTTCTTCTTCAGAATTTACAGCCCTTCTTTCTGGAATTTCTCTTCTTGGGTAGAATCTAACTTTCTAATCAGTTTTGTCAGTTCAGCAAAATGTTCTTTTTCGTCGTCTCGAATATGGCCCATAACTTTTTTGACTTCCTCGTCTCCAGCCTCATCAATATGGTCTTGATATTGATTGATGGCCACTAATTCTCCAATTAAATCCTCTCTTAGATTGTTTAAGTCTTTATTATCCATAAAAATAATAATCTTTTAATAATCTTTTGTTTTTGACCTTTTTTATCAAGTGCCTCTTTTATTATTCCTTTAATTGTTGACCAATTAATTCTCTGTATCGGCAGTATTCACAACCTTCTCCGAAAGCCGGAATCTGATCTGAATCCAAACATTTTTTGATTTTAAAAAGCGTTGGTTCCACCCAGGCATCATCGCCATCATAAGAAACGAGAGTAACTTCAAATTCCAGTTTACCGTCAAATTTTGGACGATTTTTACTGGCGTTAGCAAAAACAAAATAACCAGTGTTTAAAACCTTAAATCCATTTTGGCGGAAAAGCCATTGATAAATTTCAAGTTGTTTTTTATACCCTTGCTTATATTCATCATCTAAAGATATTACTTTAGAAGTACTGGTTGATTTATAATCAACAATAATTAATTCTTTTTTGGAATTAATCCAAACATCGTCAACGGCTCCAAAGACTAACAAATTTGTTTCTGGATGCAAGTATTGCTGGCCTTGAAAATTATCTCTCCATTTATCCATTTCTGGATGGTCAAAAGGCACGGCATCAATGCCGTATTGCTTCATTAATCGATGAGCTTCTCCTTTCTGACGAAGCAAATCAAACTCTTTTTTTAACAAGCAGTCAACCGCGGAGTTTAACGCCCAGCCGGGCATACTAGGCCTTGGTAGTCCTAATCTTCTATCCAGATAAAAGCATCTTGGGCATTCTAAAAAGGAATCAATCTTTGAGCGACTTAATTTGAAAGGCTCTTTAGATTGAGGATTGTAAAGATAGTTTTCTCTTTGCTGATATTTATTCATTTTT
>CAZTQU010000011.1:0-8585 GCA_964615735.1 uncultured Candidatus Saccharibacteria bacterium
ATTCCCGGCCATTATGTACTCCAAAAGTATAGCCGATCATTTCCGGAGTAATAGTTGCCGCCCGTGACCAAGTCTGGACCACTTCCTTCTCCGGAGACTGGACTTTCTTTATCTTTTCCAAAAGTCTTTTATCAATAAAGGGACCTTTTTTAAGACTTCTTGTCATGATCTTAAATTTTTCTTAAACAATTTTTTTTCTTAAACGATTTTTACTTAAAAATCACTTTTTCTTTTTCTTTTTCCGCCGATGAAGAATAAGTTGATTGGAAGCTTTCCTTTTCTTTCGTGTCTTCACCCCGAAAGCCGGCTTCCCCCATTTTGTCTTCGGATGTTTTAATCCTATCCCGGTGCGGCCTTCTCCCCCGCCATGGGGATGATCAACCGGGTTCATGGCCGACCCTCGAACTTCCGGTCTTTTTCCAAGCCAGCGGGCCCGGCCGGCTTTTCCTATTTTTTCAAATCGGTGCTGGGGATTGGAAAGCTGGCCAATACTGGCCCAGCACTCCCCTAATATCTTTCTCATCTCTCCGGAGGGCAGCTTAAGATGGGTATACTTATCTTCCTGGGCTAGGACTTGCGCTCCGACACCAGCACTCTTTGCCAATTTCCCTCCCTGGCCAGGCTTAAGTTCTATATTATAAACCATTGCCCCCCGAGGAATGTTTTTCAACTTCAAGCGGTTCCCCGTCTTCACTTCCCCTTCTTCCTTCGTCACCATTTCCGCTCCTACCTCCAGCTCTTGGGGAGCCAGAAGGTAAGATTTCTCCTTCTCCTCATCTTCCACTAAAGCGATCCGGGCAGAACGATTGGGATCATATTCCAAAGCTAGAACCCGAAATTTCTTTCCCACCGCTGTTCTTTTAAAATCAACCAGCCGATACTTTCTTTTCGCTCCTCCTCCTCGATGGCGAACAGTAATTTTTCCCGAGCTTGACCGTCCCGCCTTCTTTTTCAAGGGCTTTAAAAGACCTTTGACTGAAGGCTTGACTAAGGATTTTCTTTCCACAAAAGTCATACCTCGACGTCCCGGACTAGTTGGTTTAACCGCTTTCATCTTAATGAATATTAACTTTCTCCCCCGGCGCTACCTGAATAATAGCTTTTTTCCGGCCGGATCGGTAGCCGGTCTGGCCGCGCCAATTCCTTTTCCTGCGGGGCAGATTAATAATGCGCACTTTATGAACTTTCACTCCGTACATTTCTTCAAAAGCCCTTTCTATTTCTGTCTTGTTCGCCTTCCGGGCAACCTGGAAAATATATCGTCCTTCTTCTTCCAAGCGGGCCGCTTTTTCAGAAAGATGAGGTGATTGAAGAATTTTAGCCGGCTGATCAGTCTTTTTCTGCCAGCGGGGAGAAGGCGTTTTCTCCTCTTTTTTCTCCTCTTTTTTCTCCTCTTTCTTTTCCTCTTTCTCTTTTTCCTTATCTATTGGCTTCTTTTTCTTTTTCAAATCAGAAAAAAGGTTCATAATAATCTCTTTTCTAAAACTTTAATCGCTGATTTTACAAGCAGTAAATTTTTAAACTTTAATACCTCCCGGGGAGTCACTTGTTGAGCCAGTTGAGTCTGCAGGTAAGGAAGATTTCGTCCGGCCCGAACTAAATTAGCGTCCGTTTGGCTTAACAAAAGAAGAGTTGTCCCCTCCAGTTTTAAGTCAGTTAAAAGAGCAGTCAGCAATTTTGTTTTTCCTTCGGAAAGAGACAAATTGTCAATCACTCTTAAAGATTTTTCCTCCACCTTGCTTGACAAAGCTACGGCCAAGGCTTTCACCCTCATCTTTTTATTCATCTTTTTTCGGAAGATCCTTTCTTTTCGAGGGCCGAAAGTCGTCCCTCCTCCAATCCAGATCGGCGAGCGAGTAGAACCCGCCCGGGCCCGCCCGGTTCCTTTCTGCCGCCAAGGTTTCCTTCCTCCTCCGCTCACTTCTTCCCGGGTTTTGGTGTGAGCAATAACCTTCCGGCGATTCGCTTCTTCCACCACCACCGCCTGATGAATTAAATCTTCATTCATCTCTTGGCCGAAAACTTCCTTCGGCAGCATGACTTCTCCCGCTTTTTCCCCTTCTTGATTCCAGAGAGGATATTTCATTCGCTCTGAATCTTAATTAAAGTTCCCCGGCTTCCCGGCAAAGCGCCTTTGATAGCCAATAAATTATGCTCCGCATCTACGGCTGCCACTTCTAAATTCTGAACCGTCACTCGATTATGACCCATTCGTCCGGGCATTTTTCTGCCCCGGACTACTCTCTCCGGGAAGGCAGAGCCGACCGAACCCGCCCGCCGAACGTCGCCTTTCCCTCCGTGAGTAGCATCCTGACCGGAAAAGCCCCATCTTTTCACTACCCCCTGGAATCCCTTTCCTTTCGATAAACTTTGGACCCTCACCTTCTCTCCCACTTGGAAGACATCCGCCTTAATTTCCTGGTCTAGCTGGTAATCTTGGGGATTAATCCGAAACTCCCGCTGATAACGATACTTTTTTCCTTTTTTTTGAAAACCCAGCTGAATAGCCTGGTAGCCATCTTTTTCCTCATCTTTTTTCCGGGTCACCCAACAGGGCCCGGCTTCCACCAAGGTAACAGGAATCACTTTTTCGTCCTGAAAAATCTGGCTCATCTTTGATTTTTGACCTAAAATAAATTTCATAATTTCATTTTCGACCTAAAATAAATTTCATAAATCTGAACAATAGAAAACCGGGTCCAACCCGGTTTTCGTTTCTCTCACCAGAAGTAAATTTACTTTGCTTCCAGTTTAATCTGGACTCCAGCCGGTAAACTTAAGTCACGGAGAGCATCAATTACCTGGGAACTTGGATTAATAATATCAATTAGCCTTTTATGAGTTCTAATCTCAAACTGTTCTTGAGCATCCTCATGAATAAAGGGCGATTTCTTGACTGAATATTTCTGAATGCGGGTTGGCAAGGGAACAGGCCCCTTTATTTCCACCCCGTATCTTTCCACCACTTTCAGGATCTCCCGCGCACTATTATCAATGATTTTATGATCGTAGCTCTTTAGCTTAATCCGAACCAAGCGGTCCGCTTTGGCTTTCTTCGCCATTGAACTTTTTTATTGGATAATCTTGGTTACCACTCCCGCTCCCACCGTTCGGCCTCCTTCCCGAATAGCAAATTTCTGCTTTTCTTCCAGGGCCACTGCCGCCGACAGCTTCACTTTCAAACGATTAGCTGTGTCACCCGGCATTATCATTTCTGTCCCCTCGGGCAAAGTTGCCTCTCCGGTCACATCCGCTGTCCGAATATAGAACTGAGGCTTGTAGCCAGTAAAGAAGGGAGTATGACGACCGCCTTCTTCTTTGGTTAAGATATAGGCATCGCACTCAAACTCTAAATGAGGGGAAACGGTCCCCGGTTTTGCTAGCACCTGGCCCCGCCACACTTTTTCTTTTTCCAGGCCGCGGAGCAAAATCCCAATATTGTCTCCAGCTAAACCTTCATCCAGCATCTTGTTAAACATTTCCAGACTGACCGCTACTGTTTCTTGAGTCGGCTTCAGACCGACTAACTCCACTTTATCTCCGGGCAGCACTTTTCCTCTCTCAATTTTTCCCGTCGCCACTGTTCCCCGCCCTTCAATGGAAAAGACATCTTCAACCGACATTAAGAAAGGCTTATCTAAATCTCGAACCGGCTCCGGGAAAAACTCGTCAATCGTCTTTAAGAGCTGAACGATAGGCTTGGCGCTTTCTTCCTCTGGCGACTTGGCCTCCAAAGCTTTCAGGGCTGACCCGCGAACAATCGGCGCCTTCTCTCCTTCATAACCATACTTGCTCAAAAGATCTTTAATCTCTGACTCGACCAATTCCAGCATTTCTTCGTCCTTCACTTCATCAATCTTGTTCAAGAAAACAATGATTTTCGGAATCCCTACCTGATTAGCTAGAAGAACGTGTTCTCTGGTTTGGGGCATCGGTCCGTCAGTAGCTGCCACTACCAAAATGGCTCCGTCCATCTGAGCGGCGCCAGTAATCATATTCTTAATATAGTCAGCGTGTCCCGGGCAATCGATCAGGGCATAGTGACGATTAGCCGTCTCAAATTCCAAATGGGAAATATTAATAGTCAAACCTCTTTCCCTTTCTTCCGGGGCAGCATCAATTTGCTCAACGGTCTTTTCCGAAGCGGCAAGATTCTGAAGATGGGTTATCCTAAGAATAGCCGCCGTCAGAGTAGTTTTTCCGTGATCAACGTGACCAATCGTCCCAATATTAAGATGAGGTTTCCCTCTTTCAAATTTCTCTTTAGCCATAAATGAAAAAATTAATTTACTTCTTTTTTGTTGTTTATAACTTTTTAAATATTAACAAATTATAGTCAAAGAGTCAAATTGTCAAGAATCACTTCTCCGGCCCACCGACAATTTTCTCCTTGATGCTTTCCGGCACCCGTTGATATTTCTTAAACTCCATAGTAAAATTGGCCCGCCCTTTAGTCAAGGAGCGAAGAGTGGTCGCGTAACCAAACATTTCTGCCAAGGGCACTTCCGCTTCAATAACCTTTGCCTTTTTCTGATCTTCCGTTTTTAAAATTTTCCCCCGCCGGGAACCCATATCTCCCATAACATCTCCTAAAAATTCCGGGGGGGTCGTTGCCTGCACTTTCATTATCGGCTCCAGAAGAATCGGCTCTCCCTGACCCATGGCTTTCCGAAAGCCGCGAATAGCCGCCAGCTTGAAAGCGGCTTCCGAAGAATCAACTTCGTGAAAAGAACCATCGTAAAGGGTAACGCTGACATCGGTTACCGGATAACCAGCTACCACTCCTTCCTCTATTGCTTCTTTCACTCCTTTCTCCACCGCTGGAATAAACTCCTGGGGAATAACTCCCCCCTTAATCTGATTGACAAAGGCAAAGCCTTCTCCCCGGGAAAGAGGGGTTAATTTAAGCCAAACGTCACCGTACTGCCCCCGCCCGCCTGACTGATGAATATATTGACCCTGGGCCTGGATCTCTTGAAGAATGGTTTCCCGATAAGCAACTTCCGGCCGGCCAATATTAGCTTCAACGCCGAATTCTCTCTTCAGCCGATCAACGATAATCTCTAAATGCAACTCTCCCATGCCGGAGATAATCGTTTCTCCTGTCTCCCGGTCTCGCCTCACTTTAAAAGTGGGATCTTCGTCAGCCAATTTCTTCAATGATTCATCCAGCTTCACTTGGCCATCTCTCGTCTGGGGTTCGATGCGGATAGAAATGACTGGTTCTGGAAAATGGATCTGCTCTAAGACGATGGGGTGATCTAAATCACAAAGAGTATCTCCCGTCTTAACGTCTTTGAGGCCGACAGTTGCTCCAATCTGGCCGGCAAAGACAGCTTCCAGCTCTTCCCTTTTATTAGCAAACATCCTTACAATTCTGCTCACTCTTTCTTTCTTTCCGCTCCGGCTGTTTAAAATATAAGAACCTTGGAGTAATTTTCCAGAATAAACCCGGAAATAATCCAGAGTTCCGACATAGGGGTCGGAAGCAACTTTGAAAACTAAAGCGGCAAAAGGTTCTTCATCGTCAGTTTGGCGTACCAATGTTTCTCCCGTAGAAGGACTAATTCCTTCTACCGGCGGGCATTCCGCCGGAGAGGGCAGATAATAGCAGACGGCGTCTAAAAGAGGCTGAATGGCTTTATCTTTCAAAGCCGACCCGGCAAAAACAGGAATTAAACGATAATCAATGACTGCTTTTCTCAAAGCTGCTCTTAATTCCTCTAAAGAAATCTCTTTTTCTTCTAAAAACCTCTCTAGGAGCTGGTCATCTTCCCCGGCAATCTTCTCTACCAGCTCCGCCCTTCTTTTTTGGGCTTCTTCTATGAGAGAAGAAGGAATGTCGCGGACGGATACCTTTTCCCCAAAATCTCCCTCAAAGTAAAGGGCTTTCATTGTTAAGAGGTCAACCACTCCTTCAAAACTATCTTCCTGGCCAATAGGCAGCTGCATCGGTACCGCCTTGGAAGAAAGTTTTTCCTGGATAGAACGAAAACTTTCCCAAAAATCTGCTCCCGTCCGATCTAATTTATTGATAAAACAAAGACGGGGCAAAGCGTACTCATCCGCTTGGCGCCAAACAGTTTCTGACTGAGGCTCCACTCCGGCCACGCCGTCAAAAATTATAACTGCTCCGTCTAAAACGCGCAAAGACCGCTGCACTTCAACGGTAAAATCAATATGACCTGGGGTATCAATGAGATTAATCCAATAAGTTTCTTCTCTTCCCCGAGGCTTCCAAAAACAAGTGGTAGCCGCAGAAGTAATAGTGATCCCTCTTTCTTTTTCTTGAGCCATCCAGTCCATGATCGCTTCTCCCTCGTGGACCTCTCCGATTTTATGGGAAAGTCCGGTGTAGAAAAGAATTCTTTCCGTGACCGTTGTCTTTCCGGCATCAATGTGGGCCACTAAGCCAATGTTCCTTGTCTTTTCCAAGGGATGGTTTCGCGTCATATCTCCGGTTCTTAACGAGCAAATCGCGCAAAAGCCTGATTGGCTTTAGCCATTTTATGGGTATTGGTCTTTCTCTGAACCGCCTTCCCCTCCCCTTGAGAAGCAGCCATGACTTCTTTCGCCAGTTTCTTCGCCATCGGTTGACCCTTTTCCGAACGGGCCGCTTGAATAATCCATTTCATAGCTAAAGTCATTTGTCTCTCTTTCTTCACTTCGTAGGGCACCTGGTAAGTGGCTCCCCCAATCCTTCGCGACTTCACCTCCAGCAGAGGAGAAACATTGCTCACCGCTTCCTCAAAAACTCCCAAAGGATCTTTCTTCGTTTGGCGGCCGAGAATTTCCAGGGTTTGATAAACTACCCGGCGAGCAGTTTCCTTCTGCCCTCTCAGCATGAGGTAGTTGATAAATTTCGCCATCTTCAGACTGTGATACAAAGGATCAGGTTTTAATTGTCGAAACTTAGTTTCTCTCATGATTATTCTTTCTTTTCTTCTCTCTTCGTTCCATAGCGAGAACGGCCTTGGCGGCGGCCCTTTACTCCTTCCACTTCCAAGGCTCCTCGGACAATATGATAACGGACTCCGGGAAGGTCTTTTACTTTTCCTCCGCGGACGAGCACTCGAGCATGCTCCTCAATATTATGCCCCTCACCGGGAATATAAGCAGTAATCTCTTTCCCATTAGAAAGCCGGACCCGAGCCACTTTTCTTAAAGCAGAATTAGGCTTTTTAGGCGTTACCGTAAAAACTCGCAAACAAGACCCCCTCTTAAAAGGAGAGGGATAATAGGTCGGCTTATTCTCTAAGTAATCAAAACCGAAAGCAAGAACTTTTTTCTTGGACCGGCCTTGAGTCACTTTTCTTCCTTTTTTAACTAATTGCTGAATAGTCGGCATGGTTTAATGAAGAAGGTTATCAAAACTCTAAGGAAATGTCAACCATAAAAGAAATGACCTACTATTAATTGGAAAAGAAACTGAAGGAGTGGAATGAGAAAATTAAAAAAGAAAAAGATAAAAATCAAGAGCAGAAGCAAACCGTATTGCTGAAAAACCAATTCGTATTTCTGCCACCTTCTTGGCAGTAAGGCAAAAAGAATATGAGAGCCGTCCAAAGGAGGAATGGGAAGAAGATTAAAAACAGCCAAGAGTAAGTTAATCCAGACGATTACTCCAAAGACGGCGAGCAAGTTCCCTCCAAAAACAGAACCGCTTGCCCAACCTCCTCCCAGTCGGACGAAGAAACCAAAAACCAAAGCCAGGCTAAGGTTAGCCAGTGGTCCGGCTAAAGCTACCTTGGCCGGTCCATATTTCTGATCCCGCAGCCGCCGGAAGTCAACTGGCACCGGCTTCGCCCAGCCAAAAATAATCCCCGGTCCAGAAAAAAAGCTTAGGAGGAGGAGAAAGCCCGGGACTAAAATAGATCCAATAGGATCAAGGTGCTTCAAAGGATTAAGGCTTAGCCTCCCCCTTTCCTTAGCAGTGGAGTCACCTAAACGATGAGCCACCAAGCCGTGGCTTACTTCATGGACAACTACCGAAAAGAGGAAAATAACCAAGAAAATAATTAAACTAAAGATGGTTGTCGCCATTAGATTTCTAGTTGCATTCAATTTCAGAATACGCTAGTATCATAACACCATGAAGCAAGTCTGCCAAATATGCGGGAAAAGCTATAATAGTTCCGTCCGGAAATGGAACAAACTGCGGGGAAAATACAATCCCAGTCAACGTTCTTCGCAAAAACCAAACCTGCAATGGCTGCGTTTAGAAAAAAAAGGTTTAGAAAAAAAAGAAAGGGTAAAAGCTTGCGCGAAATGCATTAAGGCCTTAAGTAAAACTTCCCAAAGCTAACTAAGGCCAACGGGGCATAGTGTAATTGGCTAGCATCCACGCATGGGGTGCGTGCAATCCCGGTTCGAGTCCGGGTGCCCCGACCAAGTTAATTTTTTTCAAATCCGGAAGCAACTGATTAGCTCGCCCCACCTTTGAGGGGGCGCGTTTTGCGAGAGGCTTTCTAGGTCGAAATTAGGCGATTTTTGATCACTATGAAGAACAAAATCATTATCCCTACAATTCTATTTGCCGCTGTTTTGATTTTTTCCTTTCTCCTTTTGCCGCCAGAAAAAGATAA
>CAZTQU010000012.1:0-7314 GCA_964615735.1 uncultured Candidatus Saccharibacteria bacterium
AAAAGAAATTCTTAATTGGTATTTCTCTCAGCAAGATGATAAACTAGAGTAATATGGCTCAAGAAGAAGGAATTCGAGAAGAAAGAATCCGAGAGATAAAAGCTCTTCAGAAACAGGGAAAAATCGCTTACCCCGCTCGGGTGGAGCGGACGCATACCGTTGGGCAGACACTGGCAGAATTCAATAAATTATCCCGCCGCCAAGAAGAAATCATTCTGGTGGGAAGAATTTTGTCTCTTCGTGTCCATGGTGCTCTGACTTTTTTTGATATCCAGGATAGCGCCGGGAAAATACAAGTTTTCGTTGGAGAAAACACTCTGGGGCCTAAAGCTTACGACTTCTTTCTCCGTTATTTTCACCCGGGTGATTTTGCTGAGGTAAGAGGTTCACTTCTCAAGACAAAAACTGGGGAGAAAAGCATTAAAGGGAATGAGGTAAAAATTTTAAGCAAGGCTATTCGCCCCTGGCCCAGTCAATGGTACGGGCTGAAAGATATTGAAACTCGCTACCGCAAGCGTTATCTGGATTTGGCCCTCAATGAAAAAGTAAAAGACAATTTCTTAACTCGCTCTCGAATTATTAGTGAGATTAGAGAATTTTTAGAAAACCGGGGTTTCATAGAAGTAGAAACCCCCATTCTCCAGCCCCAATATGGTGGAGCCAAAGCTAATCCTTTTAAAACTCACTTAGCAGCACTTGACCTTGATCTTTATCTGCGAATCTCGCCCGAACTTTATCTCAAAAGATTATTAATCGGGGGATGGGAAAAAGTCTATGAGATTGCCAAAGACTTTCGGAACGAAGGCCTGGATCAAAGCCATAATCCGGAATTTACCATGTTGGAATTCTATTGGGCCTATGCTGATTACAAGGATGTTATGCAGCTGACAGAAGAGCTTTTTGCCCATTTATTAAAGAAACTATTCGGAAAACTGGAAATCACTTATCAGGGAAAGAAAGTAGATTTCCATCGTCCTTGGAAGCGAATAGAGTTTAATCAGCTCTTTCATCAATATGCCAAGATCGATTTGGAAGAAGTAAATGCCGAGGCTTTGAAAAAGAAAGCGGAAAAACTAGGGGTAGAAGTTCCTCCTGGTGTTTCTAAGCCAGAGATAGCGGACCAGATTTACAAAAAATATTGCCGGCCGAAGATTTGGGAGCCAACTTTTGTCTTGCACCATCCAAAGGGAAGTTTTCCCTTAGCTAAAGAATTAGCCAAAAATCCGAATTATACAGAAAACTTCCAATTAGTCGTCGCCAATTGGGAATTAATCAATGCTTTTTCTGAACAGAATAATCCCTTGGTTCAAGAAGAAATCTTCCAAGCCCAAGAAGAAAATTACCAACATGGTTTTACTGAAGCGCAAAGAATGGACCGAGAGTTCTTAGTAGCTCTTGAGTATGGAATGCCGCCGGCTGGAGGATTAGGTCTGGGCATTGACCGCCTAACCGCTCTTTTAACTGATGTCCGCGGACTGCGGGAGATAATTCTCTTTCCTATCATGAAACCAAATTAAAATATTATCAGAATATATTGTCGCCAATATGTTATCTTTAGAATTTATTAGAAATTACCCCCAAGAAGTTAGGGAAAATCTTCGGAAAAGAAAGGTTAGGGTTGACTTAGAGAAAATTTTAAAGCAAGACGAAAAAAAACGTCAGCTTATTACTGCTATTAGCAAGCTTCAAAACCAAAAAAACACCCTGAGCCAAAAAGAGCTTCGCTTAGAAGAAAGAGAAAAGGGGAGGAAGCTAAAAGCAAAAATTAAAGAAAAACAAGAGCAATTAAAAGAAATTGAAAGCGAACTTCAGCCACTTCTTTCAAGCTTGCCTAATCTGCTTCAGAAAGAAGTGCCCGAAGGAGAAGAGGGAATTGTCTTAAGAACAGCGGGGAAGAAACCGTCATTTAATTTTCCTCCTAAAAGCTATTTAGAATTAAATGAAAAATTGGACCTGATTGATATTGAGCGGGCAGCCAAAATAGCCGGCTCCCGTTTTGCTTACTTAAAAAGAGAAGCAGTTCTTCTGGAATTCGCTTTGGTTCATTTTGCTCTTGACATCCTTCAGCCAAAAGGTTTCGTTCCCATTATCCCGCCAATGATGATTAAACCGAGCATCATGGAAGCCCTTGGCTACAGCGGCTTAGCTCAACAGGATATTTATCTTTTGGAAAAAGAGCAGTTTAACTTAATCGGAACCGCCGAACATAGCTTGGGAGCAATGTACCAAAATGAGGTCCTTGACCTTTCCTCTCTCCCTCAAAGATTTGCTGGTTTTTCTACTTGCTTCCGAAGAGAAGCCGGATCTTATGGACAAGATGTCAAAGGATTAATGAGGGAGCATCAATTTGATAAGCTAGAGATGTTTAGCTTCTCTCCTCCCAATTCTTCTTCTGAAGAACACAAATTTCTTGTTAAGACAGAAGAAGAAATGATGCAAAAATTAGCTCTTCCTTATCAAGTAGTCCGCCTTGGCTCTCAAGATATGGCCGCTTCTTCTTCGATAACCATTGATATAGAAACCTGGATCCCTTCAGAAAATCGGTATCGGGAAACTCATTCTTGTTCTAATTGTACCGATTATCAGGCGCGGGGATTAAATATTCGCTATCGTTCTCCAAGAAAAAAACCAGAGTTCCTCCACACCCTGAATGGAACGGCTTTTGCCATCGGCCGGACGCTAATTGCTATTTTAGAAAATTATCAGCAAAAGGATGGTTCCATAAAAGTGCCGGCTGTTCTTCAGAAATATTTGGGTTTTCGAGAAATTAGGAGATGAAAGAGCAAATAATTCAGGTTAATTCTTTCCCGGTTCATTACCGGACTGCTGGTTCCGGAAAGCCAGTTCTTGTTCTTCATGGTTGGCGCAGTTCAAGTCAGGCCTGGGCATCCTTCCAACAAAAATTAGCCGGAGAAAAAGTAAAAATTATTATTCCTGATTTGCCAGGTTTCGGCAAAACTCCTCTTCCCAGTACCGAGGGTTGGCCTTTGAATTATTATTCTCAATGGGTAGAAAGTTTTACTCAAGAATTGGGAAAAAGGGGGGAGTTAAATTTCCCCTTTACCTTAATTGGTCATTCCTTCGGTGGGAGGATCGCCATTAAATTAGCGGCAAGAAAAAGTCTTCCTCTTTCTTCTTTAATTCTTATTGATGCCGCTGGCCTCATTTTCCAACCTAGTTGGCGGAAAAAAATAATGGCTAAAATAGCCAAAGAAGGGGAGGGACTCCTGACCGCTTTTCACGTTCCCCCGAGTTTAAAAGAAAACTTAAGAATTCTAATTTATCGGCTTATTAGGCAGAAAGACTATTTAAAAGTAAGTCCGGAAATGAGAAAAACTTTCCGAAAGATTATTGGGGAAGACCTATTGCCAGTTTTGCCGAAGATAAACATTCCTACTCTCATTATTTGGGGGGCAAAGGACTCCCTTCTCCCCGTTGACCAGGCTTTTCTTTTCAATGAAAAGATTCCTCATTCTCAACTGGAAATTATTCCGGAGGCGGCTCATAGTCCTCAACTAGAAACGCCTGAGAAATTATTATCCCTTATTATTAATTTTCTCCAAAGGAATGATTAAGCAATCATCCTGGGATAATTTTTTAAGCCAGGCAGGGGGAGAATTTTTACAAAGCTGGTCTTGGGGAGAATTTCAAAAAAGTTTAGGGAAAAAGGTTTGGCGGGTAAGAGTGGGCCAGAAGTCAATTTTAATTCAGGCTCAAATTATTGAAGAACGACTTCCTTTTGGCAGACATTGTCTTTATCTGCCTCGAGGGCCGGTCTTTTCTAGAAATCTTTCTCTCGCCGAGAAAAAAGAAGGAGAAAAACTTCTCTGGCAAAAGATTAAAAATTTAGAAGAAGAAAGAAACGCTATCTTCCTGAGAATTGAGCCCTTAACCTCCTTAGGCTTTCTTCCTTCCTTGGGCCGCATCTCTTCTAAAAGAACTCAGCCGTCCCAAACTTTGATTCTTGATCTCCGCCTTCCCTTGGAAAAAATCTTTCAGAAACTTTCCATTCGCTCTCGTTATAATATCCGTTTAGCCCGGAGGAAGGGAGTGAAATTAATCCAAAGTAATCAGGAGAGTGAAAAATATTTTTCTGCTTTTCTACGATTAATTCAAGCCACCGGAGCAAGAAAGAAATTCCGGCCTCATTCGTCTTCCTACTATCAAAAGCTCTTAAAACATTCTTTAAGAGAAGGTTGGGGGAGATTATTCCTAGCCGAATATCAAGGAAAGATTATCGGCACTTATCTGTCAGTCTTCTGGCAGAAACAAGCAATAGCCCTCCACGGAGCAGTTGATTATCGCTTTCGTTCCACTAAAGTCTCTCATTTCCTTCAGTGGGAACAAATTAAGTTTGCCAAAGACAAGGGCTGCTTGACTTATGATTTTTGGGGAATTGACGAGCGCCGCTGGCCGGGAGTAACTTTCTTTAAAAAGAGCTTCGGAGGAGAAGTAAAGAATTATCCTCAAAGTTGGGAAATACCTTTCCAACACGGTTGGTTTTCTCTTTATCAAACTTATCGGTCAATCAAAAGAAAATGGTTCTAAACCCGTTTTTCATCAGTATTCTTTTCGGTTTTGCTTTTCTCTGTTTCCTCCGCCAGCTTTTTTTCTGGATTTATTTTTGGCAGTTGAAAGAATATAGATGGAGGCGCATTAAAGAAGAAATAAGCCGTAATCGAAAAATTATTTCTTGGCCAAAAACACTAGTCCCTCTTATTCTCTTTGCCCTTTCTTTTATTATCTTTCCTCTCTTCTTTTCCATCCTGGCTTTCTTTTACTTCTTTCTTCAAGGAATGCGTTCCCTGGGAAAAGCTTTGCAGAGTAAATGGGTTTTTCCTAAGAGATTTACCAAGAAGGTAGTTTTGATTCTCGGTATTACTCTTTTTGCTTGGGGAGCTCTTTTCTTTTTAAATGCTTTCCACTGGTTGCAAGCAGTTTTACTAATGAACGCTTTTTTGCCACTCTGGATAGCAATCATAGTCAAATTAGTTGATATTCCGGCAACAGTAGTTAAGAAGCGGATTATTCGTCGAGCTAAAGAAAAAAGAGAAAAGTTAAAGAATCTAACAGTCATTGGAATCAGCGGTTCTTACGGCAAGACAACAGTTAAGGAATTGTTAACCCTTCTTTTAAGTTGCCACTATGGGCCGGAAAAAGTTCTTAAAACAGCAGGACACATTAATACTGAATTAGGTATTGCCCAAACCATTCTTCGAGAGTTAACTTCTTCCCATCTATTTTTTATCGCTGAAATAGGAGCTTATCATCGAGGAGAGATTAAAAGGGTAACCGAGCTTGTTCAACCAAAAATAGGTATCTTGACAGGGATTAATGAGCAGCATTTAGCACTTTTCGGCTCTCTGGAAAATATTATCCGAGGGAAACTAGAGTTGGTAGAAAATCTTTCTCCCAACGGGTGGGCCGTTTTTAACGGGGATGATCCTCATTTACGAAAACTTTATCCGACTATTACTCAACAGAAGTTCAATGTCACTACTCGTCCTCATGATCAAGAAACGGCTCTACAGGCAGAAAAAATTAAGATTTTTAAAGACCATCTTGAATTCATCTTGACTAATGCTCAAGAATCAGTTTTCATCTCTCTTCCTTTAGTGGGAAAAGCCCATCTCGTAAATGTTTTACTGGCTAGTTTCACCGCTCAGCGTTTAGGATTATCCTTAAAGGAAATCGGCCATTGCTTTCATTCCCAAAACTTCAGTAATCCAAAGAAAATCAGAAAGCATAACGGCTGGGAAATTATTGATAGCGCTTATTCTACCAATCCATCAGCTTTTTCTGCTGATTTAGAACATCTTCAACTTTGGTCAGGAAGGAAGGTCGTTATCACCCCGGGAATAATTGAATTAGGGAAGGCGGCCTTTTCCCTCCACCGAGAGATGGGAGAAAAGTTAGCCGAGGCCGCTGATTTAGTTATCGTCACCAGAGATTATTATTGGAAAGAAATAAAAGCCGGTCTAGAAAAAGGAAAGAAAGAAAAAGGAAAAGAAGTTCAGTTGTTTTATCTTTCTCGCCCGACCGAGATTATTGAAAAGGTCAAAAATTTTGCTCGACCAGGAGATGTTATTCTTTTAGAGGGAAGAGTAGCAAAAGAAATTATGGAAAATTTATGAGTCTTAGTAAATCCTCTTAACCGTAGTTATAAGTCTTAGTAAATCTTTTTAACCGTAGTTATGAAAGCTGTTTCCGGAGCTTTATCTCCGAATATTGAAAAGGATGATGCCTACTTGGCTTTAAAACTTCTTTTTTGCCCCTGGCAGTGGAGAAAAGGGAAAGATATTGCTGCTCTGGAAAATGATTTCGCCGCTTATCTGGGAATAAAACACGCTTTTGCTTTTAATAGCGGGCGTTCCACTTTGATGGCTATTCTTCAAAGTTTAGACCTTCCAGCTCAATCCCGAGTCTTGGTTTCCGGCTTTACTTGCGCAGCAGCAGTTAATCCTATTCGCTGGAGCCAATTACGGCCGATTTTCGTCGATATCGGAGAAGATTTGAATATCTCTTTAGATAAGCTAACCCAAAAAATTAAGGCGGATACCCGAGTCTTGCTGGTTCAGCCTACTTTTGGTTTGCCCATTGATATGCAGAAAGTAAAAGAAATTGCTGAAAAAAATCAGTTAATCATCATAGAAGATGTGGCTCACGCTTTAGGAGCTCAATCCCAGGGAAAGAAATTAGGAACTTTCGGCCAAGCCGCTTTCTTCAGCTTAGGGCGGGATAAGGTAATTTCAGCAGTGGCGGGGGGGATAGCCGTTACTGATGATGAAAAATTAGCCAAAAAAATCAGAAATTTTCAAAAACAATCCTCTCTTCCTTCTTTCCCCTGGATTGCTCAACAGTTACTGCATCCTATTTTGACCTACTTTCTAATCCTCCCTAACTATCAAAGAGGGGAATGGGGAAGACGGATGCTTCTCGTTTTACAAAAACTAGGGATTCTTACCAAAGCAGTCCATAAAAAAGAGAAACAAGGAGAAAGGCCAGCTTATCTACCCGGCCGAATGCCTAATGTTTTAGCCGTTTTAGGAAGACAGCAATTTAAAAAATTAGAAAAATTCAATCAACACCGGAAAAAAATAGCTCAAATTTATGACCAAGAGATTACTGCCCGCGGCCTCATAAAACCGCCAATGAGAAAGGGAAGAATTTATTTAAAATACCCGCTCCTTCTTTCTCATCAGCCAGCGGCCCCAATTTTAGCTTACTTAAGAAAAAAGAAAATCTTTCTCTATGATGGATGGCAGAATAGTCCTATTGTTCCTTCAGACACTAAATTAGAAAAAATAGGATATA
>CAZTQU010000013.1:0-6251 GCA_964615735.1 uncultured Candidatus Saccharibacteria bacterium
GTTTCGAAAACCAGTGAGCTTCGGCTCTTGTAGGTTCGAATCCTACATCCTCCGCCTTTGCCCAAGAAGGGCTTTTTAATTTTTTTATGATGCCAACACCGAAATCAAAACCACCAGTTGTTGTTTTACTGGGCCATATTGACGCCGGGAAGTCTTCTCTTCTTTCTCAGGTTCAGCAAACTGATTTAACGAAGAAAGAATCGGGGGGAATCACCCAGCATTTAGGGGCTTATGAAACAACTCATAACGATAAGAAGATTGTCTTTATTGATACCCCGGGCCACGCTGCTTTTTCCTCGATTCGCTCTCGAGGAGCGAAATTAGCCGATATAGCAGTTTTAGTGGTGGGGAGAGACCAAGGAGTGCTTCCTCAAACCAAAGAAGCTATTGCTTATCTTCAAGAAACTAGTCTGCCAGTGATTGTTGCTCTTAATAAGACTGATCAGCCCGGTCTCCCCTTGGAAAAAATTGAGGGCCAGCTTTCCCAAGCGGGAATTAATTTAGAATCCCAGGGAGGAAAAGTTCCGGCGGTAGAAACTTCTGCTAAAACTGGCCAGGGGATTAATGATTTACTGGACCTTATCCTCCTCTTGGCGGAAATGGAGGAATTGAAGGCAGTGGATGAAGGACCAGCGGCGGGAATTGTCCTTGAATCTCATTTAGATCATCTCCGTGGTCCCTTAGTCGACCTCCTGATTAAGGCTGGATCCTTGAAATCCGGAGAGGTAGTGGGAACGAGTTCTGCTTTTGGCCGAGTGAAGGAAATTTTGGATTGGCAGGGCGAAGGATTAACCCAGGCTTCCCTTTCCCAACCGGTGAAAGTTCTAGGATTGAAAAACTTGCCCGATGCGGGGGAAGAATTTAAAGTTTATCCTTCTTTAGAAGCGGCCGAGGAGGCGCTTCAGAAGAAAAAGGGAAAGAAGATTACTTCTTCTCTAGACGAAGAAGGAGAGGGGAAAGAAAAACTCAAAATCATTCTCAAGGCGGATGTTTTCAGCTCTCTGGAGGCGCTCCAAAAGACCATCGGGGAGTTAAAAGAAGTAAATCGCCTTCAGCTTCTAGAAACGGAAGTGGGAGATATCCATCAGAATGATGTTCAGCTAGCCCAAGGGAACCGAGCCCAAATTATTGGTTTTCGGGTCAAGCCCAATCCAGACGCTCTGGCTCTCTTAAAAAGAAAAGCGGTTAAGTTTAAAACTTTTTCTGTAATCTATGAGCTTTTGGATTACTTGCAAGAGGAGTTAAAAAAGATTGCTCGCCAAAAGGTTCGTTATTCTATCGGGAGATTGGAAGTCCTGGCTATCTTCTGGACAAAGAAAAATCGCCAGATTGTCGGGGGAAAAGTCATTGAAGGAGAATTGACTTCCGGTCTTTCTTTAGATGTTTTTCGGGGAGCGGAGAAGATAGGAGAGGGGAAAATTATCAGCTTAGAAAGGGATCAAAAGAAAATAGAAAAGGTGAAGAAAAATCAAACGGCTGGCATTCTCTATGAAGGAAGCGGAAAGATTGAAAAAGGAGATATGATAGAGGCCTATCTTTATCGTTACGAATAATAGAAAGATGGGACGAAGAGTGATTCAATTAAGTAAGGAGATAGAGAGGAATTTGGGAAAAATTCTGGAGAAAATAGATTTTTCTCCGGCTCAATTGGTGACGGTAACGGAGGTTTCTTTATCGTCTCTTTTGGACCAGGCCCGGGTTTTCCTGGGAGTTCTCCCTTCCCAGTATCGGGAGGAAACTTTAGCGAAGGTGAAGAAAGAGAAAGGGAGAATCAAGAGAGAACTGGCCTACTCTTTGAGGATAAAAAAAATGCCTGAAGTTAATTTTTATCTTGACACTGGGCTGGAAAAGGCAGAAAATGTAGAAAGAATCCTCCGTCAGCTGGAGGAAGGAAATTAGAGGCGCGGTAGCCAAGGAGTAAGGCAGCAGTCTGCAAAACTGCTACACATGGGTGCAATTCCCGTCCGCGCCTCAGGCTTTACAAAATTAAAAAAGAGCCGCGGTGGCGAAATTGGTAGCACGCGAGAGACTTAAAATCTCTTGGGAGAAGTCCCGTGTGGGTTCGAGTCCCACCCGCGGCACAATATTTTGGAGCTTATGGGGATGATATTTAAAAAACATATTAATCAAGATTTCTTTAAAAACTGGACTTCTGAAATGGCTTATGTTTTAGGTTATATTACGGCAGATGGTTGTATTAGCGTGAGTAAAGATAGAGAAAAGAATCGTTTTACGCTGAACATAACTTCCGCCGAAAAGAGGAATCTGTTTCGTATCAAAAAGGCATTAGAATCTCAACATAAAATTAGTAAAAAATCGGGAGGAGGAAAGCGAAAATATCTTGCTTACCAATTACAAATTCGTCATCCGGTGATAACTAAAGATTTAATGGATTTAGGAATATTCCCTCGAAAAACATATAATTTAAATCCCATAAAAGTTCCTGATAAATATTTCCCCGATTTTGTCCGGGGATTTTTTGATGGTGATGGAACGGTTTACATCTATAAAGTGAATGGGGTTTGGCAGATAAAGGCTGGATTTGTAAGTTCTTCTCTGTTGTTTCTCCAAGACTTGAATCATCGACTTTGTGCTCATTTAGGGATCCCAGAAAAAACAATTCATAAAGCAAAAGACAAGAGAGGTAAAATTCCTTTATACTCTATTATTTTTTATGTTGAGGATTGTAGGAAACTTGCCAAATTTATGTATGGGAATAATCCCATCTTGTATCTTCCTCGAAAGCGCAAAGTTTTCGAAAAATGGGAAACTATAAAAAGACACCCTTATATAAAACAACATTATCCGTCAAAGATTGGTTGGCGCTTAAAGGAAGGAATTTCTAATTAAAAATGGTTAGAGAGTCTTATTCCGTAAAAAGCCTTAGAATTTGTTTCTAAAAACCAATTTAAATTTTTCTTTTTATTTTGTATAAAAGCGAAAAAATTATGGGAAAATCTCTTGCTCAATTAATTCCTAAAAATTGGTTGCCGACAAAAAATTGGGAAGAAATTTCACGTGCACTTAGCGAAAGTAATATTGCTATTCGGCTTCGTCATCTTAATCCGGAAATCCATATCATCCCCGAATTAACCAAGGGCGCCGGGCAAGGGAAAAGCGTTTCAGAAACTGAATCAATAGTTTATCATGGGATTGCCACTCGGAAAGGATTAGGAATGAAAGATTTCTTTACGGTGATGACTAGCTTGGCCGAAAGCGGTTTGGCGTCTAGCGTCACGCCAGCGTCCATTCAAAACTTAAAAAATCAATACCAGAAAGCAGATGTTGATGTTAGCGGAAAATATGATTTAGACGTTGTTGTGGTCATAACAAAGTTCCCTAACGAAAAATTGGCTGAAGCTCAATTACTTTCTTTTCAGGTTCTTCCGACTCAGGGTTTGACGGCCATGCCTATTCCCGGCTTAGAAAATGCGGGCATTAAAAATTTCGGTGAACTTTTTAAAAGTGATTATTATAAATCGGCGATGAAATCTTCACTTTCCGAAGAACAATTCAAACGGTTTGAAAAAGGTCTTCCCAAAATGAAAGAGGAAATGGAAAAAGTTTCAAAACAAGTAAAAGAACAATATCAAAAATCAAAGGCAGAAAGTGGAGTTCAATACCATCAGGGAAAATATCTTGGCTTTCCAGCGGTCTTTATCCAAGCAAATAATCCAGAATTTAAACGATATTCAGCTCCGAAGCCAGTAAAAAGTAGTGTCCAAGCGACGGGAATGGGTAAAGGAGGCGGTTTTAAGTCCTATGTTAAACTTTCCCCTCGGCCAAAAGTTATCCCGTCAAAATATGTGAAAATGTGTTTAGGGCTTAGAGTCGGCAATTTTGTGGTTTCTGGAAATATGTTATATACAATATCGTCTTTTCCTCCGGGCAATACTTTTTGTCACTCGCTGACAAAGTTCCAAACTAAAATTGAAACGGAAAGAATTGAAGAAAGAACTTACCGCACGACTCATATTCTTCCGGTCAACAGCACTTTAGCCCGGGAAGGATATTCTAATCGGGAAGAGGCAGAAAAAATATTAAACAAGCTTTTGACTTTGCTCAAGAGATAAATTATGATTATAGAATAATATTTATGCCAATTATAGACAAGAAGGATAAAGACGAAAAAGTTTTAGAGTTAACCGGTAGTATTGTTTTACAAAACGAGAGAGAAATCCAAATTTCTGAAACGTCAGCCAAGATAATTTTGGGCAAAGAGAATTTTTCTATTTCTCCAGGAAACTCGGAAACTTACCTATTTTCTTATCGGGAAATTCTTGATTTAATTCCGGCGGACCACCGATTAAAGCTTTCTTTCGGCGGGGGGAAGGAACTGCAGATTTTCCAGCTCGGCTATCAATACGAGGATTTTGCGAGAGTTTTTGTGAAACTAAGGAACGAGGTGCTTTTGAAAGACTTTTTGTTTCAAGAAACCTTAAAAAAATCTGGGCTAGAAGCCGATTTTACGTATTTGGATAAATCAGGCGCGGAAACACAAAAAGGAAAAGCCGAGTTTAGATTTTACCAAACTTCTCTGGTGATTTTACCAGAACGGGGAGAACTGGTGAGAATTCCCTTTAGCGATATTGTAGAAACAAAAACAGGCAATTTTCAAATTGAAATTCTTTTGGAAGAAGGTGGAAAAATTACCGTTTCAAAATTAGGTGAAAAATTTGATTTATTTAAAGAAACTTTAAAGGTGTGCCTTAATGAAATTTCTTTAAACATTCAGAATTTTATCAAGGGAATTTGGCCAGAAATTGATTTTTCCACTTTGAAGAAAGTTTCTGGGTTAATTAAGGAAGGAAAAGCGGTCAGCAAACAAAATGTTGAGGCCGTTTCTCCAGAATTCTGGCAAAAATTAGAGGCAAGGTTAATGAAGACGGCTGTAAAAGAAGAATATGAATTTTTGAAATCAATAGGCAAGCCAGGCAAAATTTATATTGGCTTTAAAAAGGGGTTGATGGGAGAATTGACCGGCGATTATTTTTGGTTCTTTATCCCTATTTATAGTGAAGATAGATTAAAAGCCGGTAACGCTATTGCTTTTGAAACGGCTGGTGAAAAAGAAACTGGCCGGGCTACTTATTTTTTCAGAATTATTAGCCGAGAGGAGTATAAAGAAACCGACCAGGCAAAAATTAATAGCCAGATTGATGGTTTAATCTCAAAAATTAATCGGGGACTGGCGGCCATTAATTTTAGAAGAGAGCCAATTTATTTGCCAGCAGGGAAATTAGAGGAACCGGAATATGCCAAATATAAGTTTTCTATGGCTAAAATTCCGGAAATTAAACTAATGCGAGAACTTTTTATCGGTCGGGTCATCCATCGAGATAATGAGCAGTGGCAAGAAGATGTAAAGAATTTACTTCAATTTAATGTCTCTGGCAAAGATGATGCGGTTTAATTCATTAATTTAAAAAATCATGTCCCCAAAAGTTAAAGTTTGTTTAAGTTTGGCTCTTTGTTTTGTTGGCATTTTATTTTTTAGCTCGGCTTTTGCCCAACAATCTCTGCCAGCTAGCGGAAGCAGTTTTGAAACAGCTGTTAAATTAGAACCGGGAACTTATCAAGGAGGAGCTACAGCAAAATGGCAGGAATTATATTACTATGTCCAGGTAAAAGCCGGACAACAGCTTCAACCAAAACTTAAATTCGAGAGCGGCAATTGGGATGTGGCTATTTTTGATGAAGGCGAAGAAGAGATAACTTCTGGTTTTGGAAGTGATTTTTCAATTGACTGGCTGACTAATGCTGACAAGAGCTTGTACAAGTATTACCTTAAAATTTCTTCCAATGAATGGAAAGTGGATTCTTTTTCTTTGGAAATTTCTTTAGTCAATTATTACGACGCCGGCAGTCAAACTGATGCCGGTGATGATTTTAATAAGGCATTAAGCATTGTTCCCGGTGATTATGAAAGTTATTTGGGAGGCGATTACGGCTTAGCAAGCTGGGCCGGAGACGACTATAAGGATTACTATAAAATTCCAGTTGAGAAAGGAGTAACTTATGAGTTTAAATTGATTCCGCCAGTGGAAGATGCGATGGATTTGAAAATTTTTAATTTGAATCGCACCTTAATAAAAGAAGAAAGTTCCCAAAATGCCGGAGCTGTTGTGGCTCTTTCTCTCACTCCGGCCGCCAATACTAATATTTTTTTGAGAGCCGGGCGTGCTCAATATACTCGGGTTTCTAATAAAATTCAGAATTATCAACTCAATATTAAAGTCTCAGTTCCTTTG
>CAZTQU010000014.1:0-6098 GCA_964615735.1 uncultured Candidatus Saccharibacteria bacterium
AGAACGTCTTTCATTTCTCCCTGAAGAATACCTCCCTGAATAGCGGCGCCGATAGCTACCACTTCATCCGGATTAATAGACTTATTAGGCTCTTTGCCCATTAATTTCTTTACTTCTTCTTGAATACGGGGCATTCTGGTTTGTCCTCCCACCAAAACAATCTCTTCAATATCCTTGACTTCCAGTTTTGCTTCCTTGATAACCTGTTTCGTAATGTCGATTGACCTCTGAATATACGATTCAACCATTTTTTCTAGTTCGCTCCGGGTGAGTGTATATTGAAGATGTTTTGGCCCTTCGTCGGTAGAAGTGATGAAGGGAAGATTAATTTCTGTCTGGGAGGTGGTGGAGAGTTCAATTTTCGCTTTTTCTGCCGCTTCCTTAATTCTTTGAAGAGCAAGGCTATCTTGATGTAAATCAATCCCCTCTTCATCCTTGAATTTTTTTATTATCCAGCCGATTATTTCTTGGTCAAAGTCATTGCCGCCTAAATGAGTGTCTCCACCTGTTGCTTTGACGTCTATTGTGTCTTCTTTTGTATCCTTACTAATGTCTAAAACAGAGGCGTCAAAAGTTCCTCCTCCAAAATCGTAAACTAGAATTTGTTGATTCGTTTTTTTATTTAAGCCATAAGCTAAAGCGGCGGCCGTTGGTTCATTGATGACCCTTTTTACCTTAAAACCAGCTATCTCTCCAGCCGCTTTTGTTTCTTGTCTTTGAGCGTCGTCAAAATAAGCTGGGCAAGTGATAACCGCCTCGGTGATTTTATTTCCCAGTTTATCTTCAGCGTCGGCTTTAAGTTTTCCCAATATCATGGCGGAAACTTGCACTGGCTTATACCACTTGTCTCTCATTTTTACTTCTACTCCCCCATCAGCCGCTTCTCTCAACGCGTAAGGATAAAGTTTTATGTCTTTTTGGACTTCCGTATCAGAAAATTTCCGGCCAATTAATCTTTTGATGCCGAAAATTGTGTTTTCAGGATTAGTTATCATTTGACGCTGAGCTAGAACACCGCCTAGTGTTTCTCCTTTTTTATCAATAGCCACTACTGAGGGAGTCGTTCTGGCTCCCTCTCTATTTTCAATTATCTTCGGCTCGCCAGCTTCAATAGTTGCCATAGCCGAAAAAGTAGTTCCTAGATCAATTCCGATAATGTTAGACATAATAATAATATTTTGAAGAGATAATAAAGCAAAGAGCAGGCCCGGGTTTATCTATTGGCTAGCGTCTTCTAACCCGGGCCTCTCTTCGGCTAAAACTAGCTTAACCTTTTATTTGAATCGGGATTTTAGCAGAAGTAGCTTTCCTCTTGGCTTCCGGGATTCTTACCACTAAAGCTCCGTCTTGGTAAGTTGCTTTTGCCTTTTTTGCCTGGACTTCAGTTGGCAGAGTGACTTCTCTTTGAAAATCTGTCTTTCGAATTTCTTTCTGATAATAATTTTTTTTCTTTTCTTCCTTTTCTTCGGATGTCTTCCCCTGAACGCGCAGGACATTGTCTTCCACGGAAACTTCTATCTTCTTAGGGTCAATGTCGGGAATCTGCATTTTTATCACCAAATTATTTCCCTCTTTATAAATATCGGTTAAGGGAAACTTTAACCAACGAGTAGGCAGAATCGGTAGAAAATTATCCTGGTCAAAGAATCGTCCTACTTCTTGAAATGGATCCCAAGGAATAATAGCCATGACTTGGTTAGTAATTTAATTAAAGAATCAAAGACCTTTGTGTTTTTATCCCGAGACCTTAACTTTGGCTGGTCTCAAGAGTTCACCATGATGTAAATAACCAGGAGCTACCTCTTCAATAATTTTGTCCTTTGGATAACGACTCTTTTCTTGTTTGACCGCTTCATGCAGATGAGGATTAAATTCTTCTCCTCGGCTTTTTATTTTGGATATTCCCTCTTTTGATAAAAACTGATCCATTTTCATCCTAATTTGAGCGATAGCTCTTCGTAAGCTTTCTAATTCAGTTTTCTGCTCTTTTGAAGCAGTTTCTAATCTTTCCAAATCTTCGGCCACCGGTAATATTTCCAAAAGCAGAAACCGTTGGGATTTTTTCACCTGTTGCTCTCTCCCTTTTTCTTCTTGTTTTCTGTAATTGATAAAATCTGCTTTTGTTCTCTGCCAACCTTCAAGATACTGCTGTTTTTCTTTTTCACATTCTGTCAATTCCTTCTTGATCTTGGATGAAATTTGGCCGGTCTTTTTTCCTTCCATTTTTTTATTGTAGCAACTCTAAAGATATTTTCAAGTCCTGATACTTTTTGTAGTATAACATAATTCTATACATTGTCAAAGAAAGGGGGTCAGCTTTGTTACTCTAAGTAAAAAGCTCGATTCGGGGATCTTAAGTCTAAATATTTCCAATCCAAGAAATCTTCTTGTTGAGAAAAAGCGTCTATTGCTTGCAGAGAATAGCTACCTTCTTCTTCTAAATCAAAATAAATTACTGGTCCGGGTGATAAAATAATATTCATTTGTTTTGGGGAAACAAGCCTTCCTTGGACGAAAGACAAGGATTCTTTTTTCTCCCAGAAATAAAGAATGATAGAGGATAAATTTTCCCAAGGAGCCGAAGGAAGAAGGAACTCCCCTACTCTTGGTTTCTGACAGCTAGAAACTTCTACCTCTAATATCGGTAGATTGTCTTGAGGGGAATTTTTTTGAAAGACAAAACCGTTTTTATCAATGAGAAAGGTAGAATCAGCTAATCTCGCCTGCAAAATAGGCTTCCTCTCGGTTAAAGTAATAATAAGAGTATGAGGAAGGCGACGACGTAGAGAGACTTTTTCTATTGTCGGGAAATGGCTAAGGATTTTCTCTTCTAACGACCCAAAACTTAAGAATAAGCTCTGGCTTCCCCATTGTCTAAAGTAGGTCTCAATAAAAGATTGGATCTCGGAATCGGAAACAGTTGAGGCCGGAGAAAGCTGAATTTGAGTGAAACGAAAAAGAGGAGAATAAAAAATGACAAATAGTCCCCCTAAAACAAAAATGCTCCCGAAAATGACTCCCCAAATCCATTTTTTCTTTTTCTTCGACTTTTTCTGAGAGCGGAAACAGTATTTCATAGAATGAAAAAATATTTCATACTCCCCTTTTAATCCGCCTCTTTTTTTCTACTAGCCAGTTGAGCCAGTAAAACCAAGAAAGGACTAAGTCTTGAGTGGCTAAATAAGCTTTCTTTTCTCCACCGAAGCCGCGCTTGAAAAGCGTTAAGCCTCCCCAAGGATGGTGCCTAGCCGTCGAAGAGGCAATTCCCCAGAAATTATAGACGGAGCATTTTCTTTTCTTTGCTTCTTGAATTACTTTCCACTGGAGAAGATAGGCAGCTGGCACTTCGGAATGCTTCATTGAAGATGCTCCGTGATGGTAGAAAGCAATCCCCTGCCAGAAAACAATTATGGCCGAAGCCAATAATTGATCATTGAGCCAAGAGGAAAAGATAGCAATTCCATGATCTTTTTGAAAGGCAGAAATTTCTTTTTCTAAATAGTTTTTAGAAAAAGGAGAAAAATGATGACGAACTACAGTTTCTTGATATAACTGCCAGAAATTTTCCAGATCTTTTTGACTCATTCCCTGATTAACTTTCAACTGAGGCCAGTTGAGTCCTCTTCTAATTAAGTAACGGGTGGTCTTCCTCATCTGGCGGAGTAAAGTTTCTTCGGACGGGGGAAGAGATAATTGCCAGGTTAGTTCGGGATGAATAAACATCGGTGCCTTTCGAAATCCGAGAGCAGCAAAAATCGCCTGCTGCTTTAGAGTTGATTCCCAAAGAGGAGCGAAACGGATAAAAGCTGCTTTTTCTTTCTTGGCTAAAACCCTTAATTCCTCCAGAAGAGCTGTTAAGAGTTCTTTTTTTAATTCTGCCCTTTCTTTGAGAATAATTGGCCCGTGGGGGCAGAACAAAAAGCTTTTCTCGTATTTGCCAACCTTGATAACAGGATTCTTAATAACTAGGCTTATTCCTTGCAAAACATCTTGTTCGTAGATTCCTAACCGCCAAATTTTCTTCCCCTGACTTTTTTGGAACTCTCCCCAATTCCAAGATTGTAAAAAGGTTTTCTTCGGCCATCGTTGAAGAAAACCTTCCCATTCTTCCTTTTGTTCAACTGTTTTTACGATCATAGTTGCGGATTTCGAAAAGTTTATGAGGACAAGTCCTTCCCCGAATGAGTTTTATTCTTTCCAAAGGCACCCCAAGATAATTTGCTAAGAGAAGGCAGACTTGTTGGTTAGCTCTCCCCTCTTTTGCCGGCTGACGGGTTTGAATCAAGAACTTTCCTTCCTTTTTGGGAAAGACCTGGTCTTTTTTAGCTTTTGCTTTGACAGTTACTCTAACAAACATCCCGGGCCTAAATTTTTTTCTTATTCTTTTTCCCCAAATTGTTGATCAATCCTTTTAACCTCCATTTCTGCTTTCTGGATTTTCTGGCGGCAAGTATTGACTAATTGATAAGCTTCCTTTAAGCTTTTTGAAAGTTCGTCAATGTCAACTTTTTCTTCTCGCAAACTTTCTAAAATATCTTCCAGTTTCTCTAAGGCTTCAGCGTAACTAATTTGACTTAATTTACTTTCTTTTTTTGACATCTTGAATCTGACTTTTAATTTTCCCTTTTTGGAAATGAGTCCACATGATAGTGCCGATCTTTATTCCCTGAATGCTTTTCACTATTTTACCATTGATGGTGGTGAGACTAAAGCCTCTCTTTAAAACATTCATCGGGTCTAAAAGAAAAATATTTTCTTGATATTTCTCTAATTGATTTTTATTTCTCCGAATACTTTCTTGAGCAAAAGCCAATATTTTTTCCTTTACTTCAGAAATTTTTTTAATTTCATTTTTTAAACTCTGGAAGCTGGTTCGCCGGATTTCTTCTTGGAAGAAAAGCAGTTTTTGGAAAGAAACTTGACTACTTCTTTGGGCGCTGACCTGGATGGCTGATTGAAGATTTTTTATGGTTTGTTGATGGAAACGAAGTAAATTAAGCGCCGATAACCTGATTTCTCTCATTGATTTTTCTAGCTTTCCTAAATAATCTTCATTTCTGGTAGTAAGAAAATCGGCTAACGAACTAGGGGTAGGAGCGGCTAGATAAGCGACTAAGTCGGTAATGCTAACATCTTTTTTGTGGCCAATGCCGGTTAAAACTGGTTTTGGAAAATTAGCAATGGCTTCGGCAATTTTTTGATTATCAAACCAACCAAGGTCGCTTCTCGCTCCCCCGCCTCGAACAATAACCACGACATCAATTTCTTCTGAATGTTCTTGGAAATGGTTTAAGGCCTTGAGAATATCTGATTCCAGCCGTTGCCCCTGAACGGAAGCCTGATAAAAAGAAACTAGGAAAGAAAAACGGCTATCTTCTAATTTTTTAAGAAAGTCAAAATAGGCCTGGCTCCCCTCTTTAGTAATGAGACCGATTTTTTGGATGACTAAAGGTAAGAAAGTTTCCTTTTTGTTTTTTTCTAACAGGTTATTTCTTTTCAAAAACTCAATGATTCTTTTTCGGTTTTGTTCTATTTGTCCTAAGGTGAAAGCCGGATCAATGTCTTCGACCATTAAGTGATATTTTCCCCCGGGAACGTAAACAGATAATTTAACCTTTAATCGGACTTCTAAACCGTCCATTCCTTCCTTGAGTTGCTGGACAACTCCTCCTTCAATTAATCTTTTTCGGAGAAGAGGCTTGGCTGTTTCTCCAAGAAAACAGTCAACGGTAGCTAAAAGCCGATTATGTATTTTATCTTTTTCCTGAAGCTGAAAGAAGATATTTCTTTGTTTTGCCCGACGGTCAAAACTAGCGATTTCTCCCTTGACCCAAATAGATTGAGAAAGAGAGGTTTCTAAAATTTCTTTAATTTTTTGATTGATTTCGAAAACACGATAGGTGGTTTCTTCATTCATGGTCAGAGATAAATCTATTAATCTGGGAAGCAATCCATTTAGCCTGGACGGGAGAAACATTGATATGGGTCGGTAAATTAATTAATCTTTGAGCGATGCTTTCAGAAACCGGGCACTCTCCGAAAATATATCCTATTTTTTCTAATTTAGTGTCTGAAGGAACAATAGGACTATTCTGCCA
>CAZTQU010000015.1:0-1187 GCA_964615735.1 uncultured Candidatus Saccharibacteria bacterium
GTATTGCGGGAAAGTGATTTGGTGGTTGCTGTTGCCGAGCCGACCATTACTAGTTTCAATGATTTAAAAAAGGTTCTGGAAGTAGTTGGTTTCTTCCGTCTTCCCTACTTGGTGGTTATTAATAAGTCGGGGATAAATCCAGCCTTAGAGGGAAAGATGATTACCTGGGCTGGGGAAAAATTCCTGGGGAAGATCGATTATGATGCTCAAATTTTTCGAGCGGTGGCTGATTTTATTCCGGTGGTGGAATCTAATTTGAAAGTCAAGAAAGAAATAGAGGTGATTTATAATAGGCTGGCAAAGGAGGTTTCTAATTTACTTAATTGTTAAAAGATATGTCTCGTCCAAGGAAACTGCGAAAAGTTTTCTTCAGTCCAAATATTATTTACTTTAAGCCGAGAGCGGTGCCTCTTTCAGCTCTGAAAGAGGTGAGCTTAAGCCCAGATGAGCTTGAAGCCCTAAGATTATGTGATTTAGAACGGATTAAGCAGAAAAAGGCCGCTCAAAGAATGAAGATTTCCCAGAGTACTTTTAGCCGGACTTTGACAGCGGCAAGAAAAAAAGTAGCCCAGGCCCTGGTTAAGGGGGAGGCGATAAGAATTCAAAAAAATTAAGGCAGTTTTCCTGAATAAAAAAAGGGCACTCTCGGTTACTTCCGAGAGTGCTTTTTGGAATGATTTAGTTTCTCAAGGATAGATTTGAGCCCGTAAGATGCTGCTTGGTTAAAGGCATCACCAAGCGTTAGGGGTGTTGCTCGCACTTTTTCTTTTGGGGCGACGACTAGTGGCCCCGGGAAACCCGGGGGATTAATGATGAGCAGTTTATACTCTTTTTCATCATTTTCCAATACTACTGCAAATTCGTAGACTTCGCCTCTCTCCACGAGAACAATGGGGCGAGGCTTTTTTCCCAATAACCAAAAGAAAAAGGTCCGTACCATTTTCTGGATGGATACTGTTTTTCCAGCGATGCTTCCGATGAGAATGACAAGGACCAAGGAAAAGAGGAACCCTAATCCCCATTGGAGTACCGGATGTAAGGCCGGCAACCAATAACTCATAACTGGCCGCCAGAAAGCAAAAAGCATGTCCCCGATCACTTTCAAGAGAGCTATCCCAACCACTACGGGTAGGCCCGATAGGAACGCCTTTCCGATTTTCATTCCTTCCTCCTTATGAAACGAACGA
>CAZTQU010000015.1:1287-5878 GCA_964615735.1 uncultured Candidatus Saccharibacteria bacterium
GCCCGATAGGAACGCCTTTCCGATTTTCATTCCTTCCTCCTTATGAAACGAACGATACTAAAAGTTTAAAACAAATTTTCTATTCCGTCAATAGTAATGCTTTAGAAGATGGCTATTGCTTCTTTTGTTTATAGGACTTAAGATAAAACAAAAGCAAAAGATGGTGGATTTATTTGACCAAGCTTATCAAGATAGAAAACAAAGAAATGCTCCTTTGGCAGAAAGGATGCGGCCGGCAAATTTTCAAGGATTCTTCGGCCAAGAAGAATTAGTCGGAAAGAGGAGCCCTTTGAGAAAAATCATTCAGGAAGATAACTTGTCTTCCCTTATCTTTTGGGGGCCGCCTGGTTCGGGAAAGACAACTTTGGCTAAGATTATTGCCCAGGAAACCCAATCTTTCTTTGTTTATTTTTCGGCAGTTGCTACTAGCATTAAAGAAGTTCGGGAAGCTATCTCTCTTGCCCAGGAGCGTTTGAAATTCCAAGAGCAAAGAACGATTCTCTTTCTTGATGAAATTCATCGCTTTAATAAAGCCCAGCAAGATGCCTTGCTTCCTTATGTTGAAGACGGAACCATCGTTTTGATCGGAGCGACAACCGAAAATCCTTCTTTTGAGATTATTTCTCCCTTACTTTCACGCTCCGCAGTTTTTGTTTTAAAATCTTTGGATTCTTCCGCCCTGCGCAAGATTTTACTAAGGGCTCTCCAAGATAAAAAAAGAGGTTTAGGTTTGCTGGAATTCCAAATTCTTGAGCCGTCTTTAAAAAAATTAATTTACTTTGCCGATGGCGATGCCCGAGTCGCTCTCAACGCCTTGGAGTTTATTGTCAATGATTTAAAGGGAGAAAAGGAGAAAATCATTAAACCGGAAAAAGTCTCCTCTCTCCTTCAGAAACATGCCTTGCGTTATGACAAAGGGGGAGAAGAACATTATAATGTTATCTCCGCTTTTATTAAGAGTCTGCGGGATTCTGACCCCGACGGCGCTCTTTATTGGTTGGCCAGAATGGTAGAGTCAGGAGAAGATCCCCGGTTTATTGCTCGGCGGATGATTGTCTTTGCTTCCGAAGATATTGGGAACGCTGATCCCCAAGCTCTGCAGGTAGCGACGGCAGTGGCCCGGGCGGTAGATTATGTTGGTCTGCCGGAGGCCCAGATTAATCTGGCTCAGGGGACAACTTATTTGGCTACGGCTCCTAAGAGCGACGCCTCTTATATAGCTTTGCTGAAAGCAAAAGAAGATGCCCGGAAGGGATCTTTTGGCGTTCCCTTGCCTTTAAGAAATGCGGTAACTAGTTTAATGAAGAAATTAGGTTATGGTCAGGACTATCAATATGCTCATGATTTTCCGGAAGGAAAAGTAGAGCAAGATCATTTCCCCCCCGAGTTGGGCAAGAAGACTTATTATTCTCCTTATTCTCCTCGACCAAAGAAAAAATGTTGACAAAAATATTAGTCTGTGGTTAGATGTAATTTACATAAGGAGGTGTTCAGCATGCTAAAAGGGGTTTGTCCTCGTCCTCAGTGCGAGAGGGTTTATTGGGGTTGGGCTTTGGCCCAACCGGAGGGGCAGTTTTGCAACCAATGTGGAGTTCCTCTTATTGTTTCTACAAGTGTAGAAAATAAGATAGAGGGGAGAAAACCCTGGAAAAAAGAAACGACATGGGTGAAGATTCTTAAAACAATCAAACCCTGGGGGCTCCGATAATTAAGGGAGCCCCCCTCTTTACTTTTATTTCGGCATTGATAGAATAAAAAAATGAAGTTAGAAAGTCTTGCCTTTGAGAATCGAGAATTTATTCCGGCGCCATATACTTGTGATGGAGAGAATGTTAACCCTGAATTGAGAATCTTAGAAGTTTCTGCAGAAACTAAAAGCTTGGTCTTGATTGTTGAAGACCCGGACGCTCCCTCCAAAGCCTTTGTTCATTGGACAGTTTGGAACATTAACCCCCGGACAAAGATAATTCCTAGAAATAGTGTTCCGGAAGGAAGTGTAGAGGGCCTGACTAACTTTGGCCGGCCTGGTTACGGTGGGCCCTGTCCGCCCTCAGGAACTCATCGCTATTATTTTAAAGTTTTTGCTCTCGATAAGACTTTGGATCTTCATTCTTCGGCTTCCCGGGAAGCATTAGAACAAGCGATGGAAGGACATCTTTCGGCTAGAGGAGAATTGATGGGTCGTTATCAACAGCAGTAAAATAGTTATTAATTAAATAGTTATTAATTAAATAAAATAAAATATGTCATTTCCTAACCTTTCTCGCTCTCGTAAGGGACTTTTCAGTTTTCTTTTAAGCCTTTTAATTTTGGCCGTCATTGGCTTAGTGGGGGTAGTGATCTCCAACCAAGTTAAAACTGGTCAATATATCAGTGAGGGAAGAATCACCGTTACTGGCTTGGGGGAGAAGTATGTAAGGCCGGATTTGGCCTTAGTGAGTTTTTCGGTGAAGACAGAAAAAGAAACCGTTAGAGAGGCGATTGAAGAGAATACTCAAGCGATGAACGAGGTTATTCAGAGGATAACTGATTTAGGAATAGCCAGCAAGGATCTCCAATCAATTGGCTTTAATCTCAATCCGCGTTACGAGTGGCAGGATGAAAAGGGAACAGCAATCTATCCTCCTTCGGGGAAAAGAGTTCTTGTCGGTTACGAGGTTGACCAGACTCTCCAAGTGAAAATTCGAGACTTGGTTCAGATTGGAGAAGTGATTGATGGGGCGACGAAAGCCGGGGCGAATGAAGTTAGCAGTCTTGAATTAACGGTTGAGCATCCGGAGGAAATTGAAAAGGAAGTACGCCTTCAGGCAGTAGAACAGGCAAAAGAAGAAGCTCAAGCCCTGGCGAATCAATTAGGTTGTCGTTTAGGGGAATTGGTAGAGGTGCAATTTAACTTGGCAACGCCACCTTCCGCTTTTAGTAAAACTTTATCCTTGGAGTCAAGCGCCGCCGGAGGAGGTTCTGCTCCCCAAATCGAAGCGGGAGAAAATTTAATCCAAGTAACGGCTTATCTCACTTATCAGATTGATTAACATTCACCTGCTTTTTTGGTGAGCAAGACTCCCTTCTTTTAAAAGAGGGGAGTCTTTTTTGACGGCGGGAATCAGGAATTATCTTCTGACCGATTTTGACTGATGCTATAATAAGTTCTAATGATGAGTAAATTGAAAAAATCTTTAATTTGGCTGGGAGTAGGAATAATCTTCATTGTGATCGGGGGAGAATGGTGGAGGAGAAGTCAAGTGGAGGAGAATTTCCTTTCCCAACCTACAGCCGATTCTCCGGTGGAAGAAAATCGTTGGCAATGGCTTCAAGAGCGGAAGAAGTTTTACCAACAGGAAGATGCCGAGATAGATTCTACTCTAAAAGAGCTAGGTTTAAGGTTTCCGGAGGCAGATTATCGCCTTCAGGCAATTGCTTTTCTTCAATTAGATACCCCCTACCAATTAGGTTGTTTAGGAGAAGGGTCTGGTTTAGACCCTGATCCTTTCTTTCGTCTAGACAAAACTGATTGTACGGTTTTTATTCTGACCAGCACCGCCTTGCTTCATGCTTCTGATATGGAAGAAGCCAGGACGGTGATGAAATCAGTTGGCTATTGTCCCGGAAGAGAAATTAATTATCAAAATCGTCTTCATTTTACAACGGATAGAATTTTGTCTTCTCCTTGGTTCCAGGATATTACCGAGGAGATAGCCGGCGGTGAGAAGGTAAAAACGAAGGAAGTTATTCTTAATAAAACGCAGGCAGATGGGTCAAGACTGATTGATATTCCCTGGGAAAAGAAGATGACGGAAATTTATCTTCCCCTGGAAGAAATAGAAACTGAAGTGTTTCAGAATTTGCCAGCGGTTGTCGGAGTCGCTTTTTTGAAAGCAGGAGATGAAGAAATCGGCTTAGACGTCAGGCACGAAGGGCTACTTTTTAACGGCCAGACTCTTTTTCACGCTAGTTCGCTTCAAGGAAAAGTAGTGACTGAAGATTTTCTTAAATATTGTTTTCCTGAACAACAGGCAAGATTTTCCGGAATTATTTTCTATAAGATTAACTAAGTCTGTCAGGGTATGATAAAATAAAAAGTATGAATCAATTTTTCCGATGGCCTAAAATTTGGGAAGGAGTTTTGGGAATCTTAATTCTTTTATTTTTAGCGGACTTAATTTATTTGAATATTGAGATAACTGCCAGCCGGCAGCAGCTGTCGGTGATTGAAGAACAGCTGGCGGTTCTTTCTCTTGCCCCTTCTGCTTCTTCTACTTCTGAACCAGTTGTTCTTCAGAAAGCTTCTTTTTCTTCTTGCTTCAGCTTGGAAGAAGCCAGCCAGCATATTGGGGAAGAAGCCTGCGTGGAAGGGAAACTTGACCATCTTTATGTTTCCCAAACAGAAACAACCTTTTTGAATTTTTGTCCTAACTATCAAGAATGTTCTTTCCAGGCAGTTATCTTTGCTTCCCGGGCTGGAGCCTTTTCCGATTTAGAGAAGTACGAAGGGAAAAATATTCAAATTTCCGGGTTGATTAAAACCTATCAGGGAAAAGCGGAAATAATAATTAATGACCCCAGCCAAATTAAAATTAAATAGAGTTTTTGG
>CAZTQU010000016.1:0-4879 GCA_964615735.1 uncultured Candidatus Saccharibacteria bacterium
CTTTAACCGGCCATTTAGTTCTTTCTACTTTACATACCAATGATGCCATTGGAGCCATTCCTCGTTTGATTGATATGGGCTTGCCCGCTTTTTTGATTGGTCCTTCTCTGAAAGTCATAATTGCCCAAAGATTGGTAAGAAAACTTTGTCCTCGTTGCCGGAAAAAAGCGAAAGCGAGCCCGGAGGAGAAGAAATTGATTTTAGAACAGATTGACTCTTTGCCTCCCAAGGCGCGGGAGAAAATCACCCTTCCCTCTCCTTTCTTTATCTGGGAACCGGCTGGCTGTCCGAAGTGCGGCTCTTCTGGTTATAAGGGACGAATAGGACTCTTTGAGATTTTGGAAATGACCGACCGTTTAGCTAATCTCATTATTTCCCAGCCGACAGAAGAGAAATTAAGAGAAGAAAGCCAAAGACAGGAAATGGTCACTATGGCTCAGGCGGGAATGCTGAAGGTCATTCAAGGAGAAACTTCTCTGGCGGAAGTTTTAAGAGTAACTGATATCCATTTGTAATCAGAAGGATTATTTATAACCGAAAAGTTGAGGTTAAATTAGTCTTCTATTATGATAGAAATTGTCAGCCGTTTTGAAAAATTAGTAAGGCAAGCCAAAATATCAGAGGCTTCCGATATTCATCTTGGCGTGGGGCGCCCTCCGATTTTTCGTATTACTGGCCAACTTGTTCCTTTGGAGGATGAGGGAAAGCTTTCTGGGAAAGACACTCAAGAATTACTTCGCCATTTAGCCGGAGAAGAAAGATACCAGCTTTTTTTAAAGAAGAAAGACGTTGACCTTTCTTTTGAGGTGGAGGGGATAAGATTGAGAGTTAATGCCTATTTTCAAAAGGGGACGATTAGCATGGCTTTTCGTCTTATTCCCCAGAGCATTCGCAGCATTGAAGAGCTCAATCTTCCTTTGATTCTGAAGGAATTTACTCATCATGCTCAAGGATTTGTTTTGGTGACTGGAGCTTCCAGTCAGGGGAAATCAACTACTCTTGCTTCTTTGGTTGATGAAATCAACAGCCAGCAAAGGAAGATGATTATTACCTTGGAAGACCCGATTGAATATGTTTTTGAGGATAAAAAGGCGGTGATTTCCCAGCGGGAAATTTACGCCGATGCTCTTGATTTTCCCCAGGCTCTACGGGCAACCTTAAGAGAAGACCCGGATGTTATTGTCGTCGGAGAAATGCGGGATTTAGAAACCATTTCGACGGCTATCATTGCGGCCGAGACAGGACATTTGGTCTTTGCTACCCTGCACACCAATAGCGCGGCGGAAAGCATTCACCGCCTAGTAGATGTTTTCTCGGCCGGAGAACAGAATCAGATACGGATGCAATTAGCCAGCTCCTTGCTGGGGATTGCTTCTCAAAGATTAATTCCAACTATTGAGGGAAAATTTATTCCCGCCTGCGAGGTGTTAATCTCTACTCCGGCAATCGCTAATCTTGTTCGAAGGAGTGATATTGACCAAATTCCTTTGGTTGTTCAAACTTCTTCCAATGTTGGAATGATTTCTATGAACCAGTCTTTGGCTCAACTGGTTCGGTCGGGGAAAATTACTGTCCAAAAGGCTTTAGCTTATTCTCTGGACTCAAATGAATTAAGACAACTTTTACGGGCCTGATTAATTTTTATTAAACTATGGAATTTAAGTATCGAGCTCGAACTCAAAAAGGGGAGGCAAAAGAGGGGGTTGTCCAAGCTAGCTCCAAGGCGGCGGCCATTTCTGCTTTACAAAAAGAAGGTCTTTTTGTTACCAGCCTTCAACAGGCAGGGTCAGAATCTATCTGGCAGAAAAACCTCTTTGGCTCTAGGGTCCCCGTTAAATCGGTCGCTGCTTTTGCCCGGCAGGCGGCAGTTCTCTTGAAGTCAGGGACACCGGTAGTCAGTGCCCTGGAAGCTTTAGCGGCCCAAGAAACCAACCGTTATTTTAAAACCATTATCTTGGGAGCAGCTAATAAAGTAAAGGAAGGAGGCACTTTCTCCAAGGCCCTGGATGGGTATCCAAAGATTTTTACTCCCTTCTTTACCAATGTTATCAAATCAGGAGAGGCTTCGGGAAGATTAAGCGATTCCTTGTCTTATTTAGCCGACCATTTAGAAAGAGAATACGAACTCCAGTCAAAGATTAAAGGAGCGATGATTTATCCTCTCTTTGTCTTGGGAGTTTTTGCCCTGATTTTCGTGGTGATGATGGTGGTGGTTATCCCCAATCTCGAGAAAGCCTTAAGCCAATTTCATGAGGAGCTCCCGGTTCTTACTCGGTTTATCTTAGGAACGGCTCATTTCTTTAGCAGTTGGGGCGGAATTGTTTTGATGATTATTCTAGCGGTGGGTGTTTTCTTGGCTTTTCAGTGGCGGAAGACAGAAAAAGGGAAAAAGCTCTATCATCGATTGGTGCTGAAATTGCCTTTAAAATTAGGAATGCTTTTCCAAAAATATTACCTAACCCGTTTTGCGGAAAATCTCTCTGTTTTGATTAACGCTGGTTTGCCTATTTCCGAAGCTTTAAAAATTACCGGAGAGGTAGTGGGGAACAAGACTTACGAGGAGGCTTTAATCCGAGTTCAGCGCCGGGTAATTCGGGGAGAAGAAATCAGCGCTAGCTTGAAAGACTACCCGAAGCTTTTCCATCCCTTGGTGATTCAGATGATTAATGTTGGAGAGGAAACTGGAACCTTGGGCGATTCTTTACAGGAGGTGGTGAGTTTTTATCAGGGAGAAATTGACCGCTCGGTAGACGGTTTATCCAAGATGATTGAACCCATCTTAATTATCCTTATGGGGGTAATGGTGGCTATTTTAGTGGTGGGTGTTTTCCTCCCCATTGTCTCGGTAGAGATGGGAGCGATGAATATGTAATTTGCTTTTAGGGGGAAAACCAGCTACAATTTAAGAAGAAAGGTCGTTGTCAAAAAAAATATTAAAATTAAATTCTAAATTATGTTGAGAAAAGGTTTTACCCTAATTGAGTTGATGGTGGTTATCGCCGTCATTGGTATTCTTTCTTCTTTGGTTTTAGTAACCTATCCGACGGCTCAAGGACGGGCTAATGATGGAGTAATTATGTCTGATGCTGACCAGATTAGAGTAGCGGCGGAAGTTTTCTATGGAATAAATGGAAGCTATAGCGGGTTAGCGGATGATACTGACGTGGCGGCTTTGGTTGCTGACGCCGATAGCCGAAATGGAGCCGACGAAACTGATTTTGTCTTTGTTTTTCCGGCTGCTGGCTTCGCCAACTACTGTGCTTCCATTGAGATGAATTCGGGCCAGTATTGGTGCGTTGATAGTCGTTATCATAGTGGCGCTCAAGGAGCTGCTTGTGCCGCTAACTCTGATTGCGCCGGTGCTGCCTTATAATCAAGCAATAAGGGATGAATGGTCTAATAGCCGTGGGGGTTTTCCTTTTGGGAACGGCTATCGGCAGTTTTGTTGATTGTGTTGTTGGCCGACTGGCCCAAAAAGAAAATTTTCTCTGGACGCGCTCTTCTTGTCCTCGTTGTCATCATTTTTTGGCCTGGTTTGATCTTATTCCTCTTTTTAGTTTTCTTCGGTTAGGAGGCCGGTGCCGTTATTGTCGGCAAAAGATTTCTTGGGAGAACCCCCTGGTAGAACTCGGGACCGGTCTTTTGTTCCTTTCTATTTTTTTGGGAATAGGAAATCCTTTTTGGGCCGGATTCTTAATGCTCGTTTCTATTCCCCTGGGGATTGTTTTCCTTTTTGACCTGGAATATTCTCTAATTCCAAGCCAATTCGTCTATCCGGCTTTAGCCTTCACTTTTCTTTTCTGGGGAGGAAAGGATTTCAATCAGCGGAGTGAAATTAGTTTTTCTTCCAGTTATCTCTTTTCGGCTTTTCTTGGCTTGGCGGTTGTGGGCGGATTCTTGGGAGGCTTGTATCTTCTCACTCGCGGGAAGGGAATGGGTCTTGGCGACGTGGAACTAGGAGCTCTCTTGGGAGCAATCCTTGGTTGGCCATTAGCTGTTGCCGCTCTCCTTTTTAGTTTTTTGCTCGGAGCTATTCTGGGATTAGGATTAGTTGTCTTTAAGAAGAAAGGTTGGAAAAGCGAAATTCCCTTTGGCCCTTTCCTAATTCTTGGTTCGGGAATAGCGCTCGCCGGAGGAAGCCAATTAGAGATTTGGCTGAAGTGGATATTATGAAAAAGTTGTGAAAAAGGGCTTTACTTTAATTGAATTAATAGTTTCTGTTGGGGTGATTGCCATTATGTCAAGCGCCTTGTTTTTAAGCTGGCGGCCAGCCCAAGGAACTTTTGCTCTTCGCCAGGCGGCTTTTCAATTGATGGGAGATTTAAGAAGGGTTCAGCAATTATCTCTTTCTACTCAAGAATTCTCCTGTGATCCTTTGCCGGCAGAAGGCCATACCGGCTTCGGCCTTTATTTGAATAGCGGCGATTCTGGTTCTTATCAAGTTTTTGAAAATTGTAATGACGCTAATTATTCTTGGGACAGTGGAGAAGAAATAGAAAGGCTTGCTTTTTCTTCCGGGGTAACCATTCAGAGCTTTACTCCCAGTAGCGGCGGGGCATTAAGTATTTTCTTTGTTCCTCCTGACCCGGATACCTATATTAACGACCTCTCTAGCGGACAAGAAGCAATAATAACTTTAACTAATGGTTCGTCAACGGCGGTGGTTAAGATTAACAACAGCGGCCAAATAAAATTAGAGTAAAGAATGATATATAATATATAATGAAAAAGGGTTTTACTCTTTTAGAAACAGTTATTGCCATAGGAATTTTGATTATTGGCACCTTGATAATTTACGGGGCAACGGCCCGCATTCTTTCCCAGGCCCAAGAAGAAAAAACAGAATTTGTTGCTTCTTATCTTGCCCAAGAGGGGATTG
>CAZTQU010000017.1:0-4762 GCA_964615735.1 uncultured Candidatus Saccharibacteria bacterium
TCACTCCAGGAGAAGAATTAAAAATTGAAAAACTTCCCCAATCAGAAACGGGGAAGAAGGTTATCTTTAAAGAGGTTCTTTTAGCTTTTGATCCCCAAGAGAAAACGGTTAAAATCGGGACTCCTTTTCTTAAAGGAGCGCAGGTTAAAGGGGAAATTACAGCCGTGGGGAAAGGGGAAAAGACGATTATTTTCAAGTATCGAGCGAAGAAGAGGTATCACAAAAAACAAGGACATCGCCAGCCTTTCTGCCAGGTGAAGATTACGGAAATTAAAGTCTAATCACTCTCTTTCCTGAAAAGCTTTTTTTAACGTTTCAGAGTCAGCATATTCTACTTCGCTCCCTAAGGGAAGTCCCTGGCGAAGATGAGTAACCTTTACTGGCAAAGCTCGAAGCAAGTTCTGGAGATAAGAGCGGAGAGCCTGTCCCTCTGCGGTGTAGTTAACGGCTAAAATGACCTCCTCAATTTTTGGGGAGGCCTTTTTAATTTTGGCGAGCAGTTTTTTAACTCTGGCTGAAGATTCTTTCTTCTCAAACCATTGACGGGCGGGACCAATAAGAAAGTAGAGGCCGTGATAGGTTCCTATTTCTTCAATAGAATAAAGATCATTTTCTTTTTCGACGACGCAAAGAAGTTGAGACTGACGGGAGGGATGGCGGCAAATAGGGCAGAGCGTTTCTTTGGAATCAGAAGGATAAAACGGAAGAAAACATTCAGAACAAAGTTTAACCTTCTTTAGTTCTTGAAGATTTTTAATTAAAGAATCAACTTTTTTTTGATCTTGATGGAGGAGGTAGAAAGCGTAGCGGGCAGCCATACGAGGACCCACTCCCGGGAAAGAAGAAAATTGTTGAATTAGTTCCTGGCAAGACTTAGGTAACATCGGGTTCTTTCTCTAGGTCTCGGAAACTAACATAAGGAGCATCAAAGTAAAGCTGGATTTGTCCGACTGGTCCATTTCGATGCTTGGCAATAATAATCTCGGCAATATTTTCTGGAGACGGGTTAGCTCGATAGAGATCTTCTCGGTAGATAAAAGCAACAACGTCTGCATCCTGTTCAATGGCACCGCTTTCCCGAAGATCAGACAAGCGGGGGCGGTGAGGAGTCCTTTGTTCCACTGCTCGGGAAAGTTGGGAAAGAACAAGAACCGGAATACGGAGTTCTTTGGCTAAAGACTTTAGGGCCCGGGAATTTTCCGTTACCTGCTGAACCAAACTGACGTTAGGGTTAATAGGTTGCATCAATTGTAGATAATCAATAATCAGTAGTCCCAGATTTTGGTTGGCTTGAAGCCTCCGAGCCATGGCTCTCATTTGAAGAGCATTGGTGCCCGAGGCATCATCAATGAAAAGAGGAGCGTCAGAAAGCAGTCCCAAGGCTGATTGAATGTGGGTAAAGTCATTATCTTCTCCTTGATCAGAAAGTTTACCCGTTCTTAATCGCCAAAGGTCAACATTGGCCTGGGCAGCAATGAAGCGATCAATAACTTGGTCTTCAGACATTTCCAGGCTGAAAATTCCAACCGGCACTTTTTCATAAATGGCAACATTGCGGGCAATATCTAAGGCGAGAGAGCTTTTTCCCATACTGGGACGAGCGGCTAGAATAACAAGATCAGACTTTTGGAGTCCAGCGAGGAGATTATCTAGTTTTCGAAACCCTGTCGGCAAACCCCGCAATTTTCCTCTTTGCTTGGAAAGAGCGTCGATTCGATTCCAGGTTTCTTCTAATCTTGCTTTTAGGGGGCGGAATTGCTGCCCCAAAGATTTTTGGGCAATCTGGAAGATTCTTTTTTCTGCTTCGTCAATTAAGAGGTTAGAATCTCGAGATTCATCGAAAGCAAGGGATTGGATGTCATAGGAGGCACTGATGAGGTCGCGAAGAATCCTTTTCTTCTGAATAATTTGGGCGTAGCTGAAAATATTGCTCGCTGTTGGGATAGAGTTTATCAGATTGGAAAGGTAAGCGCGCCCGCCGATATTTTCCAATTGTTTTTTTTCTTTTAAGCGATTGGCGACGCTTAAGATGTCAATCGGTAGACTAGCTTGGAAAAGATCGATCATCGCTTGATAAATCTTCTGGTGTTGAGGAAGATAAAAGTCTCTTTCTAGCAGAGAGTCAACGACTTTTACCATTGCTTCTGGATCAAGCATTAAACCTCCGAGAAGGCTTTTTTCTGCTTCAATATTTTGCGGAGGCAGTTCTTTAGATAATGAATCAGAAGTCATACTTTTTCATTTTACCGGAAATCTCTTAAAAAGACAAACTTAATCCGAGAAGTCGAGAGAAAAAATTCTTGGGCCCTGGGAAGTATCTTCTACCTGATAGCCGAGAGATTGAATTCTTTCTCGTAATTGGTCAGCTTCCGACCATTTTTCGGCCGCTCGTTTTTTTTCTCTCTCTTTAACTAGTTGTTGAACAATAGGAGGAATCTTTACTTCTTGAGAAGCCCTCTCTTTTATTTCTAACCCGAGCACCTGGTCAAAATTCAGGAGAAGCTGATAAGCTTCTTCGGCCTGGGGAGGAGCTAGTTTTTTTTGACTCCAGAGCTTTTCTATAGATTTTAGAAAGTCAAAAAGAACGGCTAAAGCTTGAGGAGTATTTAGGTTGCCAGCCAAGGCAGCAGAGAACTTCTTCTGATAAGATGCAAGATTAACCTTAGCTCGGGCGGAGGGGGATTCTTTTTGACGGGAAAGGGTAAGAAGGCGATGAGCGAAGTGGTAAATCTTTTCCAGATTGCGTTGGGCTTGCTCCAAAGCTTTCCAGCTGAAGTCCTGCCTGCTTTGATAGTGAGCCGAGAGAATGAGCAGTCGGAAGGCAAGAGGATGATAACCTTTTTCCCTAAGGTCTTCCAGAAGATAGAAGTTATGAGCTGACTTGGCCATCTTTTGCTCCTTAATCTGGAGAAACTCAATATGCAGCCAATAATGAGCCAAGGGCTGATTATAGGCGGCTTCCGACTGGGCAATTTCATTTTCATGGTGGACGCCAATGTGATCCACTCCGCCAGTATGAATATCAAAGGGCTGTCCTAAGTATTTAGTAGAGAGGGTAGAACATTCAATATGCCAGCCAGGGAATCCTTTTCCCCAAGGAGAATCCCATTCTTGCTGTCTTTGTTGGTCAGAAGGGGAAAATTTCCAAAGAGCAAAATCGGCCGGGTGCTTTTTCCCGCTGACAACTTCTACTCTTGCCCCGGCCCTCTTTTCGCTTAATGATTGGCCGGAAAGCTTTCCGTAGGCGGGGAATTTAGAGGTGTCAAAATAGAGTCCGTCTTTGATACTATAGGCGTATCCCTTTTTTTCAAGAATCTTAATAAGCTCAATCATCTCTGGAATATGCTCTGTTGCTCGGGGAAGAAGAGCTGGAGGAAGAATGTTTAAGAGCCGGCGGTCTTTTAAAAAGGCTTGAAGATAAAATTCTGTAATTTCCGGAGCGGTTTTCTTTTGGAGACGAGCGGCTCTTTCTATCTTATCTTCTCCCGTGTTTTCATCAGAAGTCAAATGACCGACATCAGTAATATTCATGACTTGTTTCACTTGGTAATGGAAATATTCCAAAGTGCGGCAAAGAAAATCAGCCACTAAAAAACTCCGCCAGTTGCCAATATGAGCATAGTTGTAAACCGTTGGCCCACAACTATAGATGGTAACCTGCGGAGGCTGAATAGGTTTTAAAACCTCCTTTTTACGGCTAAGAGTGTTAAATAGTTTAATCGTCATGGCGATTATTTCTGAATGGTGTTTCCTTTTTAATTTTAGTTCATTCCACCAGAATTGTCCAAGCTTGTTTTCGAGACGAATTATTGTTAAAATCCTTTTAAGAGAATGACTACTTTAGCCCTTTATCGAAAGTATCGGCCAAAAACTTTTCAAGAAGTCATTGGTCAAGAAATAGTTGTCCAGACTCTAACTGGAGCCCTGGCTCAAGATATTGTTTCCCATGCCTATCTTTTTACTGGTCCGCGGGGAACAGGGAAGACAACGGTTGCTCGGCTGTTGGCCAAAGCTTTAAATTGTCAGAATCGGGGGAAAGGGAAGTTTGAACCCTGCAATCAATGTGAATCCTGCCAAGAAATCAATGGAGGTCGGTCTATTGATCTAATAGAGATTGACGCCGCTTCCAATCGAGGGATTGATGAGATTCGCCAGTTAAGGGAAGGTGTTCGTTTTGTCCCCGTTAAGTCTAAATACAAGGTTTTTATCATTGATGAAAGCCATCAACTGACAAAATTTGCTTCCGACGCTCTCTTGAAAACTTTAGAAGAACCGCCGGCTCATGCTGTTTTTATCCTGGCGACAACGGAGATTAATAAAACGGAACCAACCATTGTTTCTCGGTGTCAGCGCTTTGATTTTCATCTTCTTCGGGAGGCCCAGATGCGGAAAAAACTGGAGTTTATTCTTCAGCAGGAAAAAGTAAGTTATGAACCGGAAGCTCTTTCTATGATTATCCAACAAGCTCAAGGAGCTTTACGCAATGCCGAAAGTTTTCTTGATGAATGCTTAACTTTAGCTTTAGCCGAACCTCCGCCGAAGATTACTGTTGCTCAAGTTCAGAATTTACTGGGATTGGTAGAACAGGGAGCCATTCATCAGTTGGCCAACCTTATCCTGGAAAAAAAGACCGGCCCCGCCTTAACCTTCTTGAACCAGTTGGTGGGTGAGGGGTCTAATCCAGCCGAAGTAAATCGCTCCTTGAGTGATTACTTGAGAAAAATACTTCTCTTAAAGATTGATTCCCAGTTCCAGGATTTAA
>CAZTQU010000018.1:0-4670 GCA_964615735.1 uncultured Candidatus Saccharibacteria bacterium
TCCGAGGGAGATGGGCTTTCTCCACATTCAAAATCTTTCCCCGCAGAGGCAAGATGGCCTGGAAAGCTCTATTGCGCGCCTGCTTAGCGCTTCCTCCAGCCGATTCTCCCTCCACAATATAGATTTCTGATTCTTGGGGCTTACGAGAACTGCAATCAGCTAATTTCCCAGGGAGAGTCATTCCCCTAAGATGTTTCTCTAAAACAGTCGCCCGGGCCGCTTTTGCTGCCCGTTGCGCCCGAGAAGCTCTCAAGCAGCCCTCAAGAATTATCTTCGCTTCTTGAGGATTTCTTTCTAGATAATCATTAAAGTGAAGATTAAAAATCTTTTCTACCGCATTCTTCACTTTCGGATTTCCTAATTTGGCTTTTGTCTGCCCTTCAAACTCCGGCTCCCGAAGTTTAACCGAAACAACGGCCACCATGCCTTCCCGGACCGCGTTCCCCCCAAGATTTTCTTCATTCTCCTTCAAGAAATCATTCTTCCGAGCGTAATTGTTAATGACTCTCGTCAAGGAAGAGCGAAAACCGGTTAAATGGCTCCCTCCTTCGGGTGTATAAATATTATTGGCAAAACACTCTTCAACAATTTCAATGTCTTCCGTATATTGAAGAGCAATCTCCACCTGGATACCATCTTCTTCATCCTTAGCGTAGAAGGGATTAGGGTGGCGAACAGCTGTCCGACCAATTAAATACCGCACATAAGAATTGATTCCCCCTTCAAAATAAAAAGTGTAATCTTTCTCCTCTCCTTTCTTTCTTTGGTCAAGAACGATTATCTTGACTCCCGGCGTCAGATAAGCTTGCTGACGGAGATGATGAACAATGATTGACCAACTGAACTGGATGTTGGAGAAAATTTCCGGGTCGGGAGCAAAGGTTACAGAAGTTCCGTTTTCTGAACAAGAGCCAGCCTTTTCCAGCTTAGTGACCGCCTTCCCTTGAGAATATTCCTGAAAATATTTTGTTCCCTCCCGACAGACTTCTACCCGCAAATGTTTAGACAAAGCACAAACCACGGATACGCCTACGCCGTGCAGTCCTCCCGCCACTTGATAGGCTTTACTCCCTAATTTCGCTCCGGCGTGAAGGGTGGTCATCACTATCTCCAGAGCTGACTTCCCGCTCTGGCGATATTCATCAACCGGCACCCCCCGACCGTTATCTACCACCCGCACTTTATTCTCTGGAAGGAGAGTAATTTCGATTCGGTCTGCATAACCAGCCAAGGCTTCATCAATAGAATTATCCAAGCACTCCCAAACTAGATGATGAAGGCCCTCTTTTCCCGTCGAGCCAATATACATTCCAGGACGCTTCCGGACCGGTTCTAACCCTTTCAAAACATCAATGTCTTTAGCGCTATAGCTCAGGTCTTTTTTAATTATTTTCTTAACCATTGTTTTTTAACTTCTCACCATCCAGCCGTTTTTCCTGAGAGAAATAATAATCTTTCTTTGCATTCTCTCAATTTCGGCTGTTTTCAGGGTCCGATCCAGAGCCTGAAAGTAAATTCTCAAGGTAAGACTTTTCTTCCCTCGGGCAACAGATGCCCCCTGATATACCTCCACCAAGTCAACGTCTCTGACAAGAATCCCGCCGGCTTGATGCGCTTTTCTGATAACCTTCTCTACCGATGTCGCCAGAGGAACGATGACTGATAGATCCCTTTTGGCTATTGGTTGGGAAGAAATTGGCCGATATTCTTGTTCTTCTGAAGCTAATTTTGCTAAATCCGAAAAGTTAATTTCAAAAGCAATCACCGCTTCCGGAATTTTTACCTCTTCTTCTAAAAGAGGGTGAATCTCTCCTAAAAATCCAATCTCCTGGTCTCCGACTTTGATTTCCGCTACCCGAGCTGGATGCCAAATCTGAGCAGAAAAATCTTCCGGCGTCGCCTGATAATCATCCCACCAGAGATCGCTGATCATTAAGCTTTCGGCCAAGCATTCTACTGCTCCTTTTAACTGGAAGAACCCCTTCTCCCCATCGGGGGCGAGAAGAATACCGGCCAGACTCGTCCTTTCTAGACATTGATCTTTTTCCTGAAGAAAAACTTCTCCTATCTCAAACAATTTAATCTCCTCATGGTATTTTCTATTCTCTCCGGCCGCTTTTAACAAATTGAGAAGCAAATGAGGACGAAGATAACGTTGTCTTTTGCTCACCGGATTGGCCACCTCCACCATTTTCTCCGACGGATAGCCAAAAAGTTTTCTTTGCCTTTCATCAATAAAAGAATAATTATAAACTTCATTGAAGCCCGATCTCACGAGAAGGGTTTTAATCTTTCTTTCCCAATACCGATTCCAGTTTCGGGCCGGAGGAATGAGATTAGCTATTGAAGTCTGAGCCGGAATTTTATCATAGCCATAAATCCGGACGACCTCTTCTATTAAATCAGCTTGATGGGTAACGTCTAATCGCCAGCTGGGAACAATTACCCTCCATTGCTTAGTTCCCCTCTTGCTAATTTTAAACCCCAGCCTTTGCAAGATAGAGGAAATCTGGGTCTGACTAATTTTTATTCCCACTAATTTTTCTAAGAACTCGGGAGAGAAACTTATCGTTCTTCGAACAGCCGGGACGGGATAAAAGTCCGTAATCTCGGCGACCGGTTTCGCTCCATATAAACTAGACATCAAATAAGCAAGCCGGTCTTGAGCTGTTTTCACCAAATTTAAGTCCAAGCCGTTTTCGAACCTCCAGGAAGCGTCCGTTCGAAGGCCAAACTTTTTCCAAACTCTCCTGACAGAAGCTCTGGAGAAATTCGCTGCTTCAACAACAACCCTCTGCGTAGCCGAAGTAATTTCTGCCTTCTTTCCTCCCTTGATCCCGGCCAGGGCAACAGGCTGCTTTTCATCGGCAACCACTAAAATTTCTTTATCTAAAGGGTAAGTCTTGCCTTCAAGACTAGTCATTCTTTCTCCTCCTTTCGCCCGACGAACGATTATTTTTCTTCCTTCCAGTTTATCGGGGTCAAAAACATGCAAGGGTTGGCCCGTCTCCAACATTACATAATTAGCAAGGTCGACAACATTATTAATAGGGCGAAGCCCAGAATCTTTTAATCGTTTTTTAATCCAGAGAAGAGATGGTCGAATTTTTATTCCCTCGATAAAACGCAAAGAATAACGAAGGCAATCCCCTTTTGACTCTACTTCAATTTCCCAATTCTCCTCTTGCTTTTTCCTCTTTCCTTTCCGCCAAAAATCAAGCTTTTTGACCTTCCAGCCCAGAATTGCTCCCACCTCCCTCGCCAGACCCTGATAGGATAAACACTCGGCCGCCCGATTAGGCAAAACATCCACTTCCAGAATTTCTTTGCTTAGAACTTCTGTTTCAAATATCTTCTCCGTCAGAAGCTCGGCCAGTTTCCTTGGGGAGGGCAGCTTTTTAACAAAAAAAGATTGGAGCCAAGAATAAGAAAACTTCATCTTAGAATTGCTCAATAAATCTTAGGTCCGAATGATAGAAAAGACGAATGTCATCTACCCGATACTTAAGCATCGCTAGACGATCAAGCCCCATTCCAAAGGCAAATCCCTGCCATTCTCCCGGTGAATAACCCACCGCCTTCAGCACAGCTGGATGGATCATCCCCGCGCCCAAAACCTCTGTCCATTTTCTGCCCGGAAGACAAAAATCTATTTCAAAACTCGGCTCGGTAAAAGGAAAATAGCTGGGTCTCATTCGGGCTTTGATCTTCGGCCCCAAAAAAGCGGTAGAAAATTGCTCCATCACCGCTTTGAAATTGGCAATGGAAACTTCTTTTCCAATCATAAGTCCTTCTAATTGATTGAACTGGACATCGTGGGCAGCATCTGTTGCTTCGTGGCGAAAACATCGTCCGGGGACAATAATCCGCAAAGGAGGATGGTGCTTTTCCATATAACGAACCTGAACCGGAGAAGTATGCGTCCTCAAAAGTTTCTTTCCGCCCTTGAGCCAAAAAGTATCCCATTGATCCCGGGCCGGATGATCAGGGGGAATATTCAAAGCATCAAAATTATGATATTCGTCTTCAATCTCTGGTCCCTCAACTACCGAAAACCCTAAAGATTGGAAAATATCTTCCATTTGGTTCTGGACATTGGTCAGGAGATGAAGATGGCCCAAAGCTGGCTGTTGAGCTGGTCGGGTAACATCGAACTTTTCCTGTTGAATCCGTTGATTATAAGCTTGTTTTTTCAGCTTCCCTTCCTTTTCTTCTAATTCCTCTTCCAGCCAATGTTTAAATTTATTAAGCTGGCGCCCCTTTTCTTTTCTCTGGGCAGCAGAACTCTTTTTTAAATCAGCCAAAAAGAAAAGAATTTTCCCTTTCTTGCCGAGATAATTCTGATAAACTTTTCTTAATTGCCCAAGATTTTGACTCTTTTTAATCGCTTGAGCCGCTTCTTTTTTTAATTCTTCAAGCGTCATAATATTTTAAGATTAACCTTATTTTACCTTAAAAACAAGCGGGTTTCAAGCTATAAATTCGCTATTTTCTACTTCCTATATCCTATATTTTAAAAAATTTTTAAAAGAAAAAGGGGGAAGTCGCGCAATGCGGCTCCCCCACTCCAAATGATCACTATCCTCCTTTGTAAACGAAACGAGAAATTTCCTGGACGGCCACCTCTCCGGGTGAAAATCCCAGTTTGGTAAACCCCTCCTCCGCTAGTT
>CAZTQU010000019.1:0-4625 GCA_964615735.1 uncultured Candidatus Saccharibacteria bacterium
GCGGTCGCCTTTTCTAATTTTGACACTCTTTTAGCTCCCTTCATTCACTACGACCATTTAAGTTATAAAGAAGTAAAGCAGGCTCTTCAGGAATTTACTTTTAATATGAACGTCCCGACGAGGGTCGGATTTCAGTGTCTTTCTGAAGACACAAAGATTTTAAGCGCCGAAGGGTGGAAATCTTATGACGAGCTTCAAGAGGGGGATATTATCTATACCTTTAATACGGAAACTGGGCAATTAGAAAAGAAAGCAACGGATAGTATTTTTAGAAGGAAATATCAGGGCAAGATGTTTAATCTCCGCAATAGGAATCAGGACCAGTTAATTTCCCCCCGCCATCGAGTAGTAAGGCAAGTTTTTAATATTGATAAGTATAAACTAGAGCCGATTGAGGATATCTTAAAGCTTAAATCTCCAATTTCTATTCCCGTTAGAGGAGAAAATGCGAATTCCGATTTCCCGATAGACGACCACCAATTAATGTTTCTTGCCTGGACATTGTCTGAAGGGACGATAGAAAAGGATGGAAGCCACCGGGTAAGTATTTATCAATCACCAAAAGCTCATCCGGAAAATTATAAAGAAATCATCGGGTTATTTGACTACTTTGATTTTCAATATACGGAAAATTCTCAAACGAGTCTTGGGACCTGCACTCAAGTGAGAGCCCTACCCGCTTCCAGTAAAATCATTCATCAATGGCTGGGAGCAACCTCTAAAAAAATTCCCTCGTTTCTTTTTAATTTAAGCAAAAGACAAGCCCGGATTTTTCTAGAAACATATATTAAAGGCGATGGCTGGGAAGAAAAATACAGGAAAAGAATTGTTACTACTAGCAAAGAAATTTTAGAAGGCTTAGAAGCGATAGCAGTTTTAGCCGGTTATAATTTTGGAGTTAGGGAGAGAAAACTCGGCAGCGATATTTCTAGAAAACCCCAATATGTTTTAACTTTGACAGAAGCCAAACACGATTATATACAAAAGATTCGAGAAGTAGATTACGAGGGTGTCATTTGGAGTGTTCATACAGAAAATGAAACGGTTGTTGCCCGGAGAAACGGCCAGGTTTTTATTACTGGGAATACTCCTTACACTAATATAACTCTGGATTTGAATCCTTCTCCGGTTTACAAAAATCAGCCGGTTATCATTGGCGGGAAGCTCCAGAAAGAAACTTACGGAGATTTTCAGGAGGAGATGAATGTCTTTAACAAAGCTTTTCTGGAAATAATGCTGGCTGGAGACGCCAAGGGGAGGGTCTTCACCTTTCCTATTCCTACTTATAATATCGACAAAGCCTTTGATTGGGAGAATAAAACTATTGGCTATTTATGGGAAGCAACGGCAAAGTATGGGCTTCCCTATTTTGCTAATTTTATGAATTCCGATATGAAGCCGGAAGAAGTGCGCAGTATGTGTTGCCGATTGCGCTTGAACCTAAAAGAATTGGAGAAGAGAGGCGGGGGTTACTTCGGCTCAAATCCGTTAACCGGGAGTATTGGTGTGGTCACCGTGAATCTTCCTCGTTTAGCTTATCTTTCCCGGACGGAAGAAGATTTCTTGAAGGGGTTGGAGAAATTGATGGTTTTAGCAAAAAATAGCTTGGAAATTAAAAGAAAACTTCTGGAAAGATTGACAGACTTAGATCTTTACCCTTATTCCAAGTTTTATCTTCGCGATACCAAGCAAAGATTTGACGCCTACTGGAAAAACCATTTTTCCACCATTGGCTTGATTGGAATGAATGAAGCAACTCTCAACCTCCTGGGGAAGAATTTAGGGGAGCCGGAGGCGAGGAAATTTGCGCTAGAAGTACTTGATTTTATGAGGGAAAAACTAATTGCTTTCCAAGAGGAGACGGGGAATAATTACAATCTGGAAGCGACGCCTGCCGAAGGTACAGCTTATCGTCTGGCCCTGAAGGACAAAAAGGAATTTCCGGATATTATCTGCGCCAACGAAAAAGAGTATCAGAAGGGAGCGGAACCCTTTTATACTAATTCTACTCAACTGCCAGTTAGTTACACCGATGATGTTTTTGAAGCTTTGGACCTTCAAGATGAGGTCCAGCAAAAATATACGGGGGGTACAGTTTTACACATCTTTGCCGGAGAGAGAGTTAAAGACGGAGAGGTGGTGAAAAAACTAGTCCGAAAAGTCTGTGAAAACTATCATCTCCCTTATTTTACCTTCTCTCCCACCTTTAGTATTTGCCCCAGTCACGGCTATTTGCCGGGGAATCAGCCCATTTGCCCGAAGTGCGGGGCGGTTACCGAAGTTTATTCTCGGCCGGTCGGTTACTTGAGGCCGGTGAATCAGTGGAATAAAGGAAAAGCCGAAGAGTTTAAAGAAAGAAAAACCTTTAAAACAGAGTGATGCTTATTGGCGGACTGCAGAAATTTTCGCTGATTGATTATCCGGGAAAGCTTTGCGCTATTATTTTTGCCCAAGGTTGTAATTTTCGCTGTCCTTATTGCCATAATCCGGAATTAGTTCTTCCGGAGCAGTTTACTCCTTCTCTTTCTGAAGAGGAGATTTTTTCTTTTTTAGACAGACGGAAAAAACAGCTGGAGGCAGTGGAAGTTACCGGAGGAGAACCGACTCTCCAACCCGATCTTTTATCTTTCTTAGCCAAGATTAAAAACAAGGGTTTCTCGGTGAAACTGGATACTAACGGAAGTTTTCCGGAGATAATTCGGGAAGCAATTCAGCGGGGGGTGGTAGACTATCTGGCCATGGACGTGAAGGCTCCCCTAGAGCGTTATCAGGAAGTGACTCGTTCTAAGATTGACCCGCAGAAAGTTAAAGAGACAGTTGAAATCATTATGAAATCCTGTTTGGATTATGAGTTTCGGACAACGATTGTTAAATCCCAATTGTCGCCAGAGGATTTTCTAAAAATTGCTCAATTAATTAAGGGGGCTAAATTATATGTTCTTCAAAATTTTGTTCCCATCAAAACGCTTGACCCCCTCTTTCAAAAAGAAGGTTCTTGCGGCGAGGAGGAATTAGAAAAAATAAGGGAGCAGATTGCTCCCTATGTGAAAAAGTGTTTAGTTCGCTAACCAGAAAATTTCAAGCTTGATTTTTCTGAATAGAATTGAAAACGCTGTAAGCGGCAATGGCTCCCTCGCTGCAAGCGGTGATAATTTGGCGAAGACCATTAGAGCCATTAGTAATATCACCGGCTGCCCAAATATGTTCCCGACTGGTACTCTGGTCGGGCTTGACCTTGATATAACCTTGGGTATCCGTTTCTAGCCCTAGTTGGGCAACTAACTCTTGACGGGGAACGGCTCCAATTTCAACAAAGACCCCCTGGAGAGGGATTTTTTCTTTTCCTTGGTAGGGCTGATTTAGGACAATTGCCTGGAGTTCGTTTTTCCCTTCCAAGGCAATGACTTCCCGCTCATAAATAACTTCAATCTGGGGGTTGCTAATAACTTGATTAACCCAAGCCCTTTCTCCGGTTAATTGGGAGCGGCGGTGAATCTGGTAAACTTTTTTGGCTATTTTTGCCAAATAGAGAGAAGCAGTATTGGCGCTGTCTCCTCCGCCGATAACGGCTACTGTCTGCCCTTGGTAAAAAGGGGCGTCGCAAGTAGCGCAGTAAGAAAGCCCCCGTCCAAGGAACTTTTTTTCTTCCGGGAGTCCTAACTGACGATGTTGGGTGCCGGTAGCAAGAAGAATATTTTCCGTTAGTAATTTTTTCCCTTGGCGGGTCATGACCTGAAAATCGGGTGAAGAAAAAGAAATTTCGGTTACTTGGTCAATCAAGAGAGAGGCCCCTAAAGATTCTGCTTGCTGCTGAATTTTAGCGGTAATTTCTGCTCCAGTAATCTCTTTCTCGGTAGGGAAGTTGCAAATTTGATGAGCTTCAAACATTAAGCCACCTGGAGCTTCTCCGATTACTAAATGAGGAAGAGCGTAGCGTGAAGCGTAAATAGAAGCGGTTAATCCAGCTGGCCCCGCACCGATAATGAGTAGCGGGTATTTTTTAATTGTTTCCATACTTAAATTCTTCCTCTTAACTTTTCGGCGGCTAAAATTCTTTTGATGGCGACCAGATAAGCGGCCGTTTTCAGACTGATAGGGGGAGAAGTTTCTTTCTGAAGAGTGGTAAGTTTTTCCCAATTATGGGTCATTTTCTCTTCTAGTAATTTGACGAGATAGGACATCTCCAAAATATTGCCGGTTCGATTCTGACACCACTCAAAGTAGCTGACTATGACTCCGCCGGCGTTAGCGAGGACATCGGGAACAACCAATTTTTTTCGAGCGAAGAGTTCTTGTTCAGCTTGGTAGGTGACCGGTCCGTTGGCAATCTCAATAATGTATCTCGCCTTTACTTGGGAAACATTAGCTTCAGTGATTTGATTTTCCAAGGCGGCTAAGATAAGAATATCGACCGGAAGCTCCAGTATTTCTTGATTGGTTATGGATTGGCCCGGGGAATAATTCGTTACCGATCTAGTTTCTTCTTTCACTTTTTTGATTTCGGCCATTTTCAGTCCGCTGGTTTGATAGGTTCCTCCCTGGCTGTCGCTGACGGCGACAATCTTCAAATGGTCTTTTTCCAGCATTTGAGCCAGATTAGCTCCGGCGTTGCCAAAACCCTGAAT
>CAZTQU010000020.1:0-4407 GCA_964615735.1 uncultured Candidatus Saccharibacteria bacterium
AGTGATAGGATAAAGCCATAAGCCAACTTGACGGCAAGGCTGCTAAGCCGCGCCGACTTGAAAGAGGAGCTTAGTGAACCGACCGCTGTTTGTAGAACCGCGGAAGATCATCAGACAAAAGTTACCCCGGGGATAACAGGTTAGTAGGGCCCGAGAGTCCATATCTACGGCCCTGTTCGACACCTCAAAATTGCTGACAAATCGGGGTGTTATAACAGCAATGTTGTATTCTGCACCAAAAGTGCAGAACGAAAAAATTGACTGATAACGGTGAAACCCTAATTATTTTTATGATATAATAGAGTAATGGGCAATACCGTGGGAAGTCTTACCAAGAAATAAATTTGGTAAGACCCCGTAGAGACTTTTCAACAAATTCGTTTGAAAGATAGAGGATATAAACCTCTATAATACGTCAACCCCGTTAAAATCAAAAGATTGTAGCGGGTGAAGATATAGTCCAAGCCATTAGTAATAATGGATTAGAGCGATGTCGGCTCAAGTTATCCTGGAGCTGGAGAAGGTTCCAAGGGTTCGGCTGTTCGCCGATTAAAAACTTACGCGAGCTGGGTTCAGACCGTCGCGAGACAGGTCGGCCCCTATCTACCGCAGGCGTTGAGTCTTGAGAAAGGTCGTCCCTAGTACGAGAGGACCGGGATGAACTAACCTCTGGTGTACCAGTTGTTCCGCCAGGAGCATTGCTGGGTAGCTATGTTGGGTCGGGATAAGCACTGAAAGCATCTAAAGTGCGAAGCCCTTTTCAAGATGAGGACTCATTAGATTCCTGGAAGATGACCAGGTTGATAGGCCCTAAGTGCAAGTGCTGTAAGGCATTCAGCTGAGGGGTACTAATATCTAACTTTTTCTAATTTCCTATTGGCTAATAATTAGCAATTATCTCCCAGAGAAGCATTGGAAAATGCGCTCTGGTGGCGGCTAAACCGGAGTTGTCCCACCTGATCCCATTCCGAACTCAGTCGTGAAATACTCCTGGGCTGATGATAGTAGTTTATCTGCGAAAGTAAGACGCCGCCACCAGAGCGCATTTTTTGTTTTTAAAATAGTTAGTACTTGTTTTCCAAAACTCTATCTTTTCGCTATAATGTCAGAACATATATTGTCAGAACATATATTGTCAGAACATATATCGTCTGCGAATATATATCGTCTGCGAATATAATAACCATGTATGCGTCTTAAGTTTGCTGCCTGGAAAAAACTAGTCATTATCTTGGGATTAGTGAGCGGTCTTCTTTTTCTCAACCAATGGGGAGGAGAAAAAGTAAAGGAAGAATTCTTTTTTATTTCCTCTCCTTTTCTTAATCTCGGCAATCGGGGGGGAAATTATCTTTCTCAAGAAATTTCTTCCATTTTTACCAGCCAAGAAAGTTTAGAACGAGAGAATAAAGAATTGCGTCAAGGCTTAAGTCAATTACTTTACCTAGAAGCAAGTAACCAGCAATTAAGAGAAGAAAACTGGCTGTTAGAAAAAGCTCTCTTGCTTCAAGAAAAAGAGGGTCTGGTTAATCAGCCGGTTCAGGTTATCACTCGGAATTTTGCTCAAGACTGGATTCTGATTAACAAGGGAGAAAAGGAAGGCATCTCTTTGGATCAACTAGTCATTACTTCTGAAAAGGCTCTCGTCGGGAAGATTGTTTCTCTTTATGCTCACAGCGCGAAAGTAAAATTGATTTCTGATCCTGGGTCGATTGTTGAAGCAGAAGTTTTGCAAAAAGAAGAAAAAGAAAATTCCATCCGGGGCTTGATCAAAGGAGAAGGGGGAACAATTCTCAGCTTAGAATTAATTCCCCTAGAAAGTTCTTTAGAAGCAGGAGAAGTGGTCATTGTTTCCAATCTTAGCCCGGATTGCCCAGCTGGTTTCCTCATTGGTGAAATTCAAAAGGTCAAAAAAGACAACACTCAACCTTTTCAAAAAGCAGAAGTGGTCCCTTTTTTCCTCCAGCAAAACCTGGATAGCCTTTTCGTTATCACTCAGTTTTAATATTTATGAAAAAACTTATCTTCGCTTTTTTTATTCTTTATCTTGCCGCCATCCTCGAAAGTAGTTTCTGGAGCTATTTTCTCTTCCAGGGAAGAGGATTGGGGCTTATCCTGATAACTTTTCTCAGTTTTCTTCTCTTGGGTCACTGGCCCACTAGTCAGCAATGGGCGTTAGGCATTTGGACGGGATTTCTTCTTGACGTTTTCTGCTATCCAGGTTTTGGCCTCGGTTTGCTAACGATTCTTATCCTTCTCGGGATTTACCAGATAAGTCGTCGCTGGTTAAGAAAGTCAAAAAAAATTCCAGGAATTATTATTTGGTTTTTAGCCTTAAATCTCCTCTTCTATTTAACCATCGGCCCGTTAAGTTTTCTTTTAGCTAACTTCATCCATCCCTCTCTTAAGCTGTCATTCATCTCTTTGGAGGGCTTAGGACTTCAGTTATTCTATAATGGTCTTATGGCTGGATTAGTTTTCTTTTTCTATCAACAAGGAAGAAAAATCTTTTTCCGATAAGCTATGCGGAAAAAACTAAAAATTAAACGGCCATTAGGAATGACTTTGGAACCTCAAGAAATCATTCTGGATCGGATGGTCCAAGCAAAGAGCGGGAGAGGTTATTACCAGGGTCAAAAACTGGAACGACCTATCCGCCAAAAGGGAATTAAACTCTGGTCTTTCCTCTCTCTGCTGGTTTTGCTTCTCCTGATAGGAAAAACGGGCTATCTTCAAATTGCTCAGGGTGAATACTACCGTCAATTAGCGGCCAGAAACCAATTTCTCGTTCAATCTATAGAAGCAGAAAGAGGGGTGATTTACGATCGCCATCTTCAGCAATTGGTTCAAAATGCAGCTAATTTTGATTTGGTAGTGGAGAAAGAAGCCTTTTCTCAAAACCCAGAAAAAGAAACCATTCTGGGAGAATTGGCTGTTTTCCTTCATCAGGACAAGGATCAATTACAGGCTCTTCTCGATGATGCTTCTGAAGAAGGGGTTATTCTTCAAGAAAATCTCGGTCATGATTTATTGCTCCCTCTAGTCAGCAAGGTAGACGAATGGCAGGGAGGAATATCGATCAAGAAGACTCTAGCTCGAGAATATCCCCAAGGAGAAGCGTTAGCTCACCTCCTGGGTTACGTTTCCCGTTTTAGCCAGGAAGGATCAGCTGGCCTGGAAAAAGAATATAATGAGAACCTTAAAGCCAATCCCGGCCTCCTACTTATTGAAAGAGATAGTCAAGGGAACCAAATCGGAACAGAGCTAAAGCAAGCTCCTGCTCCCGGAAAAAGCCTGGTTCTGAATATTGATTTATCTTTGCAGCAAAAAATCGATAAGGCTTTAAAGAAAAGCATGGAAGAAATAGGTTCGTCTGAGGCCAACGCCATCGCCATTGATCCTCGTAACGGACAAGTTTTGGCTTTAATCAGCCGGCCAAGCTATGATAATAATATTTTCTCTTCTCCTCTTTCCGCCGGGAAACTAAAAGAATTGGAAAGTGGAGAAGATTTTTCTTTTTTCAACGCTGCCATTTCTGGAATAGGCTATCCAACGGGTTCAGTTATCAAGCCCTTTATTAGTCTCGCTGCCTTAGAAGAGGGGATTATTAAGCCGGAGACAGAGCTTCCTTGTCCAGAAAAAATCTGCCTTCTTAATAAATATACTCAAGAAGAAACTTGCTACCATGATTGGAAATATCATGGGCCCAGTAATTTACGCCGGGCTCTAGCTGAATCAGTGAACACTTATTTTTATGTCGTTGGCGGGGGAATAAAAGACTTTTCAGGATTAGGCCCGCAAAAAATTGAAAACTGGTTAAAAAAATTTGGCTGGGGAGATTATACAAGCATTGACTTGCCGGAAGAGGGAAAGGGAATTCTTCCCATACTAGATCAGAATTGGTCTCTAGGCGATACTTATCATTTCTCTATTGGTCAAGGCCCTTTTGCCGTTACCCCCTTGCAGGTGGCTGCCGCTTACGCCGCCATCGCTAACGGAGGAACGCTCTATCAACCGCAAATAGTAAAAGCTATTGTTCAAGAAACTGAATCCGGTCTAGAAACTATTCAAGAAATTCAACCCCAAGTCCTAGCTTCTTCACTAGGCGACCCCAAAAACCTAGAAATTGTTCGAGAAGGAATGAGGCAAGCTGTTACTTCTCCTGCTGGATCGTCACATGCTCTTGATGACCTGCCTCAACCAGTGGCTTCCAAAACCGGCACCGCTCAAACTGGCCAAGAAAACCATTATCATAACTGGATTGCTGTCTTTGGCCCCTACCAGGAACCAAGCCTCGTTTTAGTCATTATGTTGAAAGATGTTACTGAAAGCATGGTCGCTTGGAGGCCAGCAGCAAAAGAAATTCTTAATTGGTATTTCTCTCAGCAAGATGATAAACTAGAGTAATAT
>CAZTQU010000021.1:0-4295 GCA_964615735.1 uncultured Candidatus Saccharibacteria bacterium
TTGAAAGAAGGGGAGTAATGCTTTATGATAAAAAATGGTTTATCTTCAGCGATAAAAGATGATTTATCTTCAGCGGAGTAAAAGGAATAAAAAAAAGAATTATTCAATCTGGCTTTGGCTGGGAGTTATAGTTGTTTTTCTTTTAGTGGTTTTTTTGGGAAAAGCTGGTTGGCAAGCTTGGGAAAAAGAAAAACAATTAGGGCAGGCATTGGAAGCCCTGAAAAGCCAGCGGGAAGAATTAGAGGCGGAGAAAGAGGAATTGGAAAAAGCAATAGCGGCCGTTGACCAAGTTGATTACCTGGAAGAAGTGGGGCGGGAGGAACTCAACTTGAGAAAACCCGGAGAAAAAGTAGTTGCTTTAGTCCAGCCTTCTTCGGAGCCGGAGAAGGAAAAAGAGCTTCCCCTTCACTGGTGGGAGAAAGTCGGAGCGGTATTCAAAGAATGGTTTTCTTTTAAGCGGTAGTAGTTCAGCTGGTAGAACGTCTGCTTCCCAAGCAGAAGATCGCGGGTTCGAATCCCGTCTACCGCTCCAAAATTTGACTTTTGCTTGAAAATATATGCTAAAGGTTACTGGTCTCCGGGTGAAGGCTGAAGAGAAGGAGATTCTTCGGGGGATTGACCTGGAAATTAAGAAAGGAGAAATACATGCTTTATTGGGGCCAAATGCCTCGGGGAAAACCACTCTCGGTTTAACCATTGCTGGTTGGCCGCTATACAAGGTAACGGCTGGAGAGGTTTTTTTGGAGGATAAAAAAATTACTTCTCTTCCTCCCGAAAAGCGAGCCAAGCTGGGTTTGGCTCTTTGTTTCCAGCATCCGCCGGTGGTCAGAGGACTGTTGCTTCGCCGTTTGTTGGAGAAAATTTCTCCCGGAAAAGAGATGACGATAGGGAAAGAGCTTTTAGATCGGGAAGTGAACCTTGATTTTTCCGGGGGAGAAAGAAAACTTTCCGAAATTGCCCAAATTATTGCCCTGGAACCGAAATTCGTTATCTTTGACGAACTGGATTCTGGCTTGGATTTGGAGAATTTGGAAAAACTAACCCGTTTGATTAAGGAAAGATTGCTGGAAAATGGCCGGTCGGTGCTCTTGATTTCCCATCAGGCGGAAATTTTCCGCTTTCTCCAGCCTGATTTTGTCCATGTTATGCTTCAAGGGAAAATTATTCATACCTCTTCGGACTTTAAAACAACCTGGGAAACAATTGGAAAATATGGTTATGAAAAATGTAAAAACTGCCCATTTTAAGCAGAGCGAGAAACAAGGTTCTCCTGAACGAAGTGAAGGAGGTTCTTATTTTTGGCAGGAGAAACAAGGTTCTCTTGAACGAAGTGAAGGAGGTTCTTATTTTTGGCAGGATAATAACCAGATAAGAGGAATGGCTTCAGAAGAGGGGTCTATTATGCTCCCTTCAGCGGAAGCTTGGGGAAAATTTCCCTGGGTTAAAAAGTATTTTCGGCAAAAACCGAAGGAGGGATTTTTTCTTTGGGTAAAAGAACCAATTTCTTCTCCTCTTCTTACCCGAATTTGTATTTCTTCGGAGAAGATTTTCCAAAATCCCAGGAATCTTATTTTCCTGGCCAAAAATGCTCAAGCGGAAATCAGCAGTGCCTGTTGGTCAACGAAGGAAAGTCTGACTGGGAAACATCAAGCGGTCGGTAAAATTGTTTTAGAGGAAAACTCTAAATTATTAATAAAGGAAGAACAACGTTGGGGGGAAGAAGATGTGGTTAGTGTTCGGAGGAATTTTTGGATAGGTAAGGGAGCTGAACTTTCTTACTTTTTTAGGTGCTTGGAAACTCCCGGAGAACTCCGCACTCAAAATAACCTCTATCTTCAAGCCGGGGCAGCGGTTAATTTAATCTCGACGGTTTTTGCTGGACGAGGAGAGGTCAAGATGAAGGTCGTTATCCTTTTGAATGGGGAAGGAGCCAAGGGGATTTGGAGAAGCAGAATGGTGAGCGATCAAAAAGCTAAAATCTCCGCCCGCAGCCGAATGATTGCCAATCAAGCCGGGACCGGGCATGTTGATTGTTCCGGCCTCTTATTGTCTGACCAATCAACTATTCAGCTGATTCCCGAGCTTCTTAATAAAAATAAGAACGCTTCTTTGACCCACGAGGCCTCGGTGGGCAGAATTTCAGAAGAAGTGCTTAATTATCTGCGAACCCGGAGATTAACTAAAGATGAGGCAACCGATTTGATTATTACTAGCTTCTTGGGGGAAGAAGAGCCGATTATAATGGAGAATCGGAAGCTAAAATTAGAGTCTTTGATGTAATTCTCGCAAACAGATTCCGGGAAAGAAGCGGATAACTGGCTTTTTCTTTTTGAGAAGTTCTGGTAGAATAAGACTAAGTTGAGAAGGGAGAATTCTAAGCCGAGATAGCTCAGTTGGTAGAGCGGGCGCTTCGTAAGCGCCAGGTCGTGGGTTCGAATCCCTCTCTCGGCTCTTCTTAAAGACCATTTTATTAAAAAATTTTTATCTTAAAAAATTTTTACTTTTTTTCTATGAGCACTATCATTGTTAATCTTGGGGAATTAGAAAGCCGTTTCTACCATTTAAAAGACTGTCTTTGACTTGGCCAGTAAAGAAAAAGAACTTGCTCTTTTAAGAGAAAAAGTTAGCCAGCCTGATTTTTGGAAAGACCGGAATCAAGCGGTAGAAATCCAGAAAAAAATAATTGACTTGGAAGAAAGTCTTCAAGCTTTCCGATCTTTGGAAGCGCAGCTCAAGGATTTAAAAAGTTTAGTTGTCTTAACCGAAGAGGATGAAGGATTAACGGAAGAAATAACGAAGCAATTAGAACAACTGGATCGGGAGATAAAGAAAGAAGAGGTCCGGGGATTGTTGAAGGGAAAATATGATTTCGGGAAGGCTTTTCTCAATATTGAAGCAGGAGCGGGAGGAAGGGAAGCGGAAGATTGGGTGGCCATGCTCCTTCGAATGTATCAGCGGTACGCTGAAAGACAAAACTGGAAAGTAAAGATTCAGGGTGAAACCTTTGGCGAACCGGGCGGTCCAGATGGGAGGATTGGCATTAAATCAGTCACTTTGGAGATCAAGGGAAAGTACGCCTATGGTTATTTAAAAGAGGAAAGCGGCGTTCACCGATTAGTGAGAATTTCCCCTTTTTCCGAACAGGGATTAAGACATACTTCTTTTGCCTTAGTGGAAGTTCTGCCGGAATTGGAAGAGAAAGAAGTAGAAATTAATCCTCGTGATTTACGAGTAGACACTTTTCGCGCTTCCGGACCTGGCGGGCAGTATGTTAACCGGCGGGAATCAGCGGTCCGGGTGACCCATCTGCCAACCGGCCTGACGGCCAGCTGCCAGTCAGAGAGACTTCAAGGAATGAATCGGGCGACGGCAATGTCAATGTTAGCGGCGAAGCTGCAGCGGAAAAAAGAAAAGGAGCAGAAGAAAGAATTAGCTGATTTGAGCAGTCAGGGGAAAGAGGCCAGCTGGGGGCAGCAGATCCGCTCTTATGTTCTTCATCCTTATCAGATGGTTAGAGATCATCGAACAGGGATAAAAACTTCCCAGACAGAGGCGGTCCTGGATGGAGAGCTCACGCTATTTATCGAAGAGGAAATCAGGAAAGATGATAATTAAATTAGAGAACGTTAGCAAAATTTATCCTCCGAAGAGTATTGCTTTACAGGGACTTAACCTGGCCCTGGAGCCAGGGGAGATGGTGAGCTTAGTCGGCCGTTCCGGAGCGGGAAAAACAACCCTCATTAGGCTGTTGATCGGTGAAGAGAAACCGACTGAAGGAAAAGTCTTTTTCCGGAACTATCTGGTCAATGAAGCCGATAGCGGCACCTTGTCCTTAATTCGGCAGAAGATTGGAGTTGTTTTCCAAGATTATAAATTATTGTCAAGGAAAACCGCTTATGATAATGTCGCTTATATCCTAGCCGTTATTGGAGCCAGTGACGAGGAGATTAAGCGGGATGTTCCCCGAGTTTTAAACGTTGTCAATTTAGAAGAAAAGGCAGCTGCTTATCCCCACCAATTATCGGGAGGGGAAAAGCAAAGATTAGCCATTGCTCGCGCCTTGATTCACCAGCCGGAAGTGATTATTGCTGATGAGCCAAGCGGGAATTTAGATTCCTATAACACCTGGGATATCGTGGAGATTCTAAAACGCATTCATCAGTTAGGGACGACGGTTATTGTCGCTACCCATGACAAAGAAGTCATTCGGCAGATGGAGGGAAGGATTGTTACTTTGAAGGAGGGAAAAATTGTGAGCGACAGTCAAGAAAGTAATTTTGTCTTTTATTAATGTT
>CAZTQU010000022.1:0-3967 GCA_964615735.1 uncultured Candidatus Saccharibacteria bacterium
TGGAAGCGCAGACGGAAGCTTGAGAAGTTGACCCGTTAGAGGAGAGAACTTCGGAAACGAGACGGATAGTGTAAGGGAAATCTTCAAAGCTAGGCAAAACTGGCAGGAGAGCCTTTTCGGCTAGATGGCCATGGCCAATTTCCCTTCTTTTCGGCCCCCGGAGAGGAACTACTTCCCCGGTGGAAAAAGGAGGAAAGTTGTATTGGTGCATAAAGCGCTTTTCTTCTACCACTTCCATCCCCTCAATTTTCTTTCGGTCCCGGGGGGAACCCAGGGTCAAAATAGTTAAAACTTTGGTTAATCCTCGGGAAAACAAGCCGGAACCATGAACCCGGGGGCTGATACTGATTTCCGCGGCTAAAGGACGAATCTCATTTTCCAGACGGCCGTCTAATCTTTTTCCCTCCCCGGCTTTTTGATGGACAACCTCCCTCATTTTTTCTGCTAAGAAAGCTAAAGCCATTCCTTTTTCCTCCGGATAATTTTCTTCCAGCCATTGATTAAATTTTTCATAAAAAGAGTTTTGTTTTTTCTTGGCTTCTAATCCTTGGTAGCCAAAAAGATACTCTTCTAAATTCCCTTGAAGAAAATCAATAACCCCTTTTTCTAAAGCGGCGGAAGGGGCGGGAATCTCCGCTTCTTTTTTCTCTGGTGAATATTCTTGAATAATGGACTTTTGAAAGTCAAAAGTCGCTTGAAAGGCCACTTCGGCCTGGCTCAATCCTTCAAGAATTGTTTCTTCCTTTGTTTCCTGGGCGCCGGCTTCCATCATATTCAGCAACCAGCGGCCTTCTTTTTGGATAGCGGTGGCGGTAAATTCTACCTCGGCTTTCTTTTGGTCTTCATAGGAAGGGAAAAGACGCCATTCCTCTTCGACTCGGGCTGAAAAGGCCATTCCTAGGGGTTGAGTCCAGGGAAGCGGCGAGAGAGCAAGAACCAGGGAAGCGCCCAACAAGGCAGGAAAAACGGGATCGTTTTCTCCGTCGAAAGAAAGAACAGTGATGATAATCTGAACTTCCCGGCGGAATCCTTCCGGGAAGAGAGGGCGAATAGCTCGATCAATCAGCCGGGCGTTAAGAATAGCTTCGTCGGAAGGTCTTCCTTCTCGACGCATATAGCGGGAGCCGAGAATTTCTCCAGCGGCATAATATTTTTCTTCGTAATCAACGGTTAAGGGAAAAAAGTCTTTTCCCTCTCTTCCAGGGGTGGAGCAGACGGTGGCTAGAACCATCGTTTCTCCGTATTGGACGAGGGCGCTAGCCTCAGCCTGAAGAGACAGCCCTCCGACCGTAATTTTTAATTCCTGCCCGCTAATTTTGGTCTGAAATGTTTTTCTCATTAGGATGAAGATAACTGTTTACTTTTCCGGTTAGGGGCTTACTAAGATGCTCGTAGAATTTTCCTTTGAGCAAATAACGCTTAGCGTTGGTTTCCAGGTTGATAAACTCGTCGGCGATTTCTATCAATTCCCGAGCGGCTGTTTTTTCAAAGGCGATCACTTCTACTCGCTTTCCCCGGTTTTTTAAATATTCTACCAGGGGAACGAAATCTCCGTCTCCGGAAACAAGAACGGTGACGTCCAAATTGGGAGAGGAGCGGATAGCATCAACGGCCAAACCCACATCCCAATCAGCTTTTTTTGCTCCGCCAAAGAATTCTTTTAAATCCTTTACCCGGGTTTCAATTCCTAAACCGGTTAGGGCGTCAAAAAAAGACCGTTCTTCTCCGGTCTTCGTTCGGATAACATAGGCAAAAGCGCGGATGAGTTTTCGATCTCCAGCGGCGGTTCTTAAAACCTGGCCAAAATCAACTCTTGTTTGATAAAGGTTGCGGGCGGAATGGTAGAGATTTTGCACATCCATGAAGACTCCTACCCGCTGATCTTTGAATTTTTTTATCATTTTGAAGAAGAATGAAGATACTTTTCCTGCTTTTTCTTTTGGTTAATCATAGTCATTAAACCCCGGCGGGAATGCTTATCTTGGGGATGGATTTTAAGATGCTCGGTCAGGGAGGCAATTTTTTCTGTTAGCTGGGCAATTTGAACTTCGGCGGAGCCGGTATCTTTTTTATGTCTTTGAGCGGCCGCAATAATTTTCTTTTTTTCCATAATTTTTTTAGATTAGTGCCCCTACCAGGATTTGAACCTGGAACTCGCTGCTTAAGAGGCAGCTACTCTGCCGATTGAGTTATAGGGGCCTTTAAGAAGGAAGCTGAATGGGGCAGTGAATTTTATACCAACCGCTTCTTAGGCCAGTCCATTCGGCCACGCCCAAAAGAGAAAGGGCAACACTCACCATCAGCCAAGCGCCATAGATAATGGCTAAGCCAATGACTATTCCTTTGAAAAGCTTCTTGGCTCGGGTAACCCGTTCACTGCTTCCTCCGGCAGTATAAAGCATAATGCCGGCAACGGCAAACATGGCAACGGCAATCAGAGGGACGATGCTGATCATGACGAATTTCACCAGGTTATCAACCAAGGAGAAAACATGGCATAACTGGCAGGGAAAATTTTCTTCACTTCCTCCTAAGGGATGACCGTCAGCATCAACAAGAGGCTGGCCGTCAGCATCCAATTGGACACCAACGACTACTTCCTTGCCGCAAGGAACAAGTCCCTCGTAGTAAATTGCCTTCTCTGTGCCCGGCAGGCATTCATTAGTTTCCGGGTCAATATCGCAGGCCTGATAAACCCCGGCTGAAGCCAGAACCGGCATCAAAAAAAGCAGCAGAGCAAAACTGATCCCGATAAATTTATTATTCATCATCCAATGCGCCCAGCAGGACTCGAACCTGCAATCTTATGCTTCGAAGGCATCTACTCTCTCCAATTGAGCTATGGGCGCTTCAGGTTTCTTGTTTCAATTTAATCACGGATTATCTCCAGCGTCAATTGGAAAGGGCCCAAGTTATGGTAGAATGAGGGCGATGAAAATTCCGACCGTTATTCAAAGAGTGGTCAGCCAGCTTCAGGAGCATCATTTCGAAGCTTATCTGGTGGGAGGCTGTGTCCGGGATCTGCTTTTGGGAGAAGAACCTCATGACTGGGATATCGCTACCAATGCTCGGCCGGAAGAAATAATGGCTGTCTTTCAGAAGCGAGCTTTTTTAGACAATCAGTATGGGACGGTAACCGTTCTAACAAAAAGCAGACAGCCGTCTCTTCGGGAGATAGAGATTACTCCCTATCGCTTAGAAGGACCCTATCGGGATCAAAGGCACCCCGAATCGGTTACTTTTACTAATGATCTGGAGAAAGATCTTGGCCGCCGGGACTTTACCATTAATGCCTTGGCCTTAGCTCTCCAAAAGCCAAAACCAATTTTTATTGACCCTTTCCAGGGACAGGCAGACCTGAAGAAAAAAACCATTCGGGCGGTAGGCAACCCCGGCCAAAGATTAGCGGAAGACGGCTTGCGTTTAATGAGAGCGGTTAGACTAGCAACTACTCTTGATTTTCAGATTGAAGAGAAAACCCAAAAAGCTATCCAGGAAAAAGCGTCTCGCTTAACTCATATTTCTCCGGAGAGAATTAGAGATGAATTGGTGAAAATCATTCTTTCTCCCCGGGCGGCCCAAGGAATAGAAATGCTTCGCCAATTATCTCTCTTACATTATATCATTCCTGAATTAGAAGAGGGTTACCAAATAGGTCAGAACAAACATCATATTTATGACGTTTATGAACACTTACTTCGTTCTCTAGATTATGCCGTCCAGCAGAATTTCAATCTTTCTGTCCGTTTAGCTGCTCTTTTCCACGATATTGGCAAACCCCGAACGAAAGAAGGAGAAGGGGTGAATTCTACTTTTTACAACCATGAAATCGTGGGAGCGGAAATAACTCAAAAGATTATGACCCGCTTGAAATTTTCCCGTCAGGAAACGAAGAAAGTTGTTACCTTGGTCCGCTACCATCTCTTCTATTATAATGTCGGCGAGGTAGGAGAATCTTCTGTCCGAA
>CAZTQU010000023.1:0-3799 GCA_964615735.1 uncultured Candidatus Saccharibacteria bacterium
AATAATAAGTGCTGATGAGTTTTAATCCCATTAGAGTTCTCTCAGCTAATCTTGCCCCTCCAACTTCTACATTACAGGTTCCGTATCCAAATCCTCCTTTATGATTTATGGCAGTAAGGAAGCTTTTCTTTATATAAGGTTTTGTAAATTGTTTATAGGATATGTTCAAAATTTTTGACCAGAATTGAATTTCTTTTTTAACATCCATATCTTTATATAAGTGTAATTGGACTTTTAATTTTTCTTTAGAAACTTTTAAAGATTTAGTGAGCCAATCAATAAAAAATTTAATAACAGAAGGGTCAGTGTTTGAAATAGAAAGTTTAGTAAGCTGAGTTTTCGATCCTTCTCCCCAATAAAGAAATAATCCAGCGAGGTAAAGTTCTCGTTTATTAAAAGGAAAAATAATTTTTTTCTGTTCTTGATAAAAACCTTCTAATCGTTTTTCTTTCTTTTTTCGCTTTGTTTCTCGGCATTTTTCAATCCGTTGTTCATTCCAATCCCTAAGTTCTCTCATTCTCTGTCTTGATAGAGGATAATCTCTAAGCCAAAGACTTAAGGTACTTTTACTTACCTTTAAGATTTTTTTGATTTGACTGTAACTCATCCCTTGCTTTCTTAAAATTAGTGCCTTTTGGTGATCTCGAAAGCGGGCCATAATTGAACCTTTAAGTTATTTTAATCTAATAACTAATCATTGGTTCATTATAACACTAACATTTTGAAAGAACATGGAGAAGATTTTGTTTTACTGATAAACTACATGCCTAATATTTATTTCTTTAATTTTCTTTTCTTTTTAGTAATTTTCTTAGGTCTCTTTTTCAAGATTTTTTCAAATTCTTTTTGGCTAAGAGTTTCTTTCTTTATTAATTCCTTTGCCAACTGGGTTATTAACTTCTTCTGGCGGCGGAGGAGTTTCTGATCCTGGCGCAGGGCTTGATAGAGGAATTTTTTTACTTCGCTGTCAATCTTTCGGGCTACTTCTTCAGAGTAGTTCTGGCGCTGGAAAAAATCTTCCTGCCACCAGTTGGGCAGAGTAGAAGAAGAGAAATTGATAGGTCCCAGCTCGGACATTCCATATTCCACCACCATTCTTCTGGCTAAGCTGGTGGCTCTCTGCAGGTCATTGGAGGCACCGGTGGTAACTTCCCGGAAGAAAAGCTTCTCGGTAGCGTATCCTCCGAGGAGAGTGGCCAGTTGGGCGGTTAATTGGGATTGGCTCAGCATTCCTCTCTCTGTTGTTGGGACGGTGAGCGTGTGGCCGGCACTTAACCCCCGGGCAATAATAGAAATCTTCCTTACCCGATCAGCTTTGGGCGTCAAGGCGGAAACTAGGGCATGGCCGGCTTCGTGATAAGCGGCCACCTCCTTTTCTTTTTTAGAAAGAAGATGACTCTTTCTCTCCGGCCCCAAGAGAACTTTTTCGATTGATTCTAAGAAATCAGTTTGTTCAATTTGGTTTCTTTGCCGCCGGGTAGCTAGAACTGCCGCCTCGTTAGCCAAGTCTTCTAGGTCTGCTCCGGAGAATCCCGCTGTCTGTTCAGCTACTTCGGCGAGGTTGACCTTGGAGTCTAAGGGCTTATTCCGGCAATGAATCTTAATGATTGCTTCCCGGCTTTTCACGTCGGGGAGATCAATAACAATCCGCCGGTCAAAACGTCCCGGCCGGAGCAAAGCCGGATCCAAGACGTCCGGACGATTAGAGGCGGCTAAAATAATGCATCTTGCTTCCCTCTGGAAACCGTCCATTTCTGTAAGGATCTGATTCAAAGTTTGTTCTCTTTCGTTATGGCCTTCAATAAATCCCGCTCCCCGGCGCCGGCCGATAGCGTCTAATTCATCAATAAAGATAATGCTTGGCTGGCTCTGTTTGGCTTTGGAAAAAAGGTTTTTTACTCTTCGGCTGCCGACGCCGACAAAAAGCTCAATGAACTCTGAACCGGAGATGTAGTAGAAGGGAACCTTGGCGGTAGAGGCAATGGCCCGGGCAAGAAGAGTTTTTCCGCAGCCCGGCGGACCAACAAGGAGAACTCCCCGGGGAATTTTTGCTCCCATCTTTAAGAATTTCTGGGGGCTCTTCAGGAAATCAGTAATCTCCATTAATTCTTCTTTCGCCTCCACCAGATTGCCAATGTCGTCAAAACTGACTTTCTCTTTGGTTGCTTGAGGATTAAACTGCCGGTCCGGAGATTGAAGAATGCTCAAAGTCTGATCTATGCCTCCCCGGGCCCGGCGAAAGATGAGCCAAAAGAAAAAGACAAAGAAAAGAACTGGGATGATGAAGGAAAGAAGGACGGGAAGAAAGGCGGACCAGAAACTGGTCGTTTCCGGTTCCACTTTGATATCGGTCAATTGAAGCTGCTCCGGGGCAAGGCCAAGTCGGGCGAGGGAGTCAGTCAAAGCCACTCCTTCCTCTTTGTAGGCTTGGGAAAGCTGGTCATTCTGATCGATGACAAGAAGAGTTTCTCCAGAGACGGTAATTTCTTTCACTTCTCCAGCCTGAATCTGTTGCGCTAACTGGCTCAAGCTTATTTCTTGAGGAGGTTCAGCAGGAGTCGAGGGAGCGAAAAGGGAAAAAACGGCCGAGAGGGCGACAAGGATAAGAAGCACCCAGCCGATCTGTTTAATTATCTTGGACATCTTCTTTCTTAGAAACTTTCTTCTGAGGAGAAGACTTTCTTAGTTCTTTTAAGGAAAGAGAAACTCGATTTCGGCTGATGTCAATAATCTTCGCCTTTATCTTTTGGCCGACTTTGACTACCTCGGCCGGATCTTTTACTAATCCCCAACCCAGTTCAGAAACATGAATTAATCCTTCCAGGGGAGGAGAGCCAAAGGACATAAAGGCGCCGAAGTCAGCTAGGCCGGTAATTTCTCCCTGAACGGTGTCTCCGGCCTTGTATCGGCTAAGGACTGATTTCGTTTTCTCTAATTCCTCCAGTTTTTCCGAGAGAATAATCTTTTCCTCTTTGGGGTTGATATCGAGAATTCTTACTTTTAGGCTTTGGCCAATTAATTCTTCCAGTTTGGAAAGGATTTTTGACTTATTGGCATTTTCCACCCGGGGAAAATGATCGGTAGCTAATTGGGAAGCGGGAATAAAGGCTGGCAGGTCATGGATCTTGGTTAGCAAGCCTCCCCGGTTGGCGCCAAAGATTTTTACTTCTAAACTCTTCTCCTTTTCTTTCCGGTTTTTTAATTCCTCCCAGACTTCTTGGTAAATGGCGCGCTTGATAGAGAGTTCCCGATAGCCTTCTTCATTTTCGACGGAAATAATTTCTCCGGTAATCTGATTTCCCACCTTCAGCTTTTTGAAGGCGCTTTTCACTTCGTAGAATTCCCGGCCGTAAATAATACCTGTCCCCTGAGGGCCAAGATCAATAAAGACGGCGGAACGACCAAAATCAATAATCTTTCCCCTGACCATATCTCCTCGGGAAACCGGCCGCAAGCTGTCTTGTTTTTCTTTAAGATTAAGAGTGGTTTTTAGCATTGGTGAATATAATAGAGCAGAAAAGAAGATTTGGCAAGTTTTTCTTCTAGAAAATTTGCCTCCTTTCTTAAGAATTTATTCCCTCTAGAGAAAAAAGCAAGTGCCGTTGACTTTTTTCTCTAAATATGCTATTACCTGAAGCGGTTGAGGTTTAACCTCAATCTAAAAGCTAGTATAAAGAATTTTGAGGGATATCCAAGGAAAACAAAATGAGGAAAGGGTTAAGGGAGGGATTAAGGTTAATAGGAAATTTTTTCTTAGATATATTTTTTCCAAGAAACTGCCTTGGTTGCGGGAAGGAAG
>CAZTQU010000024.1:0-3715 GCA_964615735.1 uncultured Candidatus Saccharibacteria bacterium
GAAACGACTTTCCAAGTCCGAAGGGGAAAGAAGGAAAAAGTTTTAACTCAAGTCTAAATAGAAAATTCTAGTAGCAAAAACTATTTTTCTCCTAGGAGTTTTCTCCTAGGAGTTTTTTCTTAAGAAGACAGTCTGGGTGGGGTAAGCGAATTCAATCTTTTCTTCTTCTAGCTTTCTTTTTAAGGCGAGATTTATTTTCTGACCGATATCCATATATTGGTTGTAATCGGGGCTAGAAACTAGATAAACTACTTCGAAAATTAGACTAAAATCTCCAAATTCTTTAAAATGGACTCGGTCTAATTGAATATCTTCAATTCCCTCAATAATTTCTCTTACCAGAGAGGGGATTTTTTCTAGTTTAGCCGTCGAGGTTTGATATTCTACTCCAAACTGAAATTGGACTCTTCTCTCCTTCATTTTTTTGTAATTATGGATTCTTTTAGCGGTCAGTTCTTGATTAGAAACTACTATTTCTTCTCCGCTTAAGGATTGGAGGCGAGTAGAGCGAAGACCAATTTTTTTGATAACTCCCATATCATTTTCCGTGACGATGAAGTCTCCAATCTGAAAAGGTTTATCAAAATGAATGGAGAAATAGGCAAAGAAGTCGCTTAGAACGGCTTGAAGGGCGAAAGCGATAGCGATACCTCCAATTCCCAGACTGGCGATTAGGCTGGTTATCTGAAAACCAAGATTTTGGAGGATAAGAAGGATGGCAATAAGCCAAAGCAAACCGCGGAGGATTTTGTTGACTAAATTGGCAAAAGAACGGCTGGGCTTCTCTCCCTTCTTTTCTTTTTCTTGAATTAATTTCTGGGTTCCGTAATCAATAAATTTTTCGCTGATTCTAACCAGACAATAAACAACAACTACTAGGAGAAAAAAATTGAAATAGCGGTAGAAGCCAGTCGGGAGAAGAAGAAAACGACAAGCAACCCAAAAGGCAATCAGCGCATAAAGGAACCAAGGGAGAGATTTAAGGGATTGGATAACTAAATTGTCCACCTCGTTTTTAGTTTTCTTAGCTATCTTGGCTATTTTCTGGATACCAATGTTTCTGAAAAGACGAAGGAGAAGCAGACTAACTCCAAAGAGGAGAAGGAAAACCAAATAGTCCTGAACCGTATTTCCCCATAGACGATGATTTAAAACCTGATTAAGATTAGCAAGAAATATTTGACTCCAAAGCATATTTTTTAGTTAGTTTTCTTTAATAGTAGCAAGAAAGGGTTTCCCGTCAAATTTCCCTTATTCTAAATGGGTTGTTTTTTGGAGAAGCTTTAATTTCTGACGCAGAAGAGGGAGGTTTTGAAGCTCGGGATTTTTTGCCAACAGCTCTTTGGCTACTTGGCGGGTTTTCTCTATCAGAGGGAGGTTGTTAAGATTAGCCATCGCTAAATCAGGGATTCCCCATTGGGAAGCGCCGTAGATATCTCCCGGCCCTCGTAGTTCAAGGTCTTTTTCTGCTAATTCAAAACCATCTTGGCAGTTAACCAAAGCCCGGAGGCGGCGGTTAGCGGTTGTGAATTCAGTTGAAAGGAAGCAGAATGATTGACGAGAGGAGCGGCCTACTCTTCCTCTTAACTGATGAAGCTGAGCTAGGCCAAATCTTTCTGCTCCTTCAATCATCATCACCGTTGCTCGGGGGATATCTATACCCACTTCAATGACGGAAGTGGAAACAAGAATCTGCAGACGATGGGCCTGAAAATTCCGGATTACCTTTTCTTTTTCGGCTGGTTTTAATCGGCCATGCAGTAAGCCGATTTTCAGCTCCGGGAAAATCTCTCGGGAAAGTTTTTTGTATTCCGCTTTGACTGTTTTTACTGCTTCCTCTTCCGATTCAATGCGAGGGCAGACAATAAAGGCCTGATGTCTGGCCTTTGCTTCTTGCCGGATAAATTGATAGCTGGCCGATTTTTCTCCGGGACCAATAATTTTTGTCTGGACAGGTAGGCGATTAGCCGGAACTTCAGTCAATAAAGAAAGGTCTAGGTCTCCATACAAGGTGAGGGCGAGGGTTCGCGGAATAGGAGTAGCTGTCAGAGAAAGAAAATGGGGAACGGTTTTCTGTCCGCTGACCTTTTTTAACCTTGCCCTTTGGCGAACGCCAAAGCGATGTTGTTCGTCAATAATGACCAGAGCGAGGTTGGAAAATTGGACTCGGTTCTGAATCAGGGAATGAGTGCCGATTAAGAAATCAACTTTCCCGGTAGCTAATTTTTCTAATAATTCTTCTGGAGGAAGAGAGCGGCGATTAAGGCGGCTGGCTTCGTTGGTCAATAAGCCGATTTTAAGGCGGAAGCCTTGGAAGAGTCGGGAAAAGGTCTGAAAATGCTGTTGGGCGAGGACGGAGGTGGGGACCATAAGAGCGGCTTGATATTTGGCGTGAGCGGTATTCAAAACAGCCATCGCCGCGACTACTGTTTTCCCCGAACCGACGTCTCCCTCTAAGAGCCGGGACATAGGCTGGGATTTGGCTAAGTCCTTCAGAATTTGCCAAGCCGCTTTCTTTTGAGAAGGCGTTAATTGAAAATCTAAAGATTGGACAAATTTTTGGACTAAAGGGATATCAATAGGGATAGCAGAAGCAGATTGAGAGGCGTTTTTCATTTTTGACTGGAGAGCTTGAAGCTGAAGGATAAAAAGTTCTTCAAAAGCAAATCTCGCTCGAGCTTTTTCCGCCTTGGCTAAGGATTGAGGAAAGTGAATGGCATCAATGGCTAAAGATAAACTCAATAGTTTATATTTCTTTCTTATTTCAGGAGGGAGAGGATCCTTTAATTGTTTTTTGACGGGCAGGAGGGATTTGATGATATAGCGGAGCCAGCGGGAAGTTAATCCTTTCGTTTCCGGATAAATAGGCACCAGGCGGGCCAAGTGGAGAGATTCTTCTCCCTTTTTGACTTTTTCTTGGACCGGACTGCTAAGATAAATGCCTTCTTTCCCTCTCTTAATACGGCCGGCCAGATAGACCTCTTGATTTAAAAGTTCTTCGGCCAGATAGGGTTGATTAAACCAAACTACTTTCAGGGTTCCGGTTCCATCTTGGAAGAGGGCTTCGGTAATGGTCAAACGGTGGCGGAAAGTAGGATGACTGCTTATTTCTGTAATCTTTCCTTGGAGACAAACTTTAGTCTTTTCCTTTACTTCTTTCACTGGGGTGATTTGGGAAAGGTTTTCATAGCGGTGGGGAAAGTAGAAAAGAAGGTCTTGAACTGTCTCTAGACCTAGTTTCTTTAATTTTCGAGCGTAAGCCGCTCCAATGCGGGGGACGGCTTCAATGGGTGTCTCTAAATCCATAAAAATAGAAATTCTTCTGATTTCTTTATTTCGTCAGAAAAATAGAAATCCTTCTGATTTCTTTATTTTATCAGAAGAATGAATTATTAAAAGAATGACCGCTTTTTAATATCAGTAAAAACAAGGAATAAGTTTTTTTAAAAAAAGAAAGGAGCAGTTTAAAGACTTGCTCCAGGTCTTTATTATGGGCTAGAGCCCTGGTATCACCTCTGTTATGAACCAGCCGCCGTCGTTGGAATGGGGAACATAAGCTCCCCGTTCCAGATTGTACGCGTGAATTATCATTGCACCGAAATCGACAATCTTGAAAGTATTTTCTCTTCGGATAATCCACGGTCTTCCCAACTCGTCGTAAACAACGGTGACTCCGTTATTGGAGTCCCAAGTATTCGGCTTCTTGCGCCTGACG
>CAZTQU010000025.1:0-3667 GCA_964615735.1 uncultured Candidatus Saccharibacteria bacterium
GTAGAGATTCTGGAAAAGAGCATCTACCTTTCTTAATGAAGTAATTTTTAAAGAAAGCTTATGAAGATTCAACCATTATCTGATCATCTTTTGATCGAACCTCTGCCGGAAAAAGAGAAAACGAAAAGTGGCTTATTAATTCCAGCCACGGCGACGGAAGAAATGCCGGAGCAGGGGACAATTATTGCTGTTGGTCCGGGAAAAAAACTTGATTCCGGCAAAAGAATCCCCCTGGAAATTAAAGTCGGGGAGAAAGTTTTATTTTCTAAGTATGGTCCCAAAGAAGTGGAAATTGATGGCCAGAAATATCTCATTGCCCAAGAGGAAGACATTTTAGCCACCCTTAACCCTTAATTAAATAAATCATTTAATTTTTAATCTTTAGAGAGAATTATGACTAAGGAAATCAAATATCACGAAGAAGCTCGCCAGAAACTTTTAGCCGGTCTTGACCAGTTAGCCAACGTGGTAAAGGTTACTCTGGGTCCCAAGGGGCGGAATGTGGTTCTGGCCAGAACTTATGGCTCGCCGGTAATCACTAATGACGGGGTAACGATTGCTGAAGACATTGAACTGGAAGACAAGGGCGAAAACCTAGGCGTAGAGGTCATTAAGGAAGTGGCTTCAAAGACTAAAGAAGCAGCCGGAGACGGCACGACAACAGCCGTAGTGCTTACGCAAGCCCTTGCTCACGAAGGAGTAAAAAATGTTACCGCCGGGGCTGATCCTTTAAGCATTAGAAGAGGGATGGAAAAGGGAGTCCAGGCCATGGTTAACTATCTGCGCGATCTTTCTCGGCCAGTGAGGCAAAAGGAAGAAATTGTTCAGGTGGCCACTATTTCCGCCGAAGATCCAGAATTGGGAAAATTAATTGCTGATGTTTTGGATGAAGTAGGCAAGGACGGAGTAGTGACAGTCGAAGAATCAAAAACTTTTGGTTTGTCGAAGGAAACAGTCCGAGGACTAGGCTTTGACCAAGGCTATATTTCCCCTTATCTAGTAACGGATCAGGAAGAGATGAAGGCGGAGTTGAAAAATCCCTATATCTTAATTACTGATCAGAAGATTTCCTCCATTCAGGAGATTTTGCCCTTGCTAGAAAAGCTTAATCAAGCGGGAAAGAGAGAACTTTTAATTGTGGCGGAAGACATTGAAGGACAAGCTTTGGCGACTTTAATTCTTAATAAACTGAAGGGAGTCTTTAATGCTTTGGCGATAAAAACACCTGGCTTTGGCGACCAAAGAAAAGCTATTTTGGAAGATATGGCGGTGGTTACTGGCGGCCGGGTTGTTTCGGAACAGATAGGAATGAAATTAGAAGAAACAGAAATTAATGACTTGGGTCAAGCCCAGAAAGTAGTGGCCACTAAAGATAACACTATTCTTATTGGCGGCAGCGGAGAAAAAGCGGAAATTGAGAAGAGAATTGCTGCTCTTAATAAGGAAATTGAGAAAACGGAATCTGATTTTGACCGCCAGCACCTCCAAGAAAGGAAAGCAAAATTGGTGGGAGGAGTGGCGATAATTAAAGTCGGGGCGCCAACAGAAGTGGAGCAGAAAGCCCGCTTCCATAAGGCGGAAGACGCTTTGGCAGCGACAAAAGCGGCCATTGAAGAGGGGATTATCCCCGGAGGAGGAATAGCTTTACTTAGATCAAGAGCAGCTTTGGATAAAGTAAAAGTAACCGGAGAAGAAAAGATTGGTTTGAAAGCTCTTTGGCAGACAGTAGAGAGCCCCCTTCGCCAGATTAGCGAGAATGCCGGGGTGGACGGTTCGGTGGTCATTCACCAGGTGGCTGAAAAAGGGCCCAGTTATGGTTTTAATGCTCTGAATGGAAAGTACGAAGATTTGATTCAAGCCGGGGTGGTGGATCCGACCAAAGTAGTAAGGTTGGCTTTGGAAAACGCTGTCTCCGCTGCTTCTATGCTCTTGACTACCGAGGCCATGGTTTATGAGAAGGCAAAGCCAGTGGAGCCAAAAATAGACAACGCTCCCCCTGGCGGCTATATGGGTTAGGCGGTAAAACTTAGTACCAAACAAGAAAGCTTCTCTCGTTGCTTAGAGAGGAGCTTTCTGGTATTATTGAGAAGCTAATTAAAAATATTTGACCTTATGTTACTAGGAATTTTATTTTATATTCTTTTGGGATTCGTTTTGGTTTTACTTCTCTTGGGAGTGGTTATCTATAATCGCTTTATGAAGCTGCAGCAAAGATGCAAAGAAGCCTGGGCTGATATTGATGTTCAATTACAGCGAAGATATAATCTTATTCCCAATCTCTTGGCGACGGTTAAGGGATTTGCTTCCCACGAAAAAGAAGTTCTGGAGGCCGTTACTGAAGCTAGAGCCAAAGCCGTCAGCGTGAGTGAAGTGGGGGAGAAATCGCAAGCAGAAGGAGAACTTTCCCGTTCTTTAAAATCTCTTTTTGCGGTGGTGGAAAATTACCCTCAATTAAAGAGCGCCCCTCATTTTTTGGAATTACAAAAAGAATTAACTGACACCGAAGATAAAGTTCAAGCCGCCCGCCGTTTTTACAATAACAATGTTAAGGATTACAACACTCGCTTAGCGATTTTCCCCGATCTCTTGGTAGCCAAACAGCTGGATCTTCAGCCGATGGATTTGTTTGAAGTGGAAGGTTCGGCGGCAAGAGAAGTACCTAAAGTGGCCTTTGATTAATGGCTACCCTTTACTCTCAGGCAGAGAGCAATGTCCGGAAGACATGGCTCTTGATGGGGGGTTTGAGTTTCTTGGCTTTAGGAGTTGGCTGGTTCTTGAGTTATCTTTTTAATTCCTGGTGGCTTCTTGTTATTGTTGCTTTTGGAGTTGGCTTGGAGAATTTGCTGGCTTACTGGCGGGCGGATAAGTTAGTTATTAGAAAAGTGGGAGCAATCCCTTTAAGTAGAGAGAAAGCTCCGGAATTGTTCCGGATAGTAGAAAATCTTTGTCTGACAGCCGGCCTTCCTTTCCCCCAGCTTTATTTAATGGAAGAAAGCCAGCCGAATGCTTTTGCTACCGGCCGGGATAAAGAGCATGCCGCTGTTGTAGTCACTCGTGGTTTGCTGGAAGTAATGGACGAGAATGAGTTGTCGGGAGTAATAGCCCACGAGCTTTCCCATATTAAGAGTCGGGATATCCTTCTGGGGACGATGGTGGTCGTCTTGGTGGGGGCGATCAGTTCTTTGGCTTATTGGTCTTTTCGCTTGGGCTTTTCCCGCCGCTCCCGAAGTAATAGAGAAGGAAACCTCCTTCTTATCTTAGTGGGATTGGTTGGTCTGGTCTTGGCTCCTTTGGCGGCGGCTATTATTCAGGCGGCCATTTCCCGGAAAAGGGAATTTTTGGCCGATGCTTCCGGAGTTCTTTTAACCCGTTATCCCGAGGGATTGATTTCTGCTCTTCAGAAAATTGGCCGGTCGGAACAACTGATGAAGAAAGCAAAACCAGAAACAGCTCATTTATTTATTGCTTCTCCTTTCCGAGGGAAAAATCAAGGATCTTGGTTAACCAGATTATTTGATACTCATCCTCCGTTAGAGGAGAGAATTGAGAAGCTAAAAATGGTAGAATAATAGAGAAGGAGAGATGGCCGAGTGGTTTAAGGCGCATGTTTGGAGAACATGTGAGGTTTTTCCTCGCGTGGGTTCGAATCCCACTCTCTCCGCCAGTT
>CAZTQU010000026.1:0-3600 GCA_964615735.1 uncultured Candidatus Saccharibacteria bacterium
GAAACAACGATTTTCCATTTATTTTTCTGCCCTTCGGCCACTGCCTGAAAAGTTTCCGTCAAAGTTCCCACCTGATTAGGTTTAATAATCACTCCGTTCACTGCTTTCTCCTCCTTCGCTTTTTTCATTTGGGCGACATGGGTGGTTAAAAGGTCATCCCCGACAATAATTATCTCCTCTCCCAGCTGGCGAGTAATCTCTGTAAAGCCTGCCCAGTCTTCTTCGGCAAAGGGATCTTCCAATAATCGCAGCGGATATTTCTTGGCTAATTGCTGATAAAAAGATAAGAGCTGTTGACGATTAAAGGTCTGCCCATCAAGACGGTAAAGACCATCTTGATAAAACTCATTAGCGGCGCAATCAAGGCCTAGCCTCCCCCCAGAAAAATGGGTCATTGCCCGCTGAAGAAAATCCAGAGCGACTGATGTTTGAGATAAAGGAGGAGCCATTCCTCCTTCGTCTCCGACATTGATCGCTCCCCGGCCTTTGGCTTTTAAAAGAATTTCTCTCAATCCTTGATAGATTTCTGCTCCCGCCCGCAGATTTTCCCGAAAACTTTCCCGCCAGGGCAAAACCATAAATTCCTGAAAAGCCAATTGGTTTCCGGCATGCGCTCCTCCGTTTAAAACATTAAAACTCGGCTGCGGTAAACCAATGGACGGCCTTCCGTCTAAATTTTGAAACAACTGATAAAGATAACGCCAGAGAGGAAGATGAGAAACCTGGGCTGCCGCCCGACTGACGGCTAAAGAAACCGGCAAGAGAGCATTGGCCCCCAGCCGAGACTTATTCTCTGTTCCGTCTAGATCTATCAATAATTGGTCAATTTTCGCCTGCTGACGGACATCTTTTCCCAGTAAAACAGGAGCAAGAATCTGGTTAACATTCTCCACCGCCTGGCTCACTCCCTCCCCCCAATACTCTTTTTTCCCATCTCTTAATTCCCAGGCCTCTTTTGTCCCCCTGGAAGCGCCGCTCGGAACAGCATCTACCACCTGCCCACTCTTCGTTTCCAGCCAAACTTCGACAGTGGGTTTCCCTCGAGAATCCAGAATCTCTCTGGCAGACAGTCTTTTAATCCGAAAGTCCCGGCCTAGCATAAGTGCTTTTCTTTTAAATAATCCCGAGCCTGAGCTTCAATAGAAGAACGATAAAGGGTTAAATGAAGATTTGCTTTCAGCCAATCTTCTTTCGAACCAACCGGCAGCCATTCTCCCTTCAGCTGATAACCATAAATCGGCTGGCCACTTTCTCTCATCAAGGACAAGCCCCGCTCTAACTCCAGCTCTTCGTTTCTCGCTCCCTCTTTCTTCAAAGCTTCCAGAAAACTGATGACCTCCGGAGTTAAGAGATAGTAACCGGAAAAGTTTAAAAGATTTCCTTTTTCCTTTTTCTTAGCTGGAGAAAGCCGGGAAATTTTATAAATCCGCTGGGCAATCTTCTCAGCTTCTATCCGCCAACGGTTGTTGAAATCGTCCGCCACTAATCCCAAGACCGGTCTCTGGGAAGTCTGGAAAACTTTCTCCAACTGAGCAAAGCTGGGGATAGGAGCCAGCAAAAGCCCCCGCGGCCAAACCATTGCCCAGGGAGCCTTCAATTTCGGTTTCAGCTTTAAGAGAATCTCTCCGCTGCTTAAATATCGATCGCTCCCCACAAACTGGAAAGAAAGCTTTCCTTTATTCACTCCACCTTTGGCCGTAAGGTAAGAAAAGACCGCTTTACTCTTATTCTCCCCGACAATAATCACTTCTGTTAAGCCCGCCTCTTTAGCTTCGTCTAAGAGATATTGGATAAAGGGCTGTTCTCCTAAGAGCCAAAGCTCAAAAGGCGTTACCGAAGCCAGGGGAAAGAAAGACCTCGATCGCTGATTAAGAACAATAACTAATTTTTGAATAGCGGCTGACATTTTTCTAAAATTACTTTCTTCTTAAGAAAGCCGGTATCGCCCACTCTTCCTCTTGAGGAGTTTTTTCTGATTCCTTTTTTTGGCTTTCTTTTTTAATCTCCAGGGCGTTTCTTCTTTTTACTCTCGGCAAAGTTCGGGTTCGCTTTTTCTTCTCCGAAGATTTAGCCGCCTTTTTTTTCTTCGGGGTTTTCTTCGGCGGCTGCTTTTCTCCCATTAAAGCCAAAAGAGTCACCTCCAGTTTTTCTTTGAGGCCTTTTTCTTTATCCAAGCCAAAAATAATCTTGGCCGCCGGATTGAGCTCTTTAATTTTCTGACTGACTGCCTCTACTTCCGCCATCTTCAAGTCCCTTCCTCCCCGGACATAGAAGAGAATTCTCTTCGCTCTCTCCAGAGGAAAGACACCGAGGGTGTCTCTCCCTATCTCCTTCTGAACTTTTTCCAGCCGGTGTTCTCCCTGCGCTTGGATACGGTTTAAAAACAACTTTCTCTCTTTGCTTTTCAAAATTGTTTTCAGGTCGGCAAAATCAATATTGATTAAACCCGGTTTTTTAATAATATTGACGAGGGATTCCAGCCAATTCACCACATGGTTATTGATTATAGAGAAAGCTTCTTGAAAGGTGCCCCCCTTCACTAGATTGAAAATTTTCTCATTGGAAATAACCAAGTAAGCATCAAGATAAGGAATCACTTCCTTAAGAGTTTTTTTAGCTACCTTTTGCTTTTTCGTTCCTTCAAATTGAAAAGGAAAAGTAAAAATACCTAGACTGAGCACTTGGGCCGCCTGAGCTGATTGCGCCAAAACGGGCAAAGCCCCTGATCCGGCTCCTCCCCCCAGACAGGAGATAAAAACCGCTAGATCAACTCCTTTCAGGAGCTGGCCAATTTCTTTCTTCCCTTCTTGGGCCGCCTGCTCCGCCAAATGAGGATTACCGCCTGTTCCTAAACCCCGGGTAACCTTTTCTCCCAAAAGAAAAGTTTTCAAATTTTGGCTTTGAATCTTTTCGAGACGAGAGGCATCAGTATCCACCGCTACAAAACGGTTGCCCTTAAGTTTCTGGGTGATATGAGAAACGATTCTTCCTCCTCCGCCCCCCAGGCCGACAATGAGAATATTAATACGCTTGGCTCGACGAAGATAATTCTTTTTTTCAGAAACCATTTTTTTTTCGGAAACCATTTTCAACTTTTTAATTGGAGAATTTTTCTTACTTTCTCCTCTTCTGCTCCGCTCCGCTTAATGCTCTTCTCGGCTAAATCGATTATTGTCGAAAGCTCAGCAAACTGGCAGATGCCTTTGACGATAAGGTCAACAGAGAGATCAATCCCTTCCGGTTGGACAATAGGAAAACCGGAGCAACTGAAAGCCGGCAAGCCAGTAATGGCAAAACCTGCTTCTTGAATAATTTCCCCGGCTGTATTATTAGAAAATCGCAAAGCTATTTTCCCTTGGCTGTCCACTAACTCCGGAAAGAGAGAAGCTTTCCGAGGCAGAAGAACGGTGGTCGGTCCTGGCCAAAGCTGCCTTAAAATAACTAAATCGTTCTCGCCGATATAAGCCAAGTTTTCCGCCAAGAGGAACTTATTGACAATAATGGGAAGAGGTTCTGGTAAAGAAGAATCTTTCAAACTGGCTGCCTTCTGAAGCGCTTTTTGATTAAAAATACTCGCCCCCAAAGAATAGACCGTTGTCG
>CAZTQU010000027.1:0-3468 GCA_964615735.1 uncultured Candidatus Saccharibacteria bacterium
TAGAATACAAATATGCGATGGATAGCGATTAGCGGTGGTTGGCGGAAGACCACTCGAAAAATTGAAAATCAAGTGCGTCAAACGGTTCAAGAAATTATTCAAGAGGGCAACGGACTGGTTTCCGGGGGAGCTTTAGGAGTTGATTCTATTGCTCTTGACGAAGCATTAAAATATAATCCAGAGGCAGAAAGAATTAAAATTTTTCTGCCGACAACCTTAGAAAAATACATTCAGCATTATCAAAAGCAAGCCCGCTTGGGAAGAATTACTCGATCGCAAGCCGAGAATCTTGCGGCTCAACTTAGCCAGTTGAAGCAAATTAATTCTAAAGCCCTGATTGAATACCCGGATTCTCGTTTTACCGAGGCAACCAAAAAGAGGATGTACTACGAGAGAGATGCGAGAGTTGTCCAGGCTTCAGAAGCGCTAATCACTTTTCACATCCAAACACCGGAAAGCAAGGGATTGGGGACGAGGGACACCATTAGAAAAGCCCAAAAGAAAGGAATCCCAGTAAAGATTTTCCATTATTTTGTCGATTAAAAAGTTATTCAAATTGTAAAAAAGTCTAATGAGCCAAAAAAGTCATCGGGAATCTTTAATGAATTTTCTAGGGAAAAATTTTCTTCTTTTTATTGTTTTTATTACCGGAGCGGCGGTTTTGGTGATTGAGGTAACCGCCACCAGAATTTTGGCGCCCTATTTTGGGAATACTCTCTTTACGATTTCCAGCATTATCGGCGTTATCTTGGGAGCTTTAAGTCTTGGTTATTATCTAGGAGGTGTTTTGGCCGATAGGCATCCTCGGCTTTCTGTCTTTTTCCTTCTTATCTTGGCGGCCGGACTTTTTTCTCTTTTAATCCAACTCTTTTCAGAAACTTTCCTTCCGCTTTTAGGGGGAATGCTCGGGATGAAAGTGGGTCCGCCGGTAGCAAGCTTGATTTTATTTTTTGTTCCCAGCCTTCTTCTCGGGATGATGTCTCCTTTTGTCATTAGATTAAAGGCTCGGGAGTTAAAAAAAATAGGGAAAGTTTCAGGCAGCGTTTTCTTTTGGTCCACCCTGGGCAGTATTGCCGGAAGCTTTTTAACTGGCTTCTTTCTTATTCCTCACTGGGGAATAAGCAAGGTTATTTTTTATACTGGAGCCCTGTTAATTGCTATCGGGCTTTTTGGGGACTGGTTGACTAGAAAGAATCCGGCTAAAAATCGCTTTCAAATTTTCTCCCTTTTTTTGATAATAGTTGTTTTTGCTTTTAGCTTAGCGACCCTTTTCCGCTCTTTGCCGAAATCTATTCTTTATCAGAAAGATGGACTTTATAGCCAGATAACTATTGAGAATATTCAATGGCAAGGGGAGGAAGCTCGATTTTTATACCTTGATCGATCGGCGGAGGGGGGTATCTTCCTAGAGTCGGATGAGTTACCCTTTGCCTATACCCAGTATTATAGCTTGTATAAGATAGTGAATCCCCAAGCCGAGAAAGCTCTCTTTTTAGGGGGCGGGGCTTATTCTAATCCCCGGAAAATTCTTCTGGAGAAGAATAATATTCAAAGAGTGGACGTAGTGGAAATTGAGCCAGTTCTTTATTCCTTAGCCCAGCAATATTTTAAACTGCCAGTCGGGACGAGATTATTTAATCACCTTACTGACGGCCGAAGGTATCTTCAAGAAACAAGTCAGCGCTATGATTTAATTTTTGCTGATGTCTATTCTTCTCTTTATTCCATTCCCATTCATTTTACCACCCAAGAATTCTTTGCCCTGGCGGAAAGCAGACTGGCCGAGAACGGCCTTTTTTTAATAAATATCATCGGCCGCTTGGAGGGAGAGGGGAGGGACTTGCTTCTTTCAGAAATTAAAACCTTTCATTTGATTTTTGAAAAAACTTATTTGTTTCCCGTAGCTTCTCCCGACAGGCAGAAATTGCAAAATTATATTCTTCTGGGGTTGAAGAATGGTTCTCCGGGTATTGATTGGAGTGGAGAGCAGAAAAAACCTATTAATCCTCGAGATCTTAATCTTCGCTCGGCTTTTATTCTCACGGATGATTTTGCCCCGGTAGAATATTTAACGGCTCAACTTTTTGACTAGTTTTAAGAAACAAAAACAGGGTTAGTAACCCTGTTTTTGTTTCTTTTGCTGCCAGCTTTTTTAATACTTGCTGGTAGCGACTTTAGCGCTGAGGACCTTCCGACATCGGACGAGCTTCATTAACGGTCAACGTTCGACCGTCCAGCTCTTTGCCGTCCAGGGCTTTGATAGCTGCCTGGGCTTCTTCGTCAGAAGACATCTCCACAAAACCGAAACCTCTTGAGCGACCAGACATTTTATCTGTGATGATAGCAGCTGACTCAACAGTTCCTGATTTTGCAAAGGCGTCTTTCAAAGAGTCTTCCGTTGTGTCGTAAGAAAGACCTCCTACGTATAACTTCTTGCTCATTAGAATGTTTGTAATGAATTTTTATTTGTAAGGCGACCTCTTCTCTCTAGCTTCTGCTTCGAAGGTCCACACCTTTCCTCCTTAATTAATTATTATTAATTAAAAGAGGGAGAAAATCTATTGAGAAACTTACATGCGCTCTAATTATAAACATTAATTACTTTAGAAGTCAAGCAGTTAACGGAAGATTTGACCCAAATTTTCCAGAATGATTTCTTCTCTTAATCGCTTGTGCTATAATGTCACCACTTTAATTGGTCGACTAAAATTAATTTTTATTAGTAAATTATTATGGATCAAATATCTAATCCTCCTCAGGAAAAAGAAAAGTCTTCTGCCCCGACTTCTAAAAGGAAAGAAGACGGAATTGCTATTCTAAGTTATTTGGGAATCCTCTTTTTAATTCCTTTACTGGTTCGCCGAGATGATGATTTTTGTCAATATCATGCCAAGCAGGGGCTGATTTTGTTTATTGCTGAATTAATTACTAGTTTCATCGCTTGGATTCCTTTGCTTGGTTGGTTTATCGGCTTATTTGCTTGGATTCTTTGGGTTGTTTTCTCGATTATCGGTATTATGAATGTTCTCCAGGGAAAGAAAAAATCTCTGCCCGGAATAGGACAATTTGCTCAAAAGATTAACGTTTAAAAGTAAAATTAATCGTTCAAATTATGAAGTACTCAAAATTAATTGTCCCTGTTCTTATTGTCGGGATAGTTGTCTGGGTAGGAATCAGCTGGTGGGGGAGCAAAGGACCAGTTGACGAGGGGACTCCTTTACCCGGAGGAAGTTCAGAGGAGAAGGGAACATCAGAATCTCCTTTGGCTGAAGTTTTAGCAACGGCAAAAGATCTTCCTTCCTATGCACTTGATATGGTGACGAGTTATCCAGGTGAGGAAGTAATGACTGCCCGGCTTTGGGTTAAAGATGGAAGCAGAAAGCTGGAAAGCACAGCGGAAGGAGAGACAATGGTTTATCTTTTACAGGCGGCGACTCAAAGCTCCTATATTTACTTCCCGGAAAGCAA
>CAZTQU010000028.1:0-3433 GCA_964615735.1 uncultured Candidatus Saccharibacteria bacterium
ACTCTGTCAATCAAACTTAGGAAAAATAAAAAAGCGATGTTTATTTGATAACATTCTTTGAAGAGCGCCCACTCGCACGAGTAGGCGCCGCTATTGAAGAACATTATTTCGAGTGCCGATGATTAAACGCCGACACAGCCGCTTCCTTCGCTCGCAAAACCATCTTTGCGGGCACATCGACCGCTTCTATCTTTTCAGCCGTTGTCGCCCGCCAGGCTTCCCTAACTTCTCCTCCCGAAGAAATGGAAAAAGCAATTTCCACCGGTTCCGGGCATAGCCAGACAATTATAAGACCGTTCTGTTCTCTTATTGTCCATTGACTCATCTTTCCTCCTTGTATAACGAACGATATAATTATATTTTATACTAATCTCCTCTCAAGTCAAGGACAAAGAAAGGCGGGCCTCCCTAGTCTGCTCCGGGTAAGTCGAAGCCAAGATTCCCGCCTGCTGCCGCGATAATAATTTTAACTGAAGCTTTCACTACTTCAAAGCCACATACATTGTATATGCACCCGTGATAACCGCAATGATAACCAAGATAGCTAAATTGGCCCCAAAGAATTTATACCAATAAGCTCCGGCAGCAACGCCGCCGGCCAGCAGAGCCAGTTTGAATATTCCTATCTGCCACCAAGTGAAGGTATATGATTTAAAAAATTTCATCTTGTTTGTTAATCTATTTTCCTAATTAGATGCTAACGACTTTTTTATTCTACCATATTTCAGGCAAATAAATTATCGGACAACGTGCCGGAAATCAAAACACCTCTAAATTATTGCCGCTACAAAGGAGCAAGAACATAGAGGTGTTGCTTGTCTATGCTCTTTATAACCTGTTCTCCGCTTTCTAGTTATTTCTTCTTCTTTTTCTTGGCTTCAAGCATCAGCCGTTTTGCTTCCAGCCGCTTTTTAGTTTTATGAGAATGTGTTTTTTTCTTATCTCCTATGCCTTTTCTTCTTTTTGCCATGTGTCCATTATGTCTATTCTATTAATTATAAATTTACCTCCTCATCTTTTTTCTCTTCCGGCAAATTTTTCCCGAATTTCTCAAAAGCTCTCAAAACTTCTAAGGGCACAGCAAAAATAATTGTATTTGATTGGTCAGAACTTATATCATTGATTGACTGGAGGGTTCTTAAATGAAGAGCTCCTTTGCTTTCTGACAGAATTCGGGCGGCTTTGGCCATATTATCGGCGGCCATCCTTTCTCCTTCAGCCTTAATGATTATTGCTCTTTTTTCTCTCTCTGCTTCCGCTTGTTTGCCAATGACTCTTTTCATTTCTTCCGGCAAAGTAATGTCTTTTAATTCCACATTGAGAACTTTAATCCCCCAGGGGTCGGAAGCTTTATCAATAATATTTCTTATGTTTTCGGAAACCCTGTCTCTTTGGGAAAGAAGTTCGTCTAAATCTACTTGACCGACGGCGTTTCTCATTGTTGTCTGGGCTAATTGGGAAATAGCATAGTAAAAATCTTCTACCTCCAACACCGCTTTATCTGCTTCTTGAACTTTGTAGTAGATAACCGCATTCACGGACACCGAAATATTGTCCTTAGTAATGGCTTCCTGGTTGGGAACGTCAACCGCTTTCACCCTTAAATCTACCTTTTGGTAAGATTGAAAAATCGGAAAAACTAATTTCCAGCCAGGCTCCATCAAGCCAGTATACTTCCCCAAAGTAAACTTAACTCCTTTTTGGTACTGATTTATCTGCTTGATTGAGATTAAAACTATAAAAGCAATTACCCCTAAAATTATCCAGATTATAGTTGGCATATTTTTATTTTTTAATGATTAATATTTTTGACCTTTTCCTTTTGAAATCATAACAGATTTATCGATAAAATAAAAGTTATCTTTTCTGTTCTGTTTTCTCCAAAATTAAACTATTGAGTATTTTTTTAACAAGCTCAATACTATCCCAATCAAATATAGAAATTTGTATTATATTTTTATTTAATTTTTTAAGATTCTCTGCCACTTCGTGGGCGGCGTTCTCTGAAACTGCGTCTTTTTTGCTTATAAAAAGATATTCCGGCTTTTCCAGAAGCAGTTTATTGTATGCCTCTAGCTCGCTACGCACCGTTTTATAATCTGCAACTGGGTCTGCAGAATCTGCGGCTACAAAGTGAAAAAGGATTTTCGTGCGCTCTATGTGCCGTAAAAATTTAATACCCAGGCCCTTGCCTTTAGACGCGCCCTCAATAAGTCCGGGAATATCAGCTATTACCAAATCATAATAAACTCCCAGATTCGGCTCCAAGGTCGTAAATGGATAATTTGCCACTTTACTTTTGGCGTTAGTCAACTCATTGAGCAAGCTTGATTTACCCACGTTGGGCAGTCCTATGAATCCCACATCAGCAATTAATTTCAATTCAAAATGAATTTCAAGAAATTCTCCTGGCTTTCCATATTCAAATTCTTTCGGAGTTGTATTAGTCGAGGAACGAAAATGGAAATTACCCCTTCCTCCGGCTCCCCCGCGAGCAATTACTGCCTGCTGGCCAATTTTAGTTATCTCAATATCTTCGCCTGTTTTTAGATTGTAAGAACCTGCCTTGCTCTGCTCGGCAGAACCTTTTTTCTCGCTTCGCTCGAAATGGGCCACGGTTCCGACAGGAACCGGCAAAACTAAATCTTTCGCGTCGTTGCCGTCGCGAAATTGCGAACGGCCGTCCTGCCCGTTTTGAGCTTTAATTTCTTTTTTAAAACGGAATTTATTCAGCGCACTCAAATCAGAAACCCCTTCAATATAAATACTGCCGCCTTTGCCGCCGCTGCCGCCAACCGGACCCAAAGACATCAGATTTTTATTAAACGCCACCGCGCCTTTCCCGCCGTTACCAGCGTTTATTTTTACTTCGACATCATCGATGAGCATGTTACAAACTATTTTAACGCATATGGAGAATTAAACATCTCCAATAGCCAATAAAAAAAATCAAGCTCGAGAATAAGCTTGATTTTCATCTGCCTGATTTTACTAAATCAACCCTTAAATGCGAGTTACGTTTGTTGCGTTAAGTCCTTTTGGAGAATCAGCTTTCTCAAAAGAGACCTTATCGCCTACCTTCAACTCTTCAAACTTTACATCCTTAAGTTCATTACCGTGAAAAAACAAATCTTTTTCTTCGCCATCAACAGTAATAAATCCAAACCCTCTATCTGTAAGAGTCTTAATTGTTCCTTCCATGTTTGTACAATTAATTGAATCAATGTTTTAAGGTTTTATCCTAAAGTTTAGTCCCTTAAATAAACTCGACTAAATTTTTGTCAGGTAACTATCTTATGTCAGCAATGCTAACATTTAAAAATCAATTAGTCAACTTAAAAAATTAAGGTTTAAAATTCAGTTCTAAGCTGCTTATGAAATTATTCTACTTCTATAAACAAAAAAATCAACTCAAAGTCCTTTTCCCTAAAGA
>CAZTQU010000029.1:0-3432 GCA_964615735.1 uncultured Candidatus Saccharibacteria bacterium
TATTCCTACTCAACCGGAGGCTGTACTACTCCACCCTGTACTAGCTATACTTACTCAACCGGAGAGTGTACTTCACCCTGCACGACCTATACCTATTCAACCGGAGAGTGTACTTCACCCTGTACTAGCTATATTTATACGCCAGTCAGTTCTTGTACACATGAATGTGGCTTTACTGGTCAGCATCAATGTTCGGGGACTTCTGGCCGCACTTGCGGTAACTATGATTCCGATCTTTGTTTAGAATGGTCTGGCTGGCAGAATTGCGACACTCAATGCTTTTCTTGCGGCGACGGTACCTGTAATTCCGGATGCGGAGAAAACTCTACCAATTGTTCTCAGGATTGTGGAGTTAGCTGTACTAACGAATGCAGCACCGGTCAGCATCAATGTTCGGGGACTTCTGGCCGCACCTGCGGCAACCACGATAGTGATTCTTGCCTAGAATGGTCTAATTGGCAAAGTTGTGATACCCAATGTTTTTACTGTGGAAACGGTACTTGTAACTCCGGTTGCGGAGAAAACTCTACTAACTGTTCCCAGGATTGTGGATCGGGTTGTCTTTCCCATAGCACTAAACAATGCTATCTCAATGATAGTTACTGGTATAACTCTTGCGGAGCTCGGGAAAGCAAATATGAGGAATGCGGTGATGACTCTTGCTTGAGTTGGAGTGGAAATTATTGTTATCTCGGAGATGTCTATCGACAAAGAACATGTTACGACCGGGGTTGCGCCGGTGGTCTTTGTTATTCTGACTCTTATAGCGATCGTGAATTAGTAGAACAATGTGATAGTGATGAAACTTGCCAGAATGGAGATTGTATAATTATTGCTGGTGATATTCGCTTAGGAGTAGAAAAAACAGCCAGAAACCTAACCAAGGGGGAACAAACCTGGCAAGAAACAGTCTTTGCCAATCCTTTGGATCAAGTGCAATTCCGTATTGTTATTACCTCTTTAGGAACTGATTCCTTGGAAAATTTGATACTGATTGATAGCTTACCGGCTCAATTGGATCTGATTGAGAATTCGGTTAGGATTGACGGTATTCCTACTTCCAAAAATATTTTGACGGGGGCTCACTTAAAAGATATTGATACTGGTGAATATTGCCGAGTTGAGTTTACAACTGTGGTTGCCTCTGGTTTTAATTTTAACTACGGCTTAACTTCCTTGACTAATACAAGCCAGGTTTCTAACGGCCAAGTTACTGATAGTGATACGGCGACTGTCAAGATAGCGAGGAGTCAAGTAGCTGGAGTTTCTACCGTCGCTACGGGAACAGGTAATAAATGGCTTGATTATTTCATTCTTCCTTTAGTTATTGCTCTGGCTGGTGTTCTTCTATTAAGAAAGCAGTTTATTCTTATCAGAAAATGGTTGAGTCAGCGGAAGAAACAAGCTCTTGACTACCGGGCTCAACAGACACTGAAAAAATTGTCTTCGGAAGCAAGATAAGAGGAAAAAGATCATTGGACAATTGAAAAAGGATTTTCTAAACCTATCTCTTCGGAGATAGGTTTGTTCATGGGGATAAAGGGTGAATAAAACCATCTTTTTTCCTATTTTTCCGCTTCTTTTAAGTGGGAAATTGTAGATTGACAAGGAGGAGGGATGGGAGTAAAGTGAAGATTAGTGAAGGTTAGTGAGTATATGTGGATAAATATGGGGGTAACTTTACCAATTAGGGGATAACTTATGTTCATCGGCGAATATCACCACACTATTGATTCAAAAAAGAGGTTAGCCGTTCCCGTCAAATTCCGGCCAGAGCTGGGAAAGAAAGTGGTTATTACCCGAGGGTTGGATCAGTCCCTTTTTCTATATCCCCAAAAAGATTGGAAAGAATTAGCAGCCAAATTAAGTCGGCTGCCTTTTTCAAAATCAGATGCTCGCGGCTTCAGCCGTTTAATGTTAGCTGGAGCCATGGAAGTGGAATTAGATAAAGCAGGAAGAATTTTAATCCCTGATTACCTGAAAGGTTATGCCCATCTTGAGAAGTCAGTGGCGGTAATTGGAATTTATAATCGGGTTGAGATCTGGGGTGAGGAAGGATGGAATAAATACAAAGGACAAATGGAGAAAGAAGTAGGGGATATGGCTGAAAGATTAGGAGAATTAGGAGTCTAAAATGCACCTTTCAGTTTTGCAAAAGGAGCTTCTGGATTATTTACATCCTCAAGCGAATGAAAATTTTGTAGATGCAACGGTAAACGGAGGAGGAGATGCTCTAGCTATTCTCCAGAAAACGAAGCCGAATGGAAAAGTGCTGGGAATCGATTGGACGCCGGAAGTAGTCGAGAGATTGAGAATGAAAATCAGAGGAACGGAGTGGGAGTCAAGGCTGATATTGGTTGGTGATAATTTTGCTCATTTAAAAAAAATCGTCCAGCGAGAGAATTTCCAAGAGGTGGCTGGTGTCGTTTTAGACCTGGGCTTATCGAGCTGGCATCTGGAAAACTTTCCTCGGGGCTTCAGCTTTCAGCAAAAAGGGGAGTTAGACATGCGTTATTGTCCTGGAGAAAAATTGACAGCGAAAGAAATCATTAACCACTGGCCTCGAGAAGAAATAGAAAGAATTCTCAAAGACTGTGGAGAGGAAAGATTTCACCGCCGCTTAGCGGAGGAGATTATAAAGGCCAGAAAAGTAAGATCTATTGAGAGAGTGCCGGAGTTGGTTGCCCTGATCGAGCGAGTTGTTCCCCGGAAAGGGAAAATTCATCCGGCTACTAGAACCTTCCAAGCTTTAAGAATTGCCGTCAATCGAGAATTGGAAAACCTGGAAAAGGTTCTTCCTCAGGCGATAGACATTCTGAAGCCGGGAGGAAAATTAGCCCTTATCACTTTTCAAGGATTGGAAGACAAAATTGTCAAACAATTTTTCCGAGAAGTTCAGAAGCAAGGCCAGGGAATGATTCTAACTAAGAAGCCAGCTACTCCTTCTTCTCTGGAAAAAGCGAAAAATCCTCGATCAAGGTCAGCTAAATTAAGAATTATTCAAAAAAATTAAATTAATTTAAAATGGCTTACACTCACTCCACTCTTCTTCAAAAAACTATCTTTCTTTCTTCTGTCATTACCCTAGCATTTTTGATTGGTTTTTACATGGTTCAGGTGCAAAGTATCACTCACCATTCCTACCAGGTGAAATCCTATCAAACTGAGGTCGGAGAGCTGAGGCAATTTGTCCAGGGCTTGGATAATCGTTATCAGCATTTAACTACCTTAGAAGCACTTTCGCCGAAGATTGAAGTTTTGGGTTTAGTGCCAGTGGAAAATCTGGCTTACTTAGATTTAAGCACCCAGCGAATGGCAGCGAAGTAAGATGTCCAGAAAAAGAATTTGGTTTCTTTTAGGTTTTATTCTCTTGATCAGCCTTGTTTTTGCTGGTCGTCTTTTTTTTCTTCAAATTATTAAAGGGGGATTTTA
>CAZTQU010000030.1:0-3300 GCA_964615735.1 uncultured Candidatus Saccharibacteria bacterium
CAGCTTTAATATTCTTCCTGTTGGCTTATACGCAACAATATCTTTATTTTTCTCTTGTTGACTTTGAGTCTCCAACCGACTTTTCTCGCTTAGTCGGAGAACATTATGTCAAAAACCAAGAAGTCCTTAGCCCCCAGCTAAAACTTCAAAGGATTAACCGCATTACTCTCGACCAAATGAGAACCTTAATTGCTAAATTATTCTCTCCAGAGCAGATGAATATTTTAACCCTAGGTAAAACCAAAAAATAAACAGATAAGCAGAGTTTCTTTCTACAAAATTTCCTCTTTTCTGCAATCAGTAACAGAGAGTCTTGCCAGAGAAAAATTACTCTCCCACGATTACAACTTGTATTTTTCTGGGTCTGGAACCATCTAACTCTACTAACATTATCCTTTGCCATTCTCCTAGTTGCAGTTCTCCCTTAATCAAATTTAAGGTCGCCGAGGGAAGGAGATGAATGGCTTTACAGTGAGAATGGCCATTTTTGCATTCATCGTCACATAAATTCACTGTCCTAACAGAAAAATCATCATGTTGATATTTCAATTTATTAGAAGCCGTTGCCTCCAGATTTCTCTTCATATCCTCCAGCAATAAGGGCTCGTGCTCATTAATAATGAGAGCGGCTGAAGTGTGCATAATTTGGATATTAACTAAGCCATTTTGGATACCGCTTTCTTTAACAAACTTTTTGATTTCCTCAGTGGCATCTACGAAATCAAATAATTCTTCGGTTTGGTAAAAAAAAGTTTTGTAAGCTGTTTTCATAATTCCTTTCTCCTTCAGGAACTACTTTTAGAACTTTCCTTGTTCTCTTGACCCTTTTTCAATTGATAATGCAAGGTTTTTCCAAGATGAGATTTGGGAATTTGAGAAACTAAGTGAATTTTCTCCGGTATTTTATATTTTCTTAAATGCCGCCGACAAAATTTTGGCAACTCCCATTGTAGGGCAGAATGATTTTTGCATTCCCTAGAAGGGACAATATAAGCTTCGGGCATTTCCCCAAAATAGGGATCCGGATAACCGACGACCGCTGCTTCTTCAACTCCTGGATGTTGCTCGAGAATATTTTCCACTTCTTGCGGCCAAAACTTTTCCCCGCCAACATTAATGACATCATCCAATCTTCCCTGAAAGAAAATGTAACCTTCCGAATCTAAATAAACGATATCTTTTGTCCGCAGCCAGCTATCAGCTGTTAAGACTTTTTTCGTTTTTTCTTCATTCTGCCAATAACCGGAAAATACCTGCGGTCCTTTTACTAATAACTCCCCTCTTGCCCCGGAAGGAACTTCCTCTCCTTTTTCCAAACCCACCACCCGACAGTCTGTATCCGGCAAAGGAAGGCCAATGCTTCCTAGTTTTTGATGGCTGCCGAAGGGATTCATTACCAGTAAAGGCGATGATTCCGTTAAACCATAACCTTCGATCACCACTCCTTCTCCGAGACCATTAATTTCCTGGATAAGCTCGGGAGAACAGGCCCCAGCCCCGCTTCCCCAAAAACGAACGGAAGAAAAATCATACTTCTTTGGTTTTTCCCGATGGCGTTTCATTACTGCCTGCAGCATAACAGGAACCATAGGAGTCAAGTTTATCTTGTATTTAGCTATCGCCTTGGCTATCTCCCGAGAATGGAAGTTGGGAAATAAAACCAAGGTCAGAGCTGAATGAATGGCTAGATTCAAAGAGGTCGTAATGCCATAAATATGAAAAAAGGGTAAAACCCCTAATTCTACGTCCTGACCAGCTCTAATCGCCTCCTTCAGCCAAGTAGCTGTCTGTATTAAGTTAGTTACTAGGTTTTTCTGGGTCAGTTTTGCCCCTTTAGGCTCTCCGGTTGTCCCGCTAGTGTAAACCAAAAGAGCTAAGTCTTCCGGTTGAAAAGAAACAGGTTGATATTTCCCATCACTTTCTTTCAAAAGCTTTTCAAAATCAAAAAGCTGGCCATAAAGGTCCAGCTTTGAAGCAAAAGGAGACCAAGATTTAATTTTCAGAAGTGTCTTGTAGAGAAAGGGTAAATAGAAAGACAAGTCTGATAAAACAATGGTCGGAACTAGGTCTTTTTTTATCTGACTCAACTTTGGCCTAAACATTTCCAAGGAAATGAGAATCTTGGGTTGAGCGTCAGCCAGAACATAGTCTAACTCCTTGGGGAGATATAAAGGATTGAGGGGGATAGCCACCCCGCCTGCTTTTAAGACACCGAAATAAGCGATGAGAAATTGGGGGCTGTTAGGAAGCAAAAAGGCGACCCGGTCGCCTTTTTTAATACCTAAATCTTGTAAAGCTTGAGCAAATCTGTCAGATAAATTTTTTAAATTTTGATAACTAGTCTTTTTCCCGTAAAACACTAAAGCAGTCCTCTCTGGAAATTTCTCCGCCGAATCATTGAGAAACTGAAAAAGAGGAACCTCGGGATAATCTAAATGGTGATTCATCCCCGGAGCATAAGATTGAAACCAAGGACGGTTATCAGGAACAAAATAAGAAGCACGCATAGAAATTTTGTTCAAACTACCTTTATTCTCCCATATTTTCATTATTTTTCAAATGATTTTCCCACCGACTTGTTACAGAAAAGAAATAGCCCTCTTTTTTCCATTTAAGTTTTATTTACATTATGTCTAAAGGTTGTTATTATTCAGTAGTGAATCAAGAAGAAACTTTTAGCAAGAACCCAATTACGCCTCGAGCCACTAATTTTTCTCGTTGGTATCTTGAGGTTATTAAAGCCGCTGACTTAGCCGAAAACGCTCCCGTTAAGGGCTGTATTGTTTTTAAGCCCTATGGCTACGCTATTTGGGAAAAGATTAAGCAAGTCCTCGATCAAAAATTCAAAGCGACTGGAGTAGAAAATGCCTACTTCCCTCTCTTTATTCCCGAAAGATTATTTAAAAAAGAAAAAGAGCATATTAAAGGATTTTCCCCGGAAGTAGCCGTTGTCACTCTAGCCGGAGGGAAAAAACTCAAAGAACCTCTCATCGTCCGTCCAACCTCGGAAACCATCATCTACCCTGTCATCGCTAACTGGATTAAGTCTTATCGGGATCTTCCTCTCCTCATCAACCAATGGGCAAATATCATTCGCTGGGAATTAAGGCCTCGTCCTTTTCTCCGAACAACTGAATTCCTGTGGCAGGAAGGGCATACCGCTCATGCTAGTGAAAAAGAAGCTGACGAACGCGCTTTTCTAATGCTTGACACCTACCAAGAATTTGCCAAAAGCTTTATGGCTATTCCGGTCATCACCGGACAAAAAACAGAAGCCGAAAAATTTGCCGGCGCCCTTCG
>CAZTQU010000031.1:0-3096 GCA_964615735.1 uncultured Candidatus Saccharibacteria bacterium
AAATTGTTTTTAAAAATTAATGGATAATTCCACCGTTGGTGAAATCAAGAGCCGAATTGATATTGCTGATTTGATTGGAGAGTATATTACTCTGAAGAGAGTTGGTTCTGGGTATCAGGGCCTTTGTCCTTTTCATGCGGAGAAGAACCCTTCTTTTTATGTTTCTCCCCAGCGCCAGTCTTTTAAATGTTTTGGCTGCGGCGCCTACGGAGATATTTTTACCTTTGTAATGAAAATAGACGGGGTGGAGTTTAAAGAAGCTTTAGGGATGTTGGCCCAGAAGGCCGGGGTGGAGCTGAAACATTTTGATTCGGCTCAGAATACTATCCGCCAGCGGCTTCTTCAGCTAAATGAAGATGCCACCCGCTTTTTCGAAAAACAATTGGAGAAAAGCAAGGCCGGGAAAGAAATTCAGCTTTATTTGGCCAAGAGAAAAATCAATCCGGAATCCATTAAGAAATGGAGGCTGGGATATGCCCCGGAAAAATGGAGAGCCTTGCTGGATTTTTTACAGCCGCTAGGATTTTCCAAAGAAGAAGTTGTCCAGGCTGGATTAGCTATCGACAATGAAAAAAAGCATTCTGTTTATGACCGCTTCCGGGGGAGAATTATCTTTCCGATTAATAATCTTTCTAGCCAAGTTATTGGTTTTGGCGGTCGGGTTAAGCCAGGAAAAGAGGATGACCAGGGGGCAAAGTATCTTAATACTCCCACTACCCTCCTTTATGATAAAAGCCGGGTTCTCTACGGGCTAGAGAAGGCGAGAGGGAAGATTCGAGAGGAAGATCAAGTTATTCTGGTTGAGGGCTATACGGATGTTATTGCTAGCCACCAAGCCGGTTTTACCAATACTGTCTCTGTCAGCGGAACGGCCCTCACTCCTTACCAAGCAGAGATTCTCAAACGCTATACAGATAAAGTGGCCATTGCCTTTGATATGGATGAGGCTGGCCAGTCAGCTGCTCAAAGAAGCATCGGTCTTCTGCAGGAAAAAGGATTCTTGATTCGAGTGATTACTGTTACTGGTAATCTTGATCCGGCAGAGATTATCGGAAAGTCTTCTCAGGATTGGAAAAAGGCGATTAAAGAATCCCAATCTATCTTTGATTTCTATTTCCAGCGAGCTTTCGCCAGCTATTCCAAAGAAGAGCCGGAAGGAAGAAAAGAAATTTCAGCCATGCTTCTCCCTCTCTTAGCCAGAATTCCTAATCGGATTGAGCAGGCCCATTGGATTCAGAAATTAGCCCAAGCTTTAAAGGTGGACGAAGAAAGCATTGCCAACGAATTGACGAGAAGGGGAAAAGAGAAAACCGGTTCCTCAAAAGGAGAGGGAGCGGAGCTTGAGAAAGTGGTGCCTTCTTCTTCAACTCAGCTTTCTCGAAGGCAGAAGCTGGAAGAAAGAGTCCTCGCCTTGATTAGTGCTCAAGAATTATCTCCTGATTCTATTACTCTTCAACAGGCAGCCTTCTTTTCTCCTGCTTCCCGGAAGGTTATCCGGCAGTGGAAAAAGGGGAAACTTCAGCAGGCGAGGGAAAAGTCCAGGGAACTAGATAATTTTCTTAATGCTCTAGCTTTGGAGATAGATCAGGAGGAAATAGCCGGGGAGGAGGAATTAGAAATCTGCCTGGCAGAATTGGAGCAGTTAGAGATCAAAGAGAAGCTGGGAAAGCTGGCTCAGGAAATTGAAGAGGCAGAAAACGGGAAGAAGGAATCACTTTTAGAAAAACTGACTCAGGAATTTCAAAAACTTAGTCGAAAATTAACTCATTATGGCCAAAACCACCATCCCCAAAAGTAAAAATAGCCTGAAGAAAAGGACGCGGAAACCTCGCTGGGAAAAGAAATTAGCTTCTTTTGTCGCCAAGGGGAAAACACGGGGATTTGTTACTGAAGATGAGATTACTTATGCTTTTCCCCGATTGAAGTCCAATATCAAGAAAATGGCCAGGGTCTATAATGTCTTGGAAGATAGCCATTTGAAAATTGAGCCTCGGAAAAGCTTTTTGGAGCCTTTGAAGAAAGAGCCGAAAAGAACTACCCAGCGGATTGATCCAGTCCAGGCTTATCTTCAAGAAATTGGGGAAGAGCCTTTAATTGATGCGGAAGAAGAACAAAGACTTTCTAAGCTTATTCAGAAGGGAGATGGAGAGGCGAAGAAGAAATTGATCCGGGCTAATTTAAGATTAGTGGTTTCTATTGCCAAAAAATATATTTATCGGACCTCAAAACTAGACTTGCTGGATTTGATTGAGGAAGGGAATTTAGGATTATTCCGAGCGGCGGAGAAATTTGACTGGAAGAAAGGCTATAAGTTTTCTACCTACGCTACTTGGTGGATTCGCCAGGCGGTTACTCGAGCTTTAGCTAATTACGCCCGCACTATCCGGGTTCCCGTTCATATGATTGAAAAAATTTCTCGTTATACTAAAATAAAGAAAGGTCTTCAGAGAACTCTGGGGCGTCTGCCGATGGTGGAAGAAGTGGCGGCAGAGATGGGTATTCCGGTGGAGAAAGCTCATCAAATTATGGAAATTTCCAATGAGGTTGTTTCTTTAGAGAAACCGGTCGGGAAGGATGATGAAGACGCTATCCTCTTAGAGTTTATTGAAAGTAAAGAAGCTTTGCCTCCTTCCGATCCAGCCGCTCGCCGTCTGTTGCGAGAGAGGATAGAAGAAATGCTCACTAATTTGACGGAGAGGGAAAAGAAGATTCTGGTGATGCGCTTCGGCCTAGAAGACGGCCAGCCAAAAACTTTAGAGGAAGTGGGGGAAGCCTTCGGGGTAACCCGAGAACGGATTCGCCAGATTCAAGTCAAGGCGCTGGAGAAAATTAGAGAGCAGGAGAACTTGAAAAAGTTGGAAGACTATTAATCCGGGGTAGTTCAAAGGTAGAACAGATGCCTGTTAAGCATCATGTTGTCGGTTCGAGTCCGGCCCCCGGAGCCCTGTACCGTACGGTACAGGGCGGAGCCACAGAGCTTCGCTCTGTACGGTACAGGGCGGAGCCACAGAGCTTCGCTCTGTACGGTATAGGGCGGAGCCACAGAGCTTCGCTCTGTATTTTTATGTTTTATTATGTTTATATTTTGCAGAGTTT
>CAZTQU010000032.1:0-3055 GCA_964615735.1 uncultured Candidatus Saccharibacteria bacterium
GTTTCCAAATCAGAGAGAGAAAAGCTAACGGCGGGAAAGACCGGTCCTTGATAAGATTGATTTCGGCTTTTAGGGGTGGGGATTCCTATTTCAAAGTTTTCTTTATTATTGTCTGTGTCTGGATAAAGTTGGGACTCTCCATTCCAGCGGCGGCCAAGGCTCAAGCCGGCGGCCGGATTTTCTGGGAAAGCTTCACCTTCAAAGTCAGTAATCCCCTGGCCAAAGCCCAGTTTGTCCGCCAATTGGCTCAAAGGATTATAAAAAAGAATAGTGTTATTGTCGGCAATAGAATTACTTTGGCTGGAATAATAGATATCAGGAGAGATGGTTCCTCGATAGCCGTGAGTGGCGTCTATCTCTGGAGGAGTGATTAGAAAGTAGCTTTGGGGCGGAATACGACCCTCAAAATTCTGGGAGCTGACCAAATTCATTTCTGTTCCGCTGGCGGTTTTCTTTTTCAGACTCCATCGAGAAAGATTGACCTCTCGCTGGTTGGGGTTAAAAAGTTCGATAAATTCGTCTTGACTATTTTCTCCGCTTATTTGAACTTCGCTGATAAGTATTTTGGGAATTTCGAGAACAGTGATGAGGACCTCGTCTTCATCGGTTTGCCCGGCGGCATCGGCGACTTGAAGAGTGATTAAATGGTTTCCCGGGGCAAGACCTTTCTCCAAAACAAGAGCAGATTCTTCTTCAGTAAAGTTCCAAAGTCCGTCTTGAGTGGTATCCCATTTATAGGAGACGATGCCGACATTGTCTCCTGACTGGCTGGCGTCGAGAATAATTGACTGACCAAATTCTATTGTTTGATCAGGGCCAGCGACGGCGAGAGGCGGATAATTATCAACGGGTGTTGTTTGATTGGCCGATTGGTTGGTAGAAGAATTGGAAGAAAGCTGCCAACCTTGGCTATTTCTCTGGTTGGGAGTGCCTCCGACCGAGTAACTGGTCTGCCATCCTAAATTTTCTTTTCTCTCCATTGTTCTTTTAGAGGCATTATCTCCGGCTGGCCAATCAGGGTCAGCCCCGGCTATATCTTGAAGTTGGCAGTGGCTGTCAAAGAGATAAAGTGTTTCTTCGGTATTTTTAATCCCACCTTGATAAATTTTATCGGCTTTTTGGTAGGGAAGACTTTGGTCATCACTTCTTTCGAGGAGAAAAAACTGGTTAGGAGAAAGAATATCATTTTCATTAAAGCGAATAATCAAATGCTGATTTTGGTTAAAAAGCTGCCAGCCATTGAGATTGGCTGACTGGGAAGAGATGTTTTTTAATTCTAGCCACTCATTGTTTGAGGAGAGAGAAGTTCCCATCCAGGCAATTTCATTGAGGACAACTTTATCCCAGGTTGGCTGAGAGAGATAATCAGTGGAGCAAAGGGAGCTGTCTAGGGTTTCTGCAGATTGAGTTTCTGAAAGGGTTTCTGTCTCCGTTTTTTCTTCCATCTCGGTGTTTTTTTCGGCGGAAGAAGTGGCTGACTTAACCTGCTGAGCTTGGATCTCGGCAATCTTGGCTTGAGATTGAACCACCTCTTTGATAAGGTTCATCAATTCGGTACTTTCTTGGTCTCGGTTAAGAAAAACGGCGGTTAATTCTTCCATCACTTCCGCTAATTCAATATTCTGGCCGTTTTCTTGGGTAGTTCCAGCTGAAGAATGGTCCTTGACGGATTGTTCTCCAATTATCTCTTTTAAAGATTGGACGGTTCGGCTTAAATCTTCAATTTCTGAAGAAGAGGTAGGAGGGGGATTAATAACTACTTCTTGGGGAGAGGCAAGGGGAGTGAAGAAATTGACTACTTGGTCTTTTAGCCAACTTAGGGAGGAAAGAAAGCCAGTTGACTCTTGACCAAAAGAAAACTGGGGAACAAAGCTGGGAAAGGTGACGGCGAGACTGGGCTGGTTTACCCATCCGTAAGCCGAATAATTTTTCTCTACCTGCCCTACAATTTCTACGATAAAGGGGTCAAGATGTTGATAACCAGCTTGACGCCAGGCTTGATAAGGCCAGGGAATATATTCCCGGGAATCAGTGGGAATCAATTCTTCTGGGGAATAAAAGGCAGCAATAATCTTCCCTTGATTTACGGTTTGGGGGTGATAAAGGATAATGTATTGAAAATAGCCGGATTGATTTTTCCCTTGATGGTCAAGGTAGGAAAAAGAAATTTCTCCCCCGGCCGCCTTAATTTCGTTTTGGGTGAACCATTCTCGAGCAATCTGATTGGCTCTTTTGACGCTTAGTCCTTCCAAAGTATCAAGCAGAGTATAGGCGGTGTCGGAAGAGTTAAGTAAATGATAACCAAGCTTCACTGTTTCTAGGAGAACTTTTTTAGAAATCTCCTTAGGCAATTCTTGAAAATAGAATTGCATCATTTCCTGATAAACAGCATACATCGTTATGGCTGTTGCTCCTTGCTGGGTGAGATTAGCCGGTTGGCTAAAGGAGACAATTTGTTCTTCCCGCAGGAAATTACGGACGAGACGGAAAATTCCCGCTGTTTCTGTTTTAGAAAGGGCTTGATAGGCCCGAGAAGAAACCAAAGCCGGATAAAAACTGGAAAGAATCAATAAAAACAGAAAAAGGATTAAGAGGGAAGAGTGGAATCGGGACATAGGACTAATTAATCTCTAGGGTGGCGAGGATGGCTTCCAGGCTTTGTTGGCAATTTTCTTGGTCGGAGAGGGAAAATTGCCCTTCCCATTTAATAATCTGGCCTTTTTCCAAAGGAAGATAAAGGCTGATTAACTGCCGACCATTAATCCAGGGGCTGCTTTCTTCTAAGGCCGGATAATAACTTCCGGTTAAGAGAACCTGATGTTTTTCTCCTTGAGGGGTGTTAAAAACTGGTTCAGAAGATAATAAATTGGCCGATTCTAGCAATTGCCGAATTTCTTCTTCTAAGAGGCTATTTAGTTCTCCAGATTGGACAGTTTCCAAATTAAGCCAGCACCCTTCTTGAATAAACTGGTTAGCGTCAAAAATAGCTTGGGGGCTGCGGATATCAACTGCCCATTCTTGGTCTTTAATTTTTCTTATTTCTGCTTGCCAATTA
>CAZTQU010000033.1:0-3024 GCA_964615735.1 uncultured Candidatus Saccharibacteria bacterium
CATGGTTATGGAAAAGGAATGAACCCCTGTTTAGACTGCCGGATTTTGATGCTTAGCCGAGCTAGAGAACTAATGTCCCAAGGTCGGTTTGATTTTGTGGCCACCGGGGAGGTTTTAGGGGAAAGGCCGATGACGCAGCAGAAAAAAACAATGAAATTAGTGGAAAAGGAATCTGGTTTGCAGGGATTTCTTCTTCGTCCTCTTTCAGCTCGCCTTATCCAGATTACTATCCCCGAGAAGAAGGGGTGGGTTGATGGCCGGAAACTCTATGCCTTTTCCGGCCGTTCTCGCCAGCAGCAGATACGTTTAGCTAAGAAGTTTGGCCTAACCGATTACCCTTCTCCAGGAGGAGGTTGTCTTTTAACCGACCCGGAGTTTAGCCGGAAACTTCGGAAATTATTGAAAATTTATCCCCGGGCAGATTTGAACGATATTGAAGTATTAAAGAACGGAAGACAGCTCTGGGAAGGAAAAGTCAGGATTGTTGTCGGCCGAGATGAAAAAGAAAATCGAGCCCTGGGCAAATTAGCTCGGCCCGGAGATTTACTGATTGCCTTAAAAAGCATTCCCGGCCCAACAGCTCTCCTGCGAAGCTATACTCTCAAGAAGAACCTTCCCCGAAAAAAAGTGGAAAAAGCCAAGAAGCTGGTCCAGCATTATTCTTTAAAGGCGAGGAATAAAAAGGAAGCGGAGTTTAAAATGAAAGAGTTATAAAATTTTTCCATGAAATTTATTTCCTGGAATGTTAATAGTTTTAAAGCTTGTTGGGAAAAGAATCTTATGTCTTTTACCCGAAAGGAGAAAGCGGACTTTTATCTTTTCCAGGAAACAAAAACTTCTCCCGAGAAACTAAGTGATTTAGAAAAAACCCTGGGCCAAGATTATTTATCCTTCTGGAGCACGACGACCAGGCCGGGTTATAGCGGGGTAGTGACTTTTGCTCGGCAAAAACCCCTTCAGGTAATTTATGGTCTCGGGGACAAAAGGTTTGACGAGGAAGGCCGGGTGGTCACTTTGGAAGAAAAAGATTTTTTCTTAGTCAACGCTTATTTCCCTCATTCCCGAAGAGAGTTAGAGCGTTTGAGGTTCAAACTTAATTTTAATGAGGTTTTTGCTGATTTCTGCCAGAAACTATCCCAGAAAAAACCTTTGATTATCGGGGGAGATTTTAATGTTGCCCACGAGGATATTGATTTAGCTAATCCTCGAGCCAATCAAAACAACGCTGGTTTTACCATGGAAGAGAGAGCCTGGTTGGATTCCTTTCTTGAAGAGGGCTATTTGGATACTTATCGGCAGTTTGTTAAAGAAGGAGGCCATTACACTTGGTGGAGCTATCGTTTTCAATGCCGTTTAAGGAATATTGGCTGGCGGGTTGATTACTTCCTAATCAGCCTCTCCCTCAAAGGAGGATTAAAAATGGCTAAGATTTTGGGTCAAGTGCCGGGATCGGACCATTGTCCCATCGAGTTAGTTCTGGAATAAAAGGGCAAGAGGCTTTTCTTTTGGCGGTTTGCCGAAGAAAAGCCTCCTTAAAGTTGAGTGCCTAACGTTCATGGTTTCCCCCTAGAAAGTCATGGTAGGCTAGAAAGCCATCGAAGTAGATTTGACCGCCTTCAACGGTGAGGAGAGAACTTAGTCGCTCCGTTTTTTCTTCTGCTTCCTGCCGGCCGGGGACAATGTCCCTGGTGTGGAAAGTCTGCCGGATGACAAGAGCCGGTATTTTCTTTCCGCACTTCCGGCACTTCCGAAGCCAGAGATGCTCAGGTTCCAGCTGCGGTTTTCCGTGAAACCCCCGAAAGGCGAAGTCAAAGTCTTTCACTTTGGGGCTTCCTCGCGCCCGGTACCGATGACCCTTAATCTTTTTCTCCAGAAAAGCGGTGACGACTGCTTTGAGGAGAGGATCGCTTGGGAGAGAAGAAGTCGGGTTGAAGAGAATATCGTCCAGATGCGGCCCGGTTGCTTTTCCTACCGTCTTTATAGACACTGCTATCACCTCCTTTTTAAGGTACAATTTGATACCCAACCCCAAATAAAAGAATCAGCCGAGAAGAAAAACAGATAAGGGTGCCGAAGGAGGGACTTGAACCCTCAAGCTCTTGCGAGCAACGGATTTTGAATCCGTCGTGTCTACCAAATTTCACCACTTCGGCTACGCACTTTGCTCTTCTTATTCTAACCCCCTTTCTCCTCTTTTCAAGAGGACCTTATAAATTTATGGTTTTAAAAAAGGAAAGGAGGGGGAAAGGGTGCTCTTAGGGTAAACCTTGAAAAAGGTGGTTTACCTACTAAGAACAAACTTTCGACCCTCCATGGAGATGGGCTTCTTCAAATCCTTGCGAACTTGGAGAAAGCCACATCATAGGAACGAACGAAGGAGAAAAAATGTTACACTATCCTGCTAACGTAAGCTCCGTAGGGAAGATAGTGTCCAGACAGATATGCTCGGACAGCTTTTCGTCCTTTCAGCAAGTATCTGCGAATGGGTTTTGCTACTAAGGCAGCAATCGTACCGGCCCCTGTAGCTCTCTTATTGAACCCCTTTTTGGACTTGATGATGCTCCGACTTGCTCTCTCTAGGATGTGAAGCAGCCAGCCGCTCATCACCAAAAAGAGAATCAACAAAACTGTCCAGAGTACTTTCAAAAATCCTAACGACCAAATCTTCCAATTCATAGTATCTCCTTTTCTCCTCTCATTTCCCTAAAAAGAACGAACTAGTTTTCCTGTTCCAAATTAACGATTAATCTCTAAGGAACAACGAAAACTAGTACTTACCTTTCCTTCACTAACACTTGTATGATACTACATCGCTATTAATTTGTCAAGGGGAAAAGGAGGCCTTTTAATCTTTACGATAATGGCATTCGGGACAGCTGCATCTTATTTTCCCCTTCTTGTCTTGGATCAATAAAGCTCCGCATTGAGGGCACTTTTCTCCCGTTGGTTTCCCCGAGAGAGTAAATTTGCATTGAGGGTAATTAGAGCAGGCGTAGAAAATCTGTCCTCTTTTATTTCTTTTCT
>CAZTQU010000034.1:0-2959 GCA_964615735.1 uncultured Candidatus Saccharibacteria bacterium
GGTTTGATAATCCATTTCTTGAAATACTCTCATATATTAATAATCATCTTAACAAAAAGAGATTCCTTGTCAAGCAGAAAAGGGAGATCTATTTTTTTAAAAGAAAAGCGGCCCGGTTTATGGGGCCGCCTTCAAGGCTGCTTCTATTGATATAATAGTTTTTTCCAGTCTTTACCGAGGCAAGTCCTTCGTTTCTTTTTCTGCCTGATAATCTTCTGTTCCCTGAGAAGGAGAATCTTCGGGAGCAGAAAAAGGAGTCTTGGGAGAAACTTTGTCTTCCTTTTTCCTAGAAGAAAGAAGATACCAGAGGATAATAGCCAAGATAGCAGCAATGGCGATAATCCAGATAATAAGAGTAGTAGTCATAAATTGAAGAATAATTAATAAATTAACTTAGTTTAGCAGAGACTCATTTTTTTTCAAGGGTGGTTTTCCCCCAGTCGTAAATATCACCCGCTCCGATAACGGCGACTACCTCTCCCCCTTCTAATTCTTTCTGAAGATAAGAGCCTAATTTCCCCAGGGATTGGAAGACAACTGATGGAGATCGGGCTGTCTGAACTAAAGTTTCTGCCTTTATCTTTTCCTCCCCTCTTTTCTCTCGACCGGCTACTTTGTAAATATCAGTAATGATTAATTGGTCCACCCAAGCGTCTGCTTCTTTCAAAACTTGAACAAACTGGCTGAAGAGTTTTACTGTACGTTCATATTGATGCGGTTGAAAGATAGCCAGAATCTTTTCCCGAGGGAATCTTTCTCTCAAGGCCTGGAGAAAAGCTTTTAAGGCCGTCGGATGATGGGCATAATCATAAACAAGAATAAAGTCTTTTTTCCCTAATTTCCCCTGGCGCTGATCAAATCGGCGCCAGCAACCTTTATACCCGGCTAGCCCTTGAAGAATTGTTTCCTGATTAAGTTTCAAAGCGCGGCCGACATTGAAACTGGCTAAAGCGTTAGAGAGATTATATTTTCCCGGCACTTTCAAAATTTTTTCTAGTGGCAAAGCTAAAGGGTCGACTAATGAATAGTGGAAGACTTGAAGATCGGGACGAATGGTTAAGCGATGAGTGGCTGGGCTGTCATCGTTTATAATCAGAATTCCCCCCGCAGGAAGATGCTGAAGTAACTTTTGATAAGCCTGAAGAATGTCTTCCAGGTTGTGATAAAAATCCAAGTGTTCTTCCTCAATACTAGTAATAACCAATACCTGCGGATAGTAATTTAAGAAAGACGCTCGCCACTCATCAGCTTCTAAAACGAGGTACTGGCTTTTCCCGGCTCGGAAGTTTTTTTCTGGAAGCTTTTTCATCTTTGTTCCGATAACGATAGTCGGATCCAAACCAGCTTCTATTAACATCCGGCTAATCATTGCCGCGGTGGTGCTTTTGCCATGAACGCCGCTAACAGCCACCGTAAAATAGGAACGGCTGATTTTTCCCAAAGCTTGGGGATAACTTAAAATTTCCAGTTTTGAGTTTTCTTTTTGCAATTGGAGGGCTTTTTCTCTTTCCGGATTAGTGCTGGGAACAGCAACGCTATACACTACCAGATCAATATCCGCTGGCAGCTGCTCTCCTTGCTGTCGCCCAATGAAAACAGAAGCTCCCTTTTGCCCTAATTCCTCGGTGGTTTCATTGGCTGATAGGTCAGAGCCGAGAACTTCTGCTCCCTGATGAAGATAATAGCGGGCTAAAGAAGAAATGCCAATCCCTCCAATGCCAATAAAATAAACTTTCATTTTGAATCAAGAATAGCGGTTTCCAGGATAATATATTCCGGCCCCTGGCGGCGTAATTTACTTTCGACTAAAGTAATTTCCTTAACGGGAATTTTTAAAGAAAAGGTTTCCTCAATTTCAGGCCTTTCTTCTAGTTCCAATTGGCTCCACTGCCAACGGCGAACTCTGCCTAAGGTAATATGAGGCACTTGTTTCTTGGCAGAAGAGCCTGTAGAAAAATAAAGCCTCTCTTCTTTAAGACTTGTTTCTAAGTCCTGGACAAGCTTAGAAAAAACAGAATTTTCTTCTCCCCGAACCCAAAGCGTCGTTGGCCGGTTAGCATTCGGTTGTAGCTGTACTTGCTTGAAGGTCAAAAAGAAAGAAGAGTGGCGGTGGGCAACTTGATGAATTAATTCGCTGATTCTCGCTATCTCTCCAATCTTTTTTTGGCCAAGAAAAAGCAAAGTGATATGAAAATTTCCCTTTGCTACCCAACGAATAGGCAGATTTAACCATCGGTACTGGAAAGAGGCAAGTTGCTCCTTGATTTGAGGGCTGATTTGAACAGCGAAAAAAACTTTTTTATCCATCGGAGTTTATTTTATCACAAAATTCGTTTTTGCTGAACAAAGATTAAATTTAGCCTAATAGTTTTTTTATGCTTTGATCGAAGAGCTATTGACAAAATATTATTGGCTGTTATTCTTTAACATGTTCATACACGAGAACCCCCTCGTGAGGAGGGAGAAAGTACTTGCTTTTGTTCTTTTGTACTTTCTCCCTCGGCCCTATTTTTCTTGACTCTATTCCTACACCTCAAAGTGTAGTTTTCTTTTTTCAAAAACGTTCTATGATGATAATGAATGAAAGAAGCTCTGTTGTATCAAAAACTTTCTCAACAACGAGTGAGATGCTTTAACTGCCCTCATCGTTGTATTTTGGCTCCCGGCCAGCAGGGAATCTGCGGAGTCAAAAAGAACATTCAAGGAAAACTTTACTCTCTAGTTTACGGAAAAGTTGCCGCCTTGAATATTGATCCTATTGAAAAGAAACCCCTCTTTCATTTTCTTCCCGGGACTCGTTCTCTTTCTTTAGGAACCGTCGGCTGCCAATTTCGCTGTCTTAACTGTCAAAATTGGGAGCTTTCCCAATCTCCTAAATTGAATCAAGAAATCAAAGGAGAAAAGATGAGCCCCGAAGAAGTCGTGGCTTTGGCTGAACGTTTTCGCCTTCCCAGTCTTT
>CAZTQU010000035.1:0-2921 GCA_964615735.1 uncultured Candidatus Saccharibacteria bacterium
AATCCAACAATAGGGGTTCGATTCCCCTTGGGGCTGCTTAACTTTGAGGAGAAACTTCTTCTGTCTCCTCATTTTCTCCATTTTGCTGGTTTTCTTTTAGGGTTTCAAAAACCTTCGGCAGGATTTTTTCTATTTCTTCCCGGTCCCGGAAACCGTAATAGGATTGATCGCCGACAATAACAATCGGCAATTCTTTCTTTAAGCCATAAAGAGATTTGAGAGTTTGGAGAGCGGATAAGTCTAAATCGTAGTCAAAAGAATAAATTCTTAGAAAAGGATACTTGTCCCGCAGATAGGTAAGGACATAGCCTTGCTGGTCGCAGGAAGGACAATCTTTTTGATTGGAGTAAAAGTAAAGGATGGGAATTAATTGAGCGCCGCATTGTTCCTGGGCTTTTTTGGTTAACTGCCATTGTTTTATTTCCAAGAGAGAATATTGTTTCTTGAGGCGGATAACTTCAGGGTTATTTTGGCCTAAAGCCCCTTCCATATATCCTAAACGTTGGCCGATAGCGTATAACTCGGAAGTTAAAGACGAACTATCAATGTGCTGGCAAACGTTAGCGCTTAAGAGAGAAAATTGGACTTCGGCTGAAAGAACATCCAGCTGTAAATCCTGGCGGAGATTATCAACTTGAGATAATTTAAAGCGATCAATATCATGGCTTAGCCAAAAGCCAAGAGCAAAGATAACCCCGGTTAAGAGCAAGACGAGTAAATATTTTCCAACCCGTATTTTCTTTTTTGGATTTTCGTTGGTCATATTAATTCTTTTTCCTTAACCCAATTTGGATGACGGTTCAAAAGAACTTGAGTCGTTGCTCCCAGCCACCAAGAAAAATACAATGGTCCGTAGAATAAAGCGGCTAAGATAATCCCCTTGCCAAAATCTAAAGAGAAGACGCTCTTACTAAGCTTTTGCCCCAGGAAGACAGCGATGACGGTAAAAATTATACTCATAAAGCCCAGGAACATTAAAAGATGGCTGTTAATAAAAAACCAATCGAGGTGAAATTGAAATTGACTGATGTCAAAACCGATAGCTTGCCAAGATGAAAAAGCGCTGAAAGCCTTAGAGGCAATTTGAGCCAAAACCAGAAAACTGATGCTAAATAAGGAGAAAATACCTAAATAGGTTATGGGTAAGATGAAAAGACCAAGATTTCCATGTTTATAATTTAAAAGACGTCGATAATCCCAGCCATTGCGTAGCAAGCCTTGGTACCATCTTACTCTCTGTTTATAGAGAGGCTTGAAAGAAGCCGGCGCGACGGTATAAACATGAGCATCAATGGCATTGTCAATTTGAAAATTGTGGCTTTGAAGACGAAAGCCAATTTCTAAGTCTTCCGTCTGGTGGGCGCTTCGGTAATGGCCAATCTTCTCAAAAACCGCTCGCCGGAAAATCGTTAAAGGACCCGGGGTAACTTTAATACTGCCCATAAAGGACAAAGTTTTTCGGAGAAAGATTCCGAAAGTATATTCAATATTCTGGAGGTACTGAAAGACGGTTTTAGGTTGGTAAACTTTTAAGGAACTGGTAACGGCCTGAACATTAGCGCTCGAAAAGAAAGGAAGCATCGTTTTTAAGGATTGTGAATCAACGAAAGAATCAGCGTCTAAAGTTCCCACGAATTCCGATTGAACGTGAGCCAGGCCGTAATTGAGGGCGGTATATTTTCCTCCGTTTTCTTTATGATAAACTTTAACGGGACCCTGCTTTTCAAATAGCTTAGCGATTTCAAGAGTTTTGTCTTGGCTGCCATCATCAATGACCAGAATCTTTAATTTATTACGGGGATAGTCTAAAGCCAATAATGATTTTATGGTTTGAGCAATGCTTTTTTCTTCATTGTAGCAAGGAACAAGGATGGCAACAGAAGGAAAATTCTTTTCTAACTTGGGAGCATAAAGACGATGCCGGTTTTCGAGGATAGTCAAAAGAAAAAAAATGGTCGTGTAAAGACCCAAAAAGACAGCACTATAGATAAAAAGACTGCTGAAAGTCATGTAATCTTTTTCTAGAATATTCAATTTATCTTACCATAAAGCCCAGTCAGAAAAAAGAGCTATTCTCGAAGGCGGGGGTAGTCTCCGGCTTCGATAGTCCAGATACTATTAAAGTCCCAGTTGGAGAAATTAGTTTGGTTCTGCATTTGGCCGGTTGTCAGCCCAATGGCTGTGCCCTCGCTTTGGGATTGTCCAGTGGTTTGTATGTCCCAATAGCAGTCTGTCTCCCGGGAGGAATAACCCCGTTTTTGGAGAAACCCGGCTTTATTAATATTGGGACCGCTCACGTAACCAGCGGCATAATTATAATAGAGACCTTTGGAATTAGAACTGTAGGCAAATCCGCCGGCGAGATTATTGGTAGCCGAAACTTTGGCTTGGGAGTAAGAATTTTCAACGGCTGAGCCGGCAATTTCTCCGGCAAATCCGCCTATCTTAGCTTCTCCTTTCACTTCTCCCTGGGTCCAGCATTTCTGAACGGTGATTCCATTGAGTCCGCCAATTAATCCTCCTACTATTTGGCCTCCCCGGACGGTTCCTTGATAATGGCTGTTGATTACCATTCCCTGGACATTGGTTATTCCAATTAAGCCGCCAACACCATCAGCTTGAGAGGCCTCAACCTCCATTGAAGACCAAGAATGGTCAATCCAAGCATTGGCGGCACTGCCGACAAGACCGCCAACATAACCTCCTCCGGGAGTGTTATAGGAGCTGGCTAGATAACCGGTGGTATAGCAGTCGGTAATTTCAATAGGCAGAGCATCGTTCGTATATCCCTGAATGTAGCCAACTAAACCTCCAACATATTGATAACCCCGAAGGTCAGCGTTTCTTAAACCAAGCTGGGAAAGCTGGGCGCCGGCTTTGGCTCTGCCAATAAGCCCAACATACCAGCCGGTGGTTTCTCC
>CAZTQU010000036.1:0-2793 GCA_964615735.1 uncultured Candidatus Saccharibacteria bacterium
TGGGAAGGTCATCACAGTAAATTCAGGGCTCGAGGATGACCCTGGCAAGATAAATGACCTGCCTTATGCTGCCTGGATAGTTAAAATCGAGATGACGAACAAGGACGAATTGCGCGATCTTGTGGATAAGGAAGAGATGGTTGAGAGTCTGTCATAATGGGTATGGGTAACTTTTAGTAAATTCAAGAATTTCTCTCTTTTTCTTTAATATACTTTATAAATATAAGTTATTATTAATTTATCTACCCAAGCGTCCGCTTCCTTTAAAACTTGGACAAACTGGCTAAAGAGTTTTGCTGTGCGTTCGTATTGATGCGGTTGGAAAACAGCTAAAATCTTCCTTTGGGGAAATTTTTCTCTCAAAGCTTGGAGAAAAGATTTCAAAGCGGTCGGATGATGGGCATAATCATAAACAAGAGTAAAGTCTTTTTCTTCTAATTTTCCCAGCCGTTGGTCAAATCGGCGCCAGCACCCTTCATATTTCTCTAATCCCCGAATAATCATTTCCCGGTCAAGCTTTAAAGCTCGGCCAACATTGAAACTAGTTAGAGCGTTAGAGAGATTATATTTTCCCGGCACTTTCAAAATCTTTCCCAGTAGCGAAGCTAAAGGATCAGCTAATGAATAGTGGAAAACTTGAAGATCGGGACGAATGGTTAAGCGATGAGTAGCTGGGCTGTCATCATTGATAATCAGAATTCCTCCTAAGGGTAAATGCTGAATCAGCTTTTGATAAGTCTGAAGAATGTCTTCCAGGCCGTGATAAAAATCTAGGTGTTCTTCTTCAATGCTGGTAATAACTAATACTTGCGGATAGTAATTTAAAAAAGAGGCTTGCCATTCATCAGCTTCTAAAACAAGGTACCGGCTTTTCCCAGCTCTAAAGTTTTTTTCCGGAAGTTCTTTCATCTTCGTCCCGATAGCAATAGTCGGATCCAAACCAGCTTCTATTAACATCCGGCTAATCATTGCCGCGGTGGTGCTTTTGCCATGAACGCCACTAACAGCTATTGTAAAATAAGAGCGGCTGATTTTTCCTAAAGCTTGCGGATAACTTAGAATTTTCAGCTTTCCTCCCTCTTTTTGCAGTTGGAGGGCTCTTTCTCTTTCCGGATTAGTACTGGGAACAGCAACGCTATACACCACCAGATCAACATCTACCGGCAGGTGCCCTTCTTGCTGTCGCCCAATGAAAATCGAGATTCCTTTTTTCTCTAATTCTTTGGTAGTTTCATCAGCCGATAAATCAGAACCAAGAACTTCCGCTCCTTGATGAAGATAGTAGCGGGCTAAAGAAGAAATGCCAATTCCTCCGATACCAATAAAGTAAACCTTCATTCTAAATTAAGAGCAGCGGTTTCCAAAGTAATGTATTCTGGTCCCTGGCGATGCAATTTACTTTCGACCAAAGTAATTTCCTTGACCGGGATTTTTAAGGAAAGAGTCTCATTGATTTCTGGCCTTTCTTCTAACTCCAGTTGACGCCATTGCCAGCGGCGGACTCTACCTAAAGTAATATGAGGCACTTGTTTCTTAGCAGAAGAGCCAGCAGAAAAATAAAGCCCTTCTTCTTTAAGGGCAGTTTCTAAATTCTGCGTAAGTTCGGAAAAAGCAGAACTTTCTTCTCCCCGAACCCAAAGTGTCGTTGGCCGGTTAGCATTCGGTTGTAATCGGATTTGGTTAAAAGTTAAAAAGAAGGAAGAGTGGCGTTGAGCTACTTGATAGATTAATTCGCTGATTCTTCCTACTTCCTCAATCTTCTTTTGACCGAGGAAAAGCAGAGTAACATGAAAATTTTCCTTCGCCACCCAACGGATAGGAAGTTTTAACCATCGATACCGCCAAGTTGAAAGCTGCTCTTTTATCTGCGGACTAATAGGAGCGGCCAAAAAGATTCTCTTGTCCATTATTTTTTATTCTAGCACATCACTAACTTCTGAAAAGTTAGCTTTAAATTCTTCTCTTGATTTTCTCTTCTTTTAGTTTTATCTCTTTTTATCCTTTATTTTAAAAGGGGCGGTTTAGTTGCTCTGCTTATCACCTTGTTGATCTACCTTGAGATGGCTACTGCCTGGGGATGGCTCGGGAGGTTCCCGGCAGGGTTGATACTTGCTTTTGCCCTCCTGATCTGGAAAAAGCATATTGACAAAATTTCAAAGTGATGCTACCCTCAATAGTAGATCGGGATCCCACATCTTTAAGACGCGAGGACTTTTTCTGACCAGTCCTCTCGGCGTCGGCGGGATGTGAGGACCCATCATAGGGAGTGCCGGAGGGAGAAAGTAGGTGTTGTCTTCTTGTTCTTTACGCTTTCTCCTTCCCGCTCCCTTCCCTTTGTTAAGAAATCATCACGGCGTCATCAGAGGCCGCTTTTCTTTTTTTAATTTAAAAAGACTTTGTGGTAACATTCACTAATGAAAGAAGCTCTGTTGTATCAAAAACTTTCTCATCAAAGGGTAAGGTGTTTAAATTGTCCTCACTACTGCGTTCTGGAACCTGGTCAGCGCGGGCTTTGCGGGGTCCGAGAAAATATTAAAGGCCGGCTCTATGCCTTAGTCTACGGAAAAGTCGCTGCTCTCAATATTGACCCCATTGAAAAGAAGCCCCTCTTTCATTTTCTTCCCGGGACACAATCTCTTTCTTTGGGAACAGCCGGCTGTCAATTTCGCTGTCTTAACTGTCAAAATTGGGAGCTTTCCCAATCTCCCAAATTGAATCAAGAAATCAAAGGAGAAAAAATGAGCCCCGAAGAAGTCGTGGCTTTGGCTGAACGTTTTCGCCTTCCCAGTCTTT
>CAZTQU010000037.1:0-2740 GCA_964615735.1 uncultured Candidatus Saccharibacteria bacterium
GAAAGAACCTGATTAAAGTTTTCCAGTTTAGCTTGGAACAAGCGGAAGCAATTTTAGAAATCAAACTTCACCGCTTAGCTCGTTTGGAACGGAAAGAAATTGAAGAAGAATTGAAGGAGATTGAAGTCAGGATCAAAGAATTGGAGAAAATCTTGGCTAGTCCGGGAGGAGTAAAGAAGGTAATGAAGGAAGAATTGCAGAAGGCGGTGGAGCAGTACGGCGACCATCGGCGGACAAAAGTAGTTCAGCACCAGCTGGAAAAATTAAAGAAGGAAGACCTTATTCCTTTGGAAGAAACCTTTATTGTCTTAACTGCCCGAGGCTATATCAAGCGGATGAAGCCGGAAAGTTACCGCTCCCAGCGGCGAGGAGGGAAAGGGATCCTAGGCATTAAGGTTATGGAAGGGGACATGGTGGCTCATTTAGTCATGGCTTCCACTCGGGACCGCCTTTTACTTTTTACCAACTCAGGCAAAGTCTATGAATTGCCGGTTTATGAGATTGAAGAAGCAAGCCGCACCAGTGCCGGCCGCAATATTGCCAATTATTTAAACTTAGGTTCCGGAGAAAAAATAGTGGCTATTATCAACGAGAGGACGGCCAGCCAGCGCCGCCATCTGATGATGGTAACGGAACAGGGAGTGGTTAAGAAAACGGCTAAAAAGGTATATCAGCATCTTCGCCAGACGGGCTTAAGAGCCATCACTCTCAAAAAAGGAGATGTTCTGGAAGCGGTTGCGGAAACCAGCGGAGAAGATATAATAGTTTTGGCCAGCCGGAAAGGGAGAGCAATCGTTTTCCAGGAAAAAGAAATTCGCTCCATGGGACGAGCGGCTCGAGGGTTAAAAGGATTTTCCTTAAGCAAAGATGACCAAGTAATCAGTCTCGGCATTGCTCCCCAAGGGCAGAGGAAAGGGTTTTCTCTCCTAGTGCTTAGTCGGAAAGGGTATGCTAAGAGAACGGCTCTTAGCCGGTATCGTCTCCAGAAGCGGGGAGGAAAGGGAGTGTTAACGGCTAAATTAGCCGCTAAGACAGGAGACCTAATCTTTGCCAAGCTTCTTCCGGGAGAAGAAGAATTAGTAATTATTTCCGCTAAGGGCCAGGTTATTAGACAGAGTACTGCTCACCTTCCTCAGCTTGGCCGTCAGACTTCTGGAGTGAAAGCGATGAGACTGAAGGCGGGCGATCAAGTAGCAGCCGCTGTCTGTTTTTATCACAAGCAAGAAGATGACAATTAATTTTATCAATCCGGAAGAAGTTTTAGACGAAATTGATCTCCACTCCAAGATGAGGGGAGCGGAGTTTGGCTGTGGTTCTGGGCATTGGGCCTTGTCTTTAGCCCACTATCTCAGCCAGGGCTTAGTTTATGCCCTTGATGTCCAGCCGGGGCCGCTTTCCGCTCTTCGGGCAAAAGTGGAAAGAGAAAAGATTCCTAATCTGCAGGTTCTACAAAGAAATGTATCAGAAAAAGAAGGCTCAAGACTTCCTTCCCGCTCTTTAGACATTGTCCTCATTCCCAATCTTCTCTTCCAAGTGGAAGAGAAAGAGGAAGTTTTGAAGGAAGCAAAAAGAGTTTTGCGTTCGGAAGGAATTTTACTGGTGGTTGATTGGCAAAAAAGAGGAAGGCTAACCTCTTCCCAAGCCTATATCACGGCCGAGCAGGTAAAATCAATGGTTCAGAAACTAGGATTTTCTCTGCAGAAGGAAATTCCAGCTGGAGAAAGCCATTACGCTTTAGTCTTTACCCGAGAAAATGAATAGAACTCAATTTTTTTCTTTGGTTTTTCTTAGTTTATTTTCTGTAAGTTTTTTTCTTCCCCTGATAGCTAAGGCGGGCGGTGCTTTTACTCTCAATCTTGAGAATCCGACTAACTGGGGAAATTTAATGGAATTAGCCACTTATCTAGTAAATGTTCTGCTCTGGGCAGCGGTGGCGGGCGTTGTTTTTGCTGTTCTTTACGCCGCTTTTCTTTTTATCTTTTCTGGGGGGAAAGTGGACCAAGTGAAGAAAGCTGGAAAAGCGCTTCTCTTGACTTTTGCCGGTTTATTAATTATCTTGTTTAGTAAAGTGATTATTGCTATAATTAAAAATGTTCTTGGGAGTTAAGTTTAAAGGTCGTTAATTTTTCATTATTATTCTATGGCTAAGAAATTCAATACTATCTTGGGAGGAATAAGTCTTTCTGTTTTACTAGTGGTTTCCTTTTTTGCGGCGATGAATGTCGCTCTCCCCTCGGCTGAAGCACAGTCAGCTGGAGGAGGGTCGAGTGGTGATATTGTCGGAGCTATCCCCGAAAGCTGTACTATCCGGAGAGCTTTCGCTGCTGGAGGAAATTCTTATCAGAAGGGGGACACGGTGGGGCCGCTAGGAAGCGCCAATACTCATCCCCAGGAAGATTGGGCAATAATTTGTTTTCTGAATACCATTTACTATACGACTGACTGGATTTTCTATCTTCTTATGTTGGCGGTGATGATTATGATCCTCGTAGGCGGGTTTATGTTCTTAACAGCCGGCGGGGATTCGACTAAGGTTAGCAAGGCCGGGAAAATGATTGCTTTTGCTATTGTCGGTCTCTTAATCGGCCTGTTGGCCAGAGTTATCCCCAGTATTGTCAAATATGTCTCCGGGATTGGCGCTTAATCTCTCTCCTTATTGGAAGGAGAATGGAGTTCTGCGTTCCGGAGGGAGCGGGTGTAGCCGAATTAGGTATAGGCGCAGGACTTAGGATCCTGTGGG
>CAZTQU010000038.1:0-2547 GCA_964615735.1 uncultured Candidatus Saccharibacteria bacterium
CTAATGACTTACAGAGGGCAACCAATTTAGCCCGAAGAATGGTAGTGGAATACGGAATGTCCAAGCTGGGACCCATCAACTTCTCTTCCTCTACCCTGCCTAACTGGTGGCAGGAAGATTTCTTCCAGCGCCAGAACTATTCTGAAGAAGTAGCCCGAAAGATTGACAGCGAAATAAACAGATTCCTCCATCAAGCCCTAAGTTATGACGAAAAGCTTCTCCGCCACCAGAAGAAATTAATGGCTAAACTGGCTCAAGAATTAATTAAGAAAGAAACTCTCAGTCAAAAAGAATTTGAAAAAATCTTGAAAAAGGAAGAAAATGGAAAGAGAGGAAAAAAACGCACGTAGCTCAGTTGGTGAGAGCACGTCTCTTATAAAGACGAGGTCGCTGGTTCGAGCCCAGCCGTGCGTACACTGAGGGCGGCTAGCTCAAAGGCAGAGCATTTCTTTGACGTAGAAAAGGTTACAGGTTCGAGTCCTGTGTCGCCCACTAGAAGGTAATGAGACCAATTTAAAAAACCGTTTTGAGTAAAGATGGAAGAAATTACTTCTGTCTATGAGAACAAAAATCTCCTCGTCGTTAAAAAGCCGGCGGGCTTGCCTGTTTACCAGCCGGAAGAGAGAAGTCTTATCCAGCAACTAATCAAAGATTATCCGGATCTGGCAAAAGTTGGCTCTCCCCCACGCTACGGCCTTGTCCATCGTCTGGACAAAGAAACTTCCGGACTGGTTTTAGTAGCTAAGAATAAGCAAGCTCTTTCTTTTTTCCAAAAGCAATTCCAGGAAAGAAAAGCAGAAAAGAAATACCTAGCTTTGGTAGTCGGCCATCTCCGGCCTCAGGAAGGAGTAATTCAGGCCCCCATCGGCCGCTCTAAAAAAGATTTCCGAAAACAGAAAATTTTTCTCCCGGCTGACCCTCAATCTTCTTCTGCCCGAGAAGCCATTACTTATTACAAAGTCCTCCAGGAATTTTCCCGCTTCAGTCTTTTAGAACTCTCTCCGAAGACCGGCCGGCGGCATCAATTGAGAGTTCATCTCGCCTGGAAGCATCACCCCCTCGTTGGCGACAAAAGGTATGGCTTTAAACAACAATCTAGGGTAAAATATCTAGAGCATCAATTCCTGCATGCTTTTTACCTTAAAATCCAATTGATGGACGGAGAGGAAAAAGAATTTTCCTTGCCCCTTCCCAGTAATCTTAAGAAAGTTTTAACATGTCTGATATCGACACCTTCGAAAAAAACTATTTGAAAAAAGATAACCCCCGCCTTAAAGCAGGAGACTTGGTCAAGGTTTATCAAAAAAACCTGGAGAAAGAAGGGGGGAAACCTCAAGTATTTGAAGGACTGATCTTAGCCAAAAAGCACGGCCAAGGATTAACGGCGACCATTACCGTCCGCAAGGAAATTAAGGGAATCGGAGTCGAGAGAATCTTTCCTCTCCACTCTCCTTTGGTAGAAAAGATTGAAGTTATCAAGAGAGAAAAAGTTCGGAGAGCTAAACTCTATTACTTACGGGAAGCTAAGGGAAAGAAAAAGAAAGTCAAAACCCAGATTGAAAAGAAAAAACCTTCTTCCGCTCCGGAAGAAGAAAAAGAGGCTTGAAAGCTCGTTAAAAGAAGTTCATAATAAACTTTGTGGGCGAGTGCTGGAACTGGTATACAGCTTGGATTGAGGTTCCAAGGAGATTTTTCTCATGAGGGTTCAAGTCCCTCCTCGCTCACCAAGCTTTTATAGAAACAGAACTTTTAAAACAGCGGGGGCGCTTAGCTCAGCGGCTAGAGCATCGGACTTACATTCCGAAGGTCAGGGGTCCGAATCCCTTAGCGCCCACTAAGCCAGAGGCCGAGGTAGCCAAGGTGGTCACGGCACATCTCTGAAAAAGATGGGATCTCGGTTCGACTCCGAGCCTCGGCACTTTTCGCGGGAGTAGTATAGTTGGTTTATTACATCGGCTTGCCATGCCGAAGATCGCGGGTTCGAATCCCGTCTCCCGCTCCAGACCATGTTGACAGAAAAGGGAAGTTGGCGATTCCTCGCCGCTCTTCTCCTTATTATCATCACTGGGGTTTCAGCACCACTCCTCCAAATAAGTCCAGAAAGAATTGACTTTGGCAATCAAGTAGCGGGTAAAAACTCTCTTCCCTCCATCCGGAAGAGTAGTTTTCTTGTTGCCAGCAGCCCTCTCGCTGCTGGAGAAGGAACGCTTCATTCTCTCCAGGTAATTGTCACCGCTTACTCCTCCCGACCGGAAGAGACGGATGATGATCCCTTCATTACCGCCAGCGGGCAAATGGTTCGCCAAGGGATTGTTGCCAATAATCTTCTTCCTTTCGGTACTATCATCCGCCTGCCTCAGCTTTTTGGCGATGAGGTCTTCGTTGTTGAAGACCGAATGCATCCCAGCCAAAGCGACTACCATGTCGATATCTGGTTTGCCTCCACAGAAGACGCTATTCGTTTTGGAGCTAAAAGAACTATTGCTGTAGTCGAAAGAAAAATTTAAGATTTATTTTAGAAGTTTATATCCACATTCGCCGCAAAAA
>CAZTQU010000039.1:0-2512 GCA_964615735.1 uncultured Candidatus Saccharibacteria bacterium
ATGAGCCCCGAAGAAGTCGTGGCTTTGGCTGAACGTTTTCGCCTTCCCAGTCTTTCTTATACTTACAACGATCCGATTGTTTTTCTGGAATATGCATTGGATATAATGAAGCTGGCCCACCAGAAGAATTTGAAAAATATCTGGGTTACCAGCGGTTTTTTAACTCCCCAAGCCCTAGAAGCTATCTCCCCTTATCTGGACGCAGCCAATATTGACCTCAAGGGATTTTCCGAAAACTTCTATCAAAAATATTGCGGTGGCCGCCTGGCTCCGGTTTTAGAAATCCTTCAAGCGGTCAAAAAGCGGAAGATTTGGCTGGAAGTAACTACTTTAATTATTCCCGAAGTTAATGATTCGGAAAAAGAATTAAAAAAGATTGCCCAGTTTATTTATAAACGGTTAGGAGCGCAAACCCCTTGGCATATCTCCCGCTTCTTTGGTGATTTTTCCTGGAAACTTCAGCATTTGCCCCCTACTCCCCTAAAAACATTAGAAAGGGCTTACGAAATTGGCCAAGAAGCTGGCTTGAAATATATTTATATTGGTAATGTCCCTAGTCTAGCTAAAGAAAATACCTATTGCCCCTATTGCCATCATAAAGTTATTGAGCGTCATGATTATCAAGTTAAACGTCACGATGAAAATGGAAAGTGCCCTCGCTGTGACACCAGTTTAAACATCGTTGAATAAAACAAAAATGCTTTCTTTTGTTTCCCTTTGTCCCCATCCCCCGATTATTCTTCCCGGAGTAGCTCCGGAAGCAGAACGCCAAAAAGCCGCTTCTACTATTCAGGCAATGGAAAAATTAGGTCGGCTTTTCCAGCAAGCGGATATTCAAAGTGTTGTCCTGGTCTCTCCGCACGGGCCTTTTGACCCTCAACGAATAACTCTTCTCTTTTCTCCCGAGATAAAAGAAAATCTGCAAAATTTTAATCTTCCAGAAACTAATTTATCTTTTCCAGGGAACTTAGAATTGAGCCGTGACCTGACCCTAAGGGCAGAACAAGAATCTGTTCCCCTAAGGGTTGTTATGCCCGAAGAATTAGATAATGGAGCTTTTGTTCCCCTCTACTTTCTTACCCGAGACCAAGAAAAAAGCCCCTCCCTGGTGGAATTGATTTACTCTGCTCTTGACTTCGCCACTCATTTGAAATTAGGTCAGGTTCTCTATCAAATTATCCAGGAAAGTCCGGAGCGTATTGCCTTTATTGCTTCCGGAGATCTTTCTCACCGTCTGACCAAAGACGCTCCCGCTGGCTACTCTCCTCGGGGAAAAGTCTTTGATGAGAGCCTTCTTCGGTTTCTCCGACAAAAGGATATTTCTTCTATTTTAAAGATGGACCCCATCTTAATTGAAGAAGCGGGAGAATGCGGTTACCGCTCTATTCTTATCCTTCTGGGACTGCTCCAGGAATGGGGATTGGAAAAATGGACCCCGGAAATACTCTCTTATGAAGCCCCTTTCGGCGTTGGCTACGCCGTCGTTAATTTTCCAGCCAATCCTTTATGAATTACTGCCTCTTCCTTGCCCGCTTGGCCGTAGAAACTTTTGTCAAAACAGGAGAAGTAATAGATTCTCCAGCCGATTGTCCGCCGGCCCTGCTTTCAAAAAAATCAGGAGTTTTTGTTACTCTCAAGAAAAACAATCGGTTGCGAGGATGTATCGGCACTTATCTTCCAACAATGAACAATCTAGCTAAAGAAATTATTCGTTCTGCTGTCCGGGCCGCTACGGCTGATCCTCGCTTTCCTCGTCTTCAAACTAGAGAACTTCCCTCTCTTCACTATACTGTTTCCTTATTAAGCTCTCCCCAGCCAGTGAAAACTCTTGAAGAACTTAACCCTAAAGAATATGGTATAATAGTTCAGGATTCATCCGGAAAAACCGGCCTACTTCTGCCCAATGTAGAAGAAGTAGAAACAGTTCTTCAGCAAATTGCCATTGCTTGTCAGAAAGCAGGCATTAATCCTTCAGCGGAAAATATTTCTCTCTGGAAATTTAAAACTCAGCAATATTCAGAAGAAAATGATAAAGAAAAAGAAACCCTCTCTAAAAGAGAAGGAAAAGGAAAAGAAAAGAATTAAGCAACAGGAGGAAACAGAAATTCAGCAGGTAGTGAATCACTTTTTTATGTCTAAAGGGTTAAGCTTGAAGGAAATAAAGAAAAGTGCCAAGAAGAGAAAGATTATCTACTCTCGCTATACCCGGCCGGCCAAACAGCTTTTAGAATTAGCTGGTTCCGTTGAAAAAGCAAAACGAGCCATTACCATTGTTGCTGACTGGGCTAATTCTCGAAAACTGGATTACGCTATTGAAACTGTTTTTAAAAAATGGCTGGAGCTAGACCGCCTGAAGCCCAAAGAAATTGTCAAAAAACCTTTTTACGATGATCAGCCTTTGGTCTGGAGCAAGACTCAGCGGAAATGGTATTTGATTACCGAACATGGCGATTGGCTGGAATTCGCCGACGAAGAGTCCAAGATAGAATGGCGGATTGCTGGATAAAAGACC
>CAZTQU010000040.1:0-2495 GCA_964615735.1 uncultured Candidatus Saccharibacteria bacterium
TTACCCAGAGATTCATAATCTCTACTCCCGTAGAAAGAAGATTAGTCGGATAGAAGGTGTCCAGGTCGGAAGTCTTTTCTGGCCAGCCTAAAACAGCAAAGGGCCAAAGAGCAGAACTAAACCAAGTATCTAAAACATCTTCTGTGTTTTCAAGGGGAACTTTAATTCCCCACCAAATCTGCCGGGAAAGGCACCAATCTTGAATATTGTTTAGCCAGTCAAGGTAAACTTTTTTCCAATGGGGAGGATAGAATTTAATTTCCCCCTTTTCTATCGGCTTCTTAGCTATTTTAGCTATTTCCTCCATCTTTAGAAACCATTGTTGGGAAGGGATAATTTCTACTGGGGTCTGACAGCGATAGCAATGGGGAACAGCATGCTGATAGTCTTCGCTTTTTTCTAAAAGCCCTTCCTTTTGTAAATCTTCAACGATTTTTTCCCTAGCTTCGGTGATAGATAATCCTTGATAAACCGAAGGAATATCTCCGGTCATCTTTTCGTCTTTATCAATAACCGGAAGAAGGCCAAGGTGGTGGCGGAGGCTAATTTGATAATCCGTGAGGTCATGCGCCGGAGTGACCTTCACGGCTCCGGTTCCGAATTCCGGCTCAACAGCTAAGTCGCTTATCAAAGGAACAGGGCGGTTGACTAAGGGGACAATAATCGTCGTTTGTTCCTGAATTAGAGTCTGATACTTTTTATCTTGGGGATTAACGGCCACGGCTAGGTCACCGAGCATTGTTTCCGGCCGGGTAGTGGCAACAATAATAAATTTCCCCGGTTTGCCTTGGAGAGGATATTTAATAAACCACAATTTCTTTTTTTCTTCCTCATATTTTAATTCTAAATCAGAAAGGGTGGTTTGACAGCGGGGACACCAATTAACTGGCCTTTCCGCTTGGTAAATCCACCCTTTTTCCTGGTAGTGGCGGAAGGCTTCCTGAACAGCTTTCAGGTAATCCGGATCCATGGTAAAGCGGAAACGGGACCAATCGCAAGAAAGGCCAAGCTTTTTCAGCTGGTTAATAATTATCTTCTCGTTTTTTTCTTTCCATTCCCAAATTCTCCGAAGGAGTTTTTCCTTTCCCAGGTCAAAACGATTTAAGCCCTCTTTTTTTAATTGCTTTTCGATAACATTTTGGGTAGCAATGCCAGCATGATCTACTCCGGGAATCCAAAGAGCGCGCTTTCCGGCCATTCTTTGCTGGCGGATAAGAACGTCTTGGACGGCAGCGTCTAGAGCGTGGCCAATATGCAAAGCCCCGGTGATATTGGGAGGAGGAAGGACAATGGTATAAGCCTCGGTTCTTTCTCCAGGAAGATGGTCTGGATTAAATAATCCGGCTTTTTCCCATTGCTGATAAATTTTCGCTTCGGTTGTTTGGAAAGAATATCTTTTTTCCATAATTTTATTAAACTATGAAGCTTTCGCCATTTTTTTGATTTCGCAAAACGTTAATGAGCTACTTTCTCGGTGAAAGAAAGACCAGCTTCTGCCTGGAGATAAGGAAGGCGGGATAGGGCTTTTGCTTCTGATTGGTGGCAGTAACCGGTTAGAGCAATCATAGCGGCGTTGTCCATAGTAAATTTCAAAGGCGGAAAGAAAAAAAGCAGATGGTTTTCTCGGCATTTTTCTGCTAAGCGTTTTCTTAATTGCTGGTTAGCGCTTACGCCGCCGCTTAGAACAATTCCTTTGGCTCGGAAATCTCTAGCTGCCCTTATCGTTTTTTTAAGGAGAACATCGTTAATAGCTTGCTGAATTTCATCAGCCATTTTCAGGGGATAAAAAGATGAGTTTTTGACAGCCGAGGGGAGGCGTTGGTGAAGATAAGAAACAGCTGTCTTCAAGCCGGCGAAACTGAAGTCAAAATTTTTAGCCTGAATCATTGGCCGAGGAAGGCTAATATCCTCAATGGCCGCCGAGATATTTTTTCCTGGCTGGCTGATTACAGTTTGCCATTTCTCGGCGGCTTGAGCAATAGGCGGACCGCCGGGATAGCCCAAGCCGAGAAGGCGAGCAGTTTTATCAAAGCATTCTCCAGCAGCGTCGTCCCGGGTTTCTCCGATTAGCTGATAACGGTCAAAACGATTTGCCAAGACCAACTGGGTATGTCCCCCGGAGACAATCAAAGCGACCAAAGGGAAAACTGGTTTTGGGGAAGCTTTCTCTTTTTCTGGCAGCCAGCTGCTTAATAAATGAGCCTCCAGGTGATTAACGGGAATTAAAGGAGTGCCCCAACTGGAACTTAAGGCTTGGGCAAAATTTACTCCGGTCCAAAGAGCAGGGGCTAGCCCGGGACCTTGAGTAACAGCGATAAGGTCGATGTCCGGAGGGCGGTAGTTTTGGAGAAAAGAAAGAATAATGGAAAACCATTCCTCGCTTTTCGGAAAAATCTTGGCCAAGCTCATCTTTTTAGATGGTGGGAAAATAACCTTTTCGGGAAAAAGCTGCCCCGTTTGGCTAAGGGCTTTTTGTAGCAGGGGGAGAAGATTTT
>CAZTQU010000041.1:0-2349 GCA_964615735.1 uncultured Candidatus Saccharibacteria bacterium
GTGGTTAAAGCAAAAACTTGATTGTTAGAAACAATCATTGTTAAGTCAGCATTATAGCGGGCGGCATGCACTAAATGTGACACGCCCTCGGCATAACTGCCTCCGTCCCCAGCAAAACCAAGAACAGTCAAATTAGGATTACCAGTTTTAATTCCTAAACAGGTCGGCAAAACCCGGCCGTGAAGAGTATAAAAACCATTCACCCGAAGATAGTCATAAATTTTTGCTCCACAGCCAATACCGCTTACCGCCACCACATTTTTCCAATGAAGCTGGCTAGTTTGGTCTAAATGAACAATCGCTTTTTTAACGGCCAGTAAAAGACCATTATTAGTACAACCCGGGCACCAAGTATTTTTTTGATGGGTTTCCAAGTCTTCAATTTTCATAATTCTTTTTGAATTATTAAATAATTAAAAGTCTTCTTTTGAATTATTAGAATAATAATTAAAAGTCTTCTTTTACTTTTTGAATAATATCCTCCGGAGTAAAAGGCCGGGCATCATATTTCAAAATCTTTTTGTCAATCGCCACCCCGGTCTGCTCTCTAATAATCTGTCCTAAAAGACCAGTCACATTATTTTCCACCAAGACTACCTCTTTCGCTTTCTTGAGCTCGGCCATCACTTGCTGGCTGGGAAAAGGGGAAAGATAAGAAATTTGCAGAAAGCGGTAGTCGGGCAAATCAGCCAAACTATCAAGAATCGCTCCTTTCGTTGACCCCCAGCCAACAATTAATTTTTTCCCTTGGCCGTAAGTTTGCACTGGTTGAAGACGGTCAATCTCTTTCTGGAGAAGGGGTGATTTTGCCCAGCGCTTGTCATTCATTTTTTTTGTCCCCTCTTCTTCCTCAATCGTATAGCCCTCCTCATTATGCTCATAGCTCGTCGCCCGAACGAGAGACCCTTCTCCCGGAACCATTCTTGGAGAAACTCCGTCCGGAGTAAGTTGATAGCTCTTGTAATCCGGGCCCGCTTCTTCTAAAAAGAATCTTTCCACTTTTACTCGGGGAGCCCGAATACGATCAAAACTGAAATGGCTCTCGGCCAAATGCTTGTCGCTCAGAATAATGGAAAGAAGATGATACTTTTGGGAAAAATAGAAAGCTTCTACCGTTCTCCGGAAAGCTTCTTCGGCATCCCCGGGAGCAACTACCACCCGAGGAAATTCTCCGTGGCCGACATTAACAGCAAATTTCAAATCTCCCTGACTGCTGTAAGTAGGAACTCCGCTCGCCGGAGCCGTTCTCTGCGCCAAGTAAACCACTAAGGGCAGTTCCGAAATCCCGGCTAGGCTTAAAGCTTCACTCATTAAAGCAAACCCGCCGCCGGAGGTTCCGACCATAGTTTTCGCTCCGGTAAAGCTGGCTCCCAAAGCGGCATTAACAACAGCAATTTCATTTTCTAATTGGCTGACTAAAAATCCATATTTTTGCTGTTGCCGAGCCAAGTTATGGAGGACGCCTGTCGCTGGCGTCATCGGATAAGCGAAATAGACGTCTAAACCAGCGGCAATCGCCCCCTGGCTGACGCCTTCAGTCCCGCTTAAAAAGTAAGTCTCTTTCCGATTCCGCAGCCGGGGAAGTTTCTCCCGAAGAGAAACTAGTTGCCGACCCTCGTCCAGCGCTTCTTGAATCTTCTCCGGCTCGGAAAACTCTTCTTCCGCCGCTTGAAACCCGGCCTCCAGAGGAAGGCCCCATAATTTCAGCAGCGCGCCCACGAGAATATTGTTTTCTCTCCCCACCGATGGAGGCAGAGAAACGGAATCCATATCAATCGCTATTAACCGTGGATGGGAGGCTCTTTCTGCACTTCCCAAAATAAAACCAGCCGGTTCCAGAGCGGCAACATGCTTTTCAATAGTGAGATCATCTAAAGCGATAATCGCCTCTAAGGAGCGGCGATGAGAATAAACGGGCTCATCAGAAACGGTTAGAACATTAAAATTATGCCCCCCCTGAATAAGAGAGGGGTAGTCTCGGTAAACAAAAACATAATAGCCAAGATTATTAAAAACCTGGCTGATTAAAGAAGAAGTTTTACTTACCCCTTGGCCGGCTTGGCCGCCGACGAGAATAGTTTTCCGCATCTTTTTTGATTTACAATAATATAATTAATCAAGTATAGCAGAGTTTTCTCCTCTCCCAAAACCGAGGGGTTATTCCACCACCACCGATTTAGCCAGGTTCCGAGGCTTATCAACGTCGTTTCCTTTGGCCACCCCCAGATGGTAAACTAGGAGCTGGAAAATTAAAGGGCGGTATAAAATAGAAAATTAGACGACGAAATTAATTAGCTTGTCTTTAACAAAGATAACTTTTTGAATTTTCTTTTTACCAAGAAAAGATTT
>CAZTQU010000042.1:0-2343 GCA_964615735.1 uncultured Candidatus Saccharibacteria bacterium
GGGCAGGCGTCAGACTCTATACATCCTCTTACGAGTTAGCAGAGACCTGTGTTTTTGATAAACAGTTGCTAGAGAGTCGTTTGCTGCGCCCTGTAAATTAATACAGGGAGTTCTTATTGCGAACTTACGAACACTAATTTGCCGAGTTCCTTAACGAGATTTTACCCGTACACCTTGGCACTCTTACGCCTGCCGACTTGTGTTAGATTGCGGTACGGAATCCATTAGCTAGAATAGTTGAGATTTTTCCAGGAAGGATGCTCGCGAAAATTCCCTTTTCCGAAGAAAAGGATTTCTCTTAACCTTGGACGAATCCTCAATTAATCGACCTAAATCCAATAATAGGCTTTCGTTACTACCCTTCGTCGTCTCAAGTTTAGCTAATAGATGGGCGGGAATATTAACCCGCTGTCCATCGGCTACCCCTTTCGGGTTGACCTTAGGACCGCCTAACCCTTGGATGACAACCATTGCCAAGGAAACCTTCGGCTTTCGGTGTTCAGGTTTCTCACCTGAATTGTGGTTACTCGTGCCAACATTCTCACTTCCCCAAGCTCCACCATTGCTTCCGCAATGACTTCAACGCTAGAGGAACGCTTCCCTACCGACGGAATAAATTCCGCCCCATATCTTCGGTATTGAACTTGAGCCCCGTTAAATCTTCGGCGCCAAATTTCTTAACTGGTAAGCTATTACGCACTTCTTAGAGGACAGCTGCTTCTAAGCAAACCTTCCAGCTATCTAAGAAACTCGACCACCTTTCCCACTTAGATCAATTTAGGGACCTTAGATGATGGTCTGGGCTGTTTCCCTTTTGACTATGGAGCTTAGCCCCCACAGTCTGACTGCCCAACTCATAATTTTAAGCATTCGGAGTTTGGTTGGAAAAGGCGGGCGAACCCAACCAGATCCATCCAGTGCTCTACCTCTTAAAATCAGCATTGGACGCTAGTCCTAAAACTATTTCGGGAAGAACCAGCTATTCCCAAGCTCGATTGGCTTTTCACCGCTTACCACAGCTCATCCCAGGGACTTGCTACTCCCAAGGGTTCGGGCCTTCTTCCGGGATTAACCGGAGTTCACCCTGGCCATGGTAAGATCGCTTGGCTTCGGGTCTTACCCACTCTGCTAAACGGGCTATTCACCCTCGCTTTCACTACGCCTCTCGGTTTAATCCGATTCGACTTGCAGAGCAGATAAACTCGTTGGCTCGTTCTGCAAAAAGCACCCCGTCACTCCCGAAGGAGCTCCGAGTCTTTGCAAGCAGATGGTTTCAGGTTCTATTTCACCGCCCTCATCGGGCTACTTTTAACCTTTCCCTCACGGTACTAGTTCACTATCGGTGATATCGAGTATTTAGCCTTGCCTGGTAGTCCAGGCTGCTTCCCACTAGGTTCTCTGTCCCAATGGTACTCAAGAAAAATATCGAAGAGTACAAATCATTTTCGTCTACCGGGCTATCACCGTCTTTGGCTCCTCTTTCCAGAGGATTCGACTAACGATTCTTTTTTCTTCTTAATGATATTCTCTTTCAACCCTTTAAGCGGGAAAAAATCCTCGCTTAAAGTTTAGGCTCTTCCCATTTCGCTCGCCGCTACTAAGGGAATACAAAATTTGTATCTTTTCCTCCGCTTACTGAGATGTTTCACTTCAGCGGGTTCACTATCCTCGAAAGGATTACCCCGGCATGACCCAGGGTGGGTTACCCCATTCGGAAATCTCCGGATCAAAGGTTGCTAAGCACCTCCCCGAAGCTTATCGCAGCTAAGCTGCGTCCTTCATCGCCTCGATATCCCAAGGCATCCACCATCCGCCTTATTTTAATTTCTAATTTACCTATCGGCTAGTAATTAACAATTATCTTATTCAATTGTAAAGATCTTTCCAATCAAAAAGCCGCTCTGGAAAGCGACTGTCAGAAGAACGAATATTCTCTGATAGAATCGCTTTAGGTTTGGTAATCCATTTCTTGAAATACTCTCATATACTAATTATCATCTTAACAAAAAGAAATTCCTTGTCAAGCAGAAAAAGAAGATGACTATTTTCTAAAAAGAAAAGCGGCCCGGTTCATAGAGTTGCCTTCAAAGCTATCGTGGCAGTGAACCGTCCTTCTTCCTCTCCAGTCTTCTTAGACCGGTAATGAGAAAAGAAAAGGTAATCCTGCTGGCTGTTGCGCGCGCAGGCAGTACATTCATTGGCGACAACAAAATTTTGCCGCCGAACTCCCGCTTCCACCGCCTGCTGGATATTGTATCCTACTAGGTCAATCGAATCTCTCTGAATAAATGTCCTCCAGCCAGGTTTTTTTGAAAGATGAGAGGCTAGCTCCGGATAATGGTA
>CAZTQU010000043.1:0-2172 GCA_964615735.1 uncultured Candidatus Saccharibacteria bacterium
AAAATAGCCGGTAAGTCAGAACGGGTGAGACTCATCGGGGTGGATACGCCAGAGATCGCTCATTCTCCGGAAGAAGAGAACGAATGTTTTGGTCCGGAAGCAACTCAATATCTTCAGGAAATTCTTGGGCAAGAACCGATTTATCTCATTCGAGACCCATCTACTTCGGAAAGGGATAAATATCAACGTCTTCTACGCTATGTTTTTTTAGAAGACGGAACTCTAGTTAATGCCAAGTTGATTGAAGAAGGCTATGGCTTCCTTTACATTTATCAGCCCTTTCAATTTATGAAGCAATTTGATTATTTTGAAAAAGAGGCCCGCCGGCAGAAGAAAGGCTTATGGAGCGAAGAGTGCTCTTTTTATTTTGAATAGCTCCTGCTTGACAGCTAAGAAATTTCCGACTATGATTGAAACAGATCTTTGCAATTAAATACTTGTCTATTTAGAATTGTCTTGAGTCTTTTTTTTGAGAGTTTGATCCTAGCTCAGGATGAACGCTGGTGGTGTGGATAAGGCATGCAAGTCAAGGGGTCCCTTCGGGGATACCGGCAAATGGGTTAGTAATACATAGGTAATATGCCTCATTCTCGAGGATAACCCTGAGAAATCAGGGCTAATATTCGATAGTTTCGTTCAAACGATAGTTGGGACGAATAAAGGTTTCGGCCGGAATGAGATTAGCCTGTGGTCTATCAGCTAGTTGGTAAGGTAATGGCTTACCAAGGCGATGACGGATAGGGGGCATGAGAGTGTGTTCCCCAACAAGAGCACTGAGACACGGGCTCTACTCCTACGGGAGGCAGCAGTCGAGAATCTTCGGCAATGGGCGAAAGCCTGACCGAGCGACACCACGTGACTGAAGAAGCCCTGCGGGGTGTAAAAGTCTTTTCACTGGGAAGAACCTTCGGGTGACGGTACCAGTGGAATAAGGGGGTCCTAACTCTGTGCCAGCAGGAGCGGTAATACAGAGCCCCCAAGCGTTATCCGGATTTATTGGGCGTAAAGGGTCCGTAGGCGGTTGGATAAGTTCCTGGTTAAAGACCAAGAGCTCAACTTTTGGGTTGCCAGGAATACTGTCTAACTAGAGGTCGTTAGGGGCTAGTGGAACTGATGGTGGAGGGGTGAAATCCGTTGATATCATCAGGAACACCAAAAGCGAAGGCAGCTAGCTGGGGCGATCCTGACGCTGAGGGACGAAAGCGTGGGGAGTGAAGAGGATTAGATACCCTCGTAATCCACGCTGTAAACGATGGATACTAGCTATTGGAAGTGTCGACCCTTTCAGTGGCGAAGCTAACGCGTTAAGTATCCCGCCTGGGTAGTACGACCGCAAGGTTGAAACTCAAAGGAATAGACGGGGACTCACACAAGCGGTGGATCATGTGGCTTAATTCGATGACAAGCGACGAACCTTACCAGGGCTTGACATTCTAGCAAAACTCGGTGAAAGCTGGGTGTGCCTTCGGGAATGCTAGAACAGGTGCTGCATGGTTGTCGTCAGTTCGTGTCTTGAGACGTACCGTTAAGTCGGGTAACGAACGCAACCCCTGTCCTATGTTTTACGTGTCATAGGAGACTGCCTCGTACAACGAGGAGGAAGGTGGGGATGACGCCAAATCCGTATGGCCCTCTGATGCCCTGGGCGGCACACATGATACAATGGAACTACACAATGCGCTCTGCAACCTCGTAAGAGGAAGCCAATCGCCGAAATAGTTCCCTAGTTCGGATTGAGGTCTGAAATTCGACCTCATGAAGCCGGAATCGCTAGTAATCGCCGATCAGCCACGCGGCGATGAATATGTCCCTGAGTCTTGTACTCACTGCCCGTCACGTCAGAAAAGTTGGTAATACCCGAAGCTCCTTCTTTTAGAAGGGACTAAGGTAGGATCAATGATTAGGACGAAGTCGTAACAAGGTACGCGTAGGAGAACCTGCGCGTGGATCAAAATTAAAATTTGGTTGTCCGCATTGAAATCGTGAATTCGGCTTTCAATGCGTAAGGCAATGGTGGTAGCCCTTTCCTTCCACTCTCAAGACGATTCTAAATAGCCAAGTATTGTGAAGATCTTCAAAAGCCGGGGAAATCCCCGGCTCTTTTGTTTTTCTTTTGAAGAAAATTAGTTTATATTGTAAGAACATATATATCTTCTTAGAATATAGTAAATT
>CAZTQU010000044.1:0-2143 GCA_964615735.1 uncultured Candidatus Saccharibacteria bacterium
ATTAAACAAAGGAGGCGATCTTTTTATGTTCTCGGGAATTCCCCCGCCCTCTCTTTTTCTAAGAACTCAATCTAAATTAAAAGAAAGAGGGAGGTTAATATGTGTATGTGGCAGCTGCGAGCGAACGAATCTCTTTCCGGCTTGACCGAAGAGGCAGCTTTTCTCCTCGCCGATATGGTAAAGGCGACTGGCGGAAATGTCGAAACCATTCTCAATTTGGACGGTTCCTATGATTTGGACATCAAAGGAACATTAACGACTGATAGTCACCGTGTCGGTACGAGGATTGTCAAGCTAGTCCGCGGTGCTGGAGGTCATAAGTTGCCCCTCCAGCAAACCAACCACAGAAGGAAAGAAGGCGGCTACCACCGCCACTAAAGAGAATTCCGAAAGGAGGAGTAGCCAAAGGTTACTCCTCCCTTTTCAATTAAAGAAGATTAAGCCTGAAAGCCGATGGGGGCTTCCCGATTTTCTGCTTCCTCCACTTTCCCAAACTTTTGCTCGTAATCAGCTAAATTCTTCTCCAGCGCTTTAACAATCTGCTTCAAATGAGCCGGGGTAGTTACGACCCGGGCGGTAACAATCCCCTGGGGAGGAAGAAGATGGGCAAAGTCCATAGTAAATTCCCCTTTTTGGTGAGTCACCCGCATAAAATTAGCAAAAGCTCCCTTCAGCTGCTCATCATTAATTTTTACCTTGATCTCTTGTTGATCAGCCATAGTCTAATAAAATTAATTTAATTTCTTCTCTTCCTCGAAAAGTTGCCGGGCTTCTCGTTTTAAGTTAGAAAGAAAACGTGAGGGTAGAGCCAATTTTTCCAGCCGCTTTTTTTGGGTTAAAACATCTTCCGCTAAAATTAATCCCTCTTGAGCAAAAATTTCTATCGTTCTCCGCCCCTTGAAAGAAGGAAGAATGGTAATTGGATAAATCTTGTGTTTATCAATAATTCTTTCCAATCCCCGGCGAGGAGGATAATTCCATCCTAACAATTCCTGGCCGACGCAACGCCCATATCTTATCGCCTCACTCGTAAACCGAGTATTGGTTACCAGAATAGTTTGCACTTTTTTCTTTTTCTTCCGAGCGCTAGCTGAACGAGGTCCCTGGATTAAATCGCCAAAACGGGCAAAGTAGCGGAGAACGATATCAACGCTTGTTTTTCTTCCTCGAAGATTGTGATACTTGCATTCCCCAAGATAAAAGTTCTGGTCATTTTCGGCTAGAAAATCAACTTGGTGGCGGACACATTTTCCCTGAATCCATTGATCGGTAAAAGTTTTAAATCCCTGAATTTGGAAAACTCTGGCGATATAACGCTCAAAAGGAAAACCAGTTGGCCCCAACTGGGTCATCGCCCAGAAAAGATTAAATTTAATAGAAGAAGAGGGTCTTCTTTCCTGAAGTAACTCCCTTACTCGCTGGCTAATTTGGAGAGTCGTCCAGCCGGGGCGGACCTCTTTTTGGACCCGGTCAGCGATTTCTTGGGCCAAACCAGTCGGCCCCCCCGACCTTTTCACTGAGCGGTAAACCTTACGCCGAGAGAAAGCTTGTCTTTCTCCATTAGATTTAATAATTTCTACTTCTTTCACTGAAAAAAGATTATTCTTCTCAATGATAACATTCCTCTTTAAAAAAACAAAATGCTTCCTCCGGCTTTTTGCCCGAAGGCAACAGTTCCAGAGGAAGCATTGACAGGTTAGCAGATAGGGGAAATTTTGTCAAGGGGAAGAAAGTCTAAAGAACAAAATTTCCTCGGCCGGCCAGTAATTATTCCCTCTTTTCCTCCAAATTGGTCATTAGACAGCTGCTGACAGAAGTGATAAAATAGCTAGACTATCACCTGGCTGATATTCCCGGTCAGTTTTTTTATTCCCTTTTTAAAATTAACCAAAAGAAAAGATGTCTCAAATTATTGAAGTCAACCGCCAAAATTTTGAATCGGAAGTTTTACAATCAGAGCTTCCAACACTCGTCGATTTTTGGGCTCCTTGGTGCCAGCCTTGTCTTCTGATGACTCCCGGTCTGGAAGCTATCGCTGTTGAACTAGAAGGAAAATTAAAAGTCGCCAAGCTAAATACAGAAATAATCGAGAATCGCGACCTGGCCATGCAATATCAGATCCGGAGCATTCCAAATATGAAAC
>CAZTQU010000045.1:0-2107 GCA_964615735.1 uncultured Candidatus Saccharibacteria bacterium
GGTTTCTAATAAAATTCAGAATTATCAACTCAATATTAAAGTCTCAGTTCCTTTGGTAAAATTTTATACTTGCGAAGGCGCGACTTGTAAATTAGCCGGCGAATTTACTTCCTTGGGGAATTGTCAAGAAACAACGACCAAAACCTGTTATCAAACAACAGGTTGTGATGGAGAATGCGAGGAGGGAAATGGCGGTGGAAATGGAATCGTGCCACCTTCGTCTTGTCAAGATGAGTGCAGTCTCGGCCAAACAAAATGTTTTGATAATTTTAATTACCATAAATGCGGAAATTATGACGATGACGAATGTTTAGAATGGTCAACTCCGGTTTATTGCGGGGAAGGCAATAAATGCGAAAGCGGAAAATGTGTTCAGGCAGATGATTGCCAATGTTCAGCCTGGATTGATAAGGAATGCGCTGGAAATGGTTGCCAAGAAAACGAAATGTATCAAATAAGAATTTGTGCTCCAGAAGATTGTGATCAAGTAGAACAGTGCCTGGCTGACGCAACTTGCAAAATCATTCCTCCTCCCATCGAATGCCTTAGGGATTCTGATTGTCAAAAAGGATTTATGTGCCAAGAAGGGGGGTGTATTTTTAAAGGAGGAATAAGAGGATGGTGGGGATGGCTCTTCCCGGCAATTTTGGGAGGGAAGACTATTACTGAAGATTTTCTGGTTCTTTATCTGTTATTTTGGCTGGCTTTGTATATTTATTTAGCTCTTTCTTTGCAGGTTTTAGCTAAGAAAACTAATACTCCTAACGGCTGGCTGGCCTGGATCCCTATTGCTAATATCTTTCTGATGCTTCAGATTGCCCAAAAACCTTTATGGTGGTTTGTCTTAATTTTAATTCCGATTGTCAATATCGTTATTGGCATCCTTATCTGGATGAAAATTGCCGAAAGAAGAGGAAAACCAAGTTGGGTGGGAATTTTAATGATTGTCCCGGTGATAGACATTGCTGTTCCCGGTTATTTGGCGTTTTCCAATCATGAAAAAATTGAGCCGACACCAGTTTATGCTTCAACTGGGACTCAAGAAGCGAATAAATCAACAGTTGGCTATAAACATCCCTGCAAGTATTGCGGCAAATTAATTCCACCCAATTCTACTGTTTGCCCTCTTTGCGGGAAAGTGAATCCTTTAGGCCCTTATCGCTGTCCTAAATGCCACGAGCCAGTTGAAAAAGATTGGCAGGTTTGCAGCCATTGCGGTCAAAATCTTCGTATTGTTTGCCCGAAATGCGGTAAAATAACATTTTTCGGCGACTATTGTGAAGATTGCGGCACTCGTCTTCTGGTCACTTGTCCTCATTGCGGCCAAAAGCAGCCGCCTCTAAGTGATAAATGTATTAAGTGTGGGAAACCACTGCAGAAATGAAGGTTAAAATCTTAAAAAATTAATAATTAAAAATTTATGACTTTGCAACCTTTTACTGATAATTTTGCTGATAACAGCACGGAGGCTGGATTCCAATTTACTTTTAACTGCCATATTTGCGGGGAGGGTTACCAGACAAAGTTTATTTCATCAAAATCTTATAAGAGAGGGAAAGTGACCAAGACATTTGGCGGTCTTTTTGGAGCAGCGGCCCAAGTGTTGGGAAAACATAATATAGGTTATGGAGTAGAAAAAGCCACCGATGTTCTTGGGGGAAAATTTGGCCAGATGTCGCCAAAATGGCGCAAAGAACATGATGTGGCTTTTGAAACGGCTCAGACCGAAGCCAAAGCTCATTTCTACCGCTGTCCCAAATGTACAGAATGGGTTTGTGAAAACTGTTGGAATGAGCAAGAGGGGCTTTGCACAAACTGCGCGCCGAGAGAATCTGTTGAAGTGGCGGCTACTCGAGCTCAGAAAAAAGCCAAAGACATCGCTGCTAAAGTAGAAGCAACTCAGGTTTTTACTGGCCCTATTGAAGCTAAGCAAACCTTATGTCCGGTCTGTGGAAAGCCCGCCGGCACTGGCAAATTCTGTGTTAATTGCGGGGCCCCTTTGAGTTTAGTGATTTGCCCAAAATGCGGAGCAAAAAATCCAGCTGGGACTCGTTTTTGCGGCGAATGTGGATATAAACTTCTAAAATAAATCTTAAATTTTTCTTTC
>CAZTQU010000046.1:0-2050 GCA_964615735.1 uncultured Candidatus Saccharibacteria bacterium
ATGAAGTTTTATCGTCTTTCTGAAGCAAGGGTAAAAAGAGTACTCCATCATCCTGATCGGGTGGAAGAAGGGATTGCTCCTAAGACGATGGCTACTATGCAAAAAGCTGGTTCTCAAAAATATCCCTCGGAGATCTGGGTTATGTATCAACAAACTCATCCCTTGTCTTTTCTGAAAGCAAAGAAGCCGTTTAGTCAATCGGGAATGAGAATTATCAGTACCTGGCGTTATCCCGGACAAAGTCCGGTCGGGGAAAAGATTAAAATTCCCGATAGCGTCCGCCAAGATTTAATTGCCCTTGGTATTATTTCTGAATAATGCTTTCTATTATTGCCGAATAATGCTTTCTATTTAATATTTCTAATACTTCTAAATAATGTTTTCCAAAAGTTATTCTTATGAGAAAGACAGAGGAACGCTTTTTACTTGGCTGCGCTGGCAGTATTTAGAAAGTCCTCGATTACTAATCAAAATTGCGGGCAATTTTCTGCACTTTAATCTAAGTTTTTTTTCTTTCTCTTTGTTATTAAAAACCCTATTTCACCCTTGGAGAAAGTATCAGGAGTCTTATGGCCGGGGTTTTGATCCTAAGAGATTTTTTTCCGCTCTGTCCTTCAATGCTATTTCTCGAGTCTTGGGAGCGATAATCCGGATTTTAGTAATCACCATTGGTGGGGTGAGCACTCTCTTTTTGCTTCTTTTGGGGCTAGCTGCTTTTATTCTTTGGATTCTTTCCCCATTATTGATTTTTACTGGGTTAATCTTAGGATCCTATTTTATTTTTCAATCCCTATAATGGCTACTTCTTTTTTTAAACCTCAAGAAGCCCTTATCTTTAAAATTGTCCGTTCTCCGGTGGCCCGAGTTATGAAATCAGGAAGAAAACTGGGCCATCTTTTTCTTCTCTTGGCTCTTCTGGTGAGCTTTTCCATCGGCTATCAGATTATCATTCAGGGCTCAAAATTTGAGTCTTGGCTGGGGGGAGTGGTTTTAATCTTGCTGATGTTGGGTTTTTTTTTCTATGAGTCTTCTCTTTTCTTTGGGGTTCGTCTCATTTATCCCCGGCTTAAAATTCCTTTGGAACGAGCTGCTTCTTCTGGGAATTTAGCTTCTTTCTTAGACTATGAAACTGCTAAGTTGCTTTGCCAAATCTTTCGACAAACGCCGGGGAGGGCGGAAAATATTCCGGTTACCGTTTTGAGCCTTCTTTTCTCAAAAAAGATTTCAATAATTGATTTTGCTTTTTATCGCTTAAGTCTTAATCCTCAACGATTCGCTACCGAATGGGAGAAAGAGGGAAGAGGGAAAGAAGAATTAATTCCGAACCTGGAAAATATTGTTCAGGCAGCGGCTAGAAGGGCTATTAAAAAAGAACAACCGCGGATTCGTCTTTCGGATTTACTGGCGGCGGTTGCCCGTTTTGACCCCTTTTTCTCTCAAGTTTTGGTAGAACACGGTTTGGAAAGCGAAGACTGGGCTGAGGTCCTGGAATGGTACGAGCGTCTTCGCCAGACAAGAAAAAGCCAGAGAAAATTCTGGAAGTTGGATAATTTGATGAGAAAAGGAAGCCTGGCCACTAATTGGGCGGCGGCTTATACTTTAACCATTGATCGGTATTCGACTAACTGGACGAGAGAAGCTCAACTTCAGGGGCAGCATTTGGAAATTCTCGGCCACCAAAAAGAACTAACTCAGATTGAGAATATTTTAGCTAAGTCGGGAATGAATAATGTCCTATTAGTCGGAGAGCCGGGGAGTGGTCGAAGAGATATCACTCTTGCTTTAGCCTCTAAAAGCTTTTGGGGGACAACTATTCCCTCCCTCAGTAAAAAGAGAATCTTGGAGCTTGATATTGGGGTGATGGTAAATGAAATTCCTTCTTTAGAGAAATTAGAGTTGACTTTAGAGCGATGTTTCAAAGAAGCGATAATCGCTGGTAATGTTATTTTGGTTATTAATAATTTGGAAAATTATCTGGGGGGAGAAACAGCTGGAGCAATTGATATTTCCAGCACTCTTGCCCGTTACTTGCATTCTTCGAGATTTCAAG
>CAZTQU010000047.1:0-2035 GCA_964615735.1 uncultured Candidatus Saccharibacteria bacterium
CCGGGACCTTACGCTTACCATGCGTATGCTCTACCGGCTGAGCTATCTCGGCTTTTGATCTTCTTTTTTAATCTTATCAAATCCCCTCTTAAAGACAAGGGAAAGTATGGAATAAAAAATAAAAAAATAAGGAGCTATCCTTCCCACCAACAAATTCGTTGGAAAAAAGATAGCCCCTTCTGCTTACAGCGATTGGGCAAGCAATCGCTGGTTAATCTTCTTCCGCCTCTTTCTGGATCTCTTCCAAGGATTCGCTTGAATTGCTTGAAGCAATCTCGATCTGAAGCTCATCTTGAGCTTTTTGGAAGAGTTCTTCGAGATAACGAGAGAGATTTTTCCTCCATGGTGGCATTACTAAAACCGTTATCTGCACCACAGGAACTTCGGGATGAAAATCTGAAATAATGTAGAGCTGAACTAGTCGAACCACTTCTTTTAATTTCCCTATCATTTCTAGGGAATCCAGAATGGGATCTCCTGCCCGGTATAGTGCTCCGCCTTCTAGCTTAGTAGTTAACGGGACCTTACAAAGCTCTTCCCGTGAAAGCCCAAGCCAGCTTTTTACCCTCCTCACAGCATAGAGAGCAAAACGCTTATTTCCTTGCTCAACCGGCGTCTTGGTAAGAAAATTCACATCAATTTTCCTCACCTCAACCCTAATTTCCGCCTCGCTTAATAGCTCTTCGTGTAGTTCCCGGTCCAGTGCTTCCTTCGCTTCAGGAAAAATCCTCCTCAGCGCCTCCAGTTTAAAAACATTGTTCATTTTTACCTCCCCTAGCCATTCTCTTTCCGAGAACGGCTATCTTGTGAGATTGCCGATTCCTTCTTTCCTCGCCCAAATTTATAAAGAACGTCATTAGAAACTATAACAGACAAGAACATCTTTGTCAAAAAAAAGAAGGCAGTCTAGCAACTACCTAATTTTCTCCTGGATAACATTGGGCGTGACTGGAGTCGAACCAGTTGGGCCACAAGGACGACTGTTTTACAGACAGTTCCCGCGCCGTACGGGACTACACACCCATTTCTACCACTTTATCAGAAAAACATTTATTTTTCAATAATTTTTCCGTGCCTTTTCTTCCACTCTTCTATTTTCTGGTGATCACCAGAAACAAGAACCTTGGGCACCTTCCAATTTCTCCCCTTTCCAGAAGAAAAAATTTCTGGTCGCGTGTATTGCGCATATTCTCGAAAACCGCCTTCCGGCGTTATTCTTCCCTGGAGCCATTGTTCTTCCCCAACGACTCCGGCTTTCAAACGTGCCACTGTTTCAACAACAACCATAGCCGGCAAATCTCCCCCCATCAAAACATAATTGCCGATAGATAAACTTTCATCGGCAATATATTTAGCCACTCTCTCATCTACTCCCTCATAACGCCCGCAAATTAGAATCAACTGATCCCAAGAAGCATATTCTGCCGCCTTTTTTTGGTTAAATTTTTTCCCTCGAGGAGAAAACAAAATGACTTTTGTTTTTCCCTTTTTGAGGCGCAAATCTTTAACCGCCTTAAAAATAGGCTCTACTTTCAGCACCATTCCTCCTCCCCCGCCAAAAGGAGTATCGTCTACCGTTTGATGCTTATCTTCAGCCCAATCCCTCAAATTCCAAAGACCAATTTTAATTAATCTCTCTTCTTGAGCGCGTTTAATAATCCCCTCCTGGAAATAAGGAGCTATTCCTTGAGGAAATAAAGTAAGAATGTCAAACCTTATCATAACTACTGTTAAGAGGATTTACTAAGACTCATAATCACTATTAAGAGGCTTTCCAAAGACTCATAATTACTATTAAGAGGATTTCTTAAGACTCATAATTCAAAAACAGTGCCACCTATAAGATAGCACTGTTTCTAAACAAAATGAATGTTCTTGTTCAAGACAAGTCCAAATCATCTAAGTCAGAGCTTTTCTCTTCTACTTTTTCTTCTTTCTCTTCTTTCTCTTCTTTCTCTTCTTTCTTTCCTGTTTCTTCAGCAGAAGAATGCTCCATTCTCGGTTCTCTAACTCGACCACCTTCTGGCTCTTCAAT
>CAZTQU010000048.1:0-1840 GCA_964615735.1 uncultured Candidatus Saccharibacteria bacterium
ACTTTAAGGATACCATAAGGAGAAGTGAAGAATTATCAAAAATGGGTATCCTGTTCTCGAGAAAGAATACCTAGGGTTAGAACCAGAGAAAACAGGTGAAAACAAGGCGAAAACAGAGGCTATTGCCTCTATTTGTGCACGATGGCAGCCCCGATGGGATTCGAACCCATGTGATATGGCTGAGAACCATATATCCTAAACCACTAGATGACGGGGCCTGCTTGTTACTCTACCATAACCTCCGGCTGAAGTGAAGGAGGAATCTGATAGTGGTGAATGATAAATTGGGCCAGTTCTTGAAAAAGAGGGGCGGCCGAATAATAAGCGCTAGCTACTTTAGGATTATCTAATTTAATCAAGGCCAAAAATTGAGGATTTAAAGCTGGCGCAAAGCCAATAAAGCTCTGGACAGTTTGCTCCGGATCGTAGGCTGCCTGACCCGGGAGTAGGACCTGGGCTGTTCCCGTCTTCCCGGCAATTTGATGGCCCTCGACTCGCGCTAGTTTCCCATAGCCGCTTTCCACCACCTCCACCAGCATTGTTGTCAGTTGAGAGGCTGTTTTCGAAGAAATCACTTTTTTCGTTTGGAGCCGGGGACTTCTTTCTTCTCCCTGAGGGTCAATGGTTTTACTGACGAGATAGGGCTGAACCATCTCTCCATTATTAGCAATGGCGCTGAAGCCAGTGATCAATTGAATCGGCGTCAGAGCGATGCTTTGACCAAAGGAAGCAGTCGCAAAATCCCGAGGGATGCCATTTTTCAAGACTAAATTACTGGAAGAAACTTCTTCTGCCAAATCAATACCCGTCGGTTGAGTAAAGCCAAAGCGCTCAACATACTTCCAGAAAAGTTCTGATCCCAACTCCCTTTCAACAAAAACGGCTCCGGTGTTGATAGAATGCTTAAGCACTTCTATCATATTACATTCTCCATAAACTTTATTCTCATAATTATAAATTGGCGGTCCTCCGACTTCAACGTATCCCCGATCTTCATAAGTGGTCAGCGGGTTAATCTTCCCTTCATTCAGGCCGGCGGCCATCGTAAAAGCTTTAAAGACTGACCCCGGTTCAAAAATTTTCTGAGTGACGGAATTTAGAAAGCTTTCCAAACTACTTTTTGAATAATTACCAGGATCAAAACTGGGCAGGTTAGCCAAGCTAAGAATAGCCCCGGTGCGAGGATCCATAACAATAATTGACCCTCCGTCAATCTCCCAGCGATCTTTCGCTTCTTGAAGCAGCCGCCGGCTCTCAAACTGAATATTGTAATCCAAGGTGAGGACCAAATCTTTCCCCGGTTGAGGAGCAGATAGATCTTCAGCTCTAGAAATTAGGAAGCCAAAGGGGCTATGCTCCCAGCGGAACAGGCCGGGCTGGCCTCGGAGTTCGGCTTCATACTTTTCTTCTAATCCATACTGCCCTTGGTCATTCCCCCCAACAAAACCTACCACTTGAGCCGCCAGCTCTCCTTGAGGATAAAAACGCCCCTCCCCTCTTTCTATCTGTAAGAGAGGAGAATCTAATAGTTTTAAAGCTTCTTCTTGCTGTTCCGTAATTTCTCTCCGAACGGTTTTTTCTTCTGAAAGTTCTTCAAAATCAGTTTGGAGTATTTCTTCTAAAGATTGTTTTAATTCTGCCTCAGCTAAAATGGCTGGCAGAGAAAAGCGAACCAAGATTTCTTCTTTGTTAGCGGCTAGCTTTTTTCTATTAGAAAAAAAAATCTCTCCGCGCGAACCCTCGCCGGCCTCAAGAGATTCAGATTGCCCCTGGGCTAAAGCCCGGTAAAATCCCCCTTTAATAATTTGAAGAAAAAAAAGACGACCAGCAAAAACAAGGC
>CAZTQU010000049.1:0-1836 GCA_964615735.1 uncultured Candidatus Saccharibacteria bacterium
TTCGGTCAATTCTAAAACTCCAAATTCGCATTTTTCTTGGTTCGAGAAGTTCTGTATCTAAACTTGGGTGAAAAAGATTTCCCTCTAAAAGCTTTTTCTGTTTCTTAAATTTCTTATCTAGACTCTTATTCTGAAGGTATTTTTTAATTTCTGGATGGAGGGAAAGAATTATCATCCTTGGAAAAAAGAAGAATGCTTCAATCCTTCTTCTAGACTGTCGAGAAATTTCTGATTATATTTTTTTGTTTTCCTAAAGGACTCTACTATCTCTTTAGTGTTTCGAGTGGGCGGAGAAGCGAAAAGATCTTCAGAGATTATCTGACGAAGATACTCATACCGCTGAGCTTTTTCGGTCAACTTCTTATATTCGGTTCTCGGGATAGTAACTTTAACCATACCGTTTTAATAATATATCAAGCAACATTAATGTCAATACATACCAAAGTCAGTTGAGGTTTAACCTCAACCGGCTAATTATTTCTCTTTTGGAAATAGGGGAAAAGTCTTCTCCACTCTTTCAGGGAAAGACTGCCCGGCCGGCGGAGGGGGTCAATTCCCTCTTGCTGAAGGCGAGCGGCGAAAACCGTTCTCTCCCCTGACTTTCGGGGAGAGAGATTATTGAGAAGAGTCTTTCGGGGGAAAGAAAAGGCCTGATTAATAAAAGCTAAGTTTTGGGGGCGGAGAGAAGAAGAGGCCCGAGGTTGAATCTCTAAAAGGACGGAGTCCACTTGGGGGGAAGGCCAGAACGCTTCCCGCCCCACTAGGCGGATAATTCTTACTTTACTCGTCAGCTGGACAAAGACGGAAAGGCGATTTGCCTTAGGTGGCAGAGTGACAATCTTTTCTCCTAATTCTTTTTGGAGGAGGAGAACAATTGTTTTTGGCCGGGGCCGAAGAGTTAATAACTGATGGATAAGGGGAGAGGAAAGATAGTAGGGAGGATTGCCGATAAACTTTCCTGGGGCCAGAGGCAAGGTTAAAAACTCTCGGATGTCCGCCGAGACAATTTCCAAATTCGGTGCTTGGGAAAAGATCTCTTTCAAGATCTCTGCTAAGCGCTTGTCTTTTTCTATGGCTACTACCCGCTGCGCTTGCCGGACTAAGAAATAGGTAAGGATGCCAAAGCCGGGGCCGATTTCATAAACTGTTTCCTCCGAAGTCAATTTTAAAGCCGCTACTATCTCTTGAGCCAGATTTTGGTCGATCAAAAAGCTCTGACCGAGCCTTTTTAGGGGGTGAAAATGGTGCTTTTTCTCGAGGGAAATTAATTGTTCCCGGTTAAAAGGAGGGAAACCCCCTTTTTCCTTGACAAATTTTTTCGCCTTGTTAGAATCAAACATATATGAGTAAACGCCAAGCTAGTTGGTGGCTTTCGTTTCTTCTAGTGGCCACCTTCAGTATTGTTTTTTGTTCCTCTCATTATTTGGCCAAAGGGAAATTTTATTCCTCGTTAGGAAACAGGAAGGGTTTTGAAGAAGCAAAGACTTCTCTCTCTCCGTTAGACACAACGGAGAATGTTTTTGTTTCTGCGGCTAACTTCCTTCTGGGGAATAGCTTGAAAGGAATATCCTTCCCTGGGGAGTCTTCTTCCTCTTTAGCCAGCTTGACCGATTATGACTACCAGCAGCAGCTCCGTTCTTACCAGGTTCAAGAAGGGGATACCTTAGCTGGTTTAGCAGAAAAATTCGGGGTCAGCCTGGAAACTCTTGGCTGGGCAAACGATCTAAGCTTATCCGCCGTTCTCCAGCCCGGGCAACACCTAGATATTCTTCCTGTCTCCGGTGTTCTCTATTTAGTGCGGCCGGGAGATACCCTAAGCCAGATTGCCTCTACCCA
>CAZTQU010000050.1:0-1777 GCA_964615735.1 uncultured Candidatus Saccharibacteria bacterium
ATGGGGCTTAACTGGTTTATTGCATGATATCGATTATGAGAAGGTCAAGGGGGACCCAGCCCAGCATTCTTTAGTCGGAGCTCAAATCTTAGCCGAAGCGGGCTTAGAAGAAGAAATAGTGGAGGCGGTGAAAAGACATAATGAGTTTCACCAATTGCCGCCAGAGAGTTTAATGGCTAAGGCTTTGTTTGTCCTTGATCCCTTAACCGGTCTTATCGTCGCCAATACTTTGGTTTTGCCCAGCCGGAAAATTGATAGCTTAACAGTTGCCTCTGTTCTGAAACATTTTCAGCAACCTTCTTTTGCTCAAGGAGCGAAGAGAGAAATTATTGCCCAGTGCGAAGAATTTCTCCATCTTCCTTTGGAAGAATTTGTAGAAATCGTGTTGAAAAGCATGCAAGCTATTAACGAAGAATTAGGGCTTTAATGTCAGCTGACTGGTTATCGAGAATCAAAGGCGCTTTTTTGGCGGTGAAGAGAATTGATTTTCTTCCTACCGAGAAAAAAGACCTTGCTTCTCTAGACCAAGCTTTGCCGATTGGTTACGGGCAGACGATTTCCCAGCCTTCCGTCGTTTATTTTATGCTTCGGCTTTTAGAACCGGTTTTAGGCAATAAGGTTTTAGATGTCGGTTTCGGTTCTGGTTGGACAACCGCTCTTTTGTCTTGGATAGTTGGTTCTGCGGGAAAAGTGATCGCTCTGGAAATTATTCCCGAACTAAGCAAAGAGGGGGAGAAGAATCTTGCTCCTTATGGTTTTGTTAAAAAGGGGATAGCGGAATTAGTAATCGGGGACGGATCTCAAGGATATCCGTCCGAAGCTCCTTTTGACCGAATTTTGGTTTCTGCCTCAGCCTCAAAAATACCTTCCGCTTTGAAAAAGCAGTTAAAAATTGGAGGGAGAATGGTTATCCCTATTCAGGAAAGCATCCAACTGGTGATTAAAAAAGGGAAGAATGATTTTCAAATTATTTCCTATCCGGGGTTTGTTTTTGTTCCTCTTCAAACAAAATCAAAACCATGAAAAATTATCAGGGAGCTCTCCTGATTATACTAGGTGGGCTTATCCTTTCTTTTTCTCTACTTTATGCTGTCTGGACGCTTTTTTACGGACCAGTTAACCCCCGGGGTCAACCGGTTTCTTTTTCTGTCTCGGCCGGGGAAAGCTTAGAGGAAATAGGCCAGCGGTTGGAAGAAGAGGGGCTTATTAAAAATCAAAAAGTTTTTTTCGTTTTGAGTACTCTGGGAGAAATTGACCGCCATTTGCAAGAGGGAGAGTATCAGCTTTCTTCGGGAGATAATCTCTTAGAAATAATTCTCAAGCTAGGAAGCGAGAATAGTAAACCGGCAAGGATTCTAGTGATTAAAGAAGGAGAAACTCTTAGAGAAATCCAGGAGAATCTAAAAGATGTTTTCCAACAAGACCATGTCTTGGAAGAAATAAAGATTGGGGAATGGAAAGAAGAATTTCCCCTTTTGGAAGATGTTCCAGAGGAAGCTAATCTGGAAGGGTATCTTTTTCCCGACACTTATTTCTTTTCTCAATCGGCCACTACGGAAAATATTGTTAGGAAAATTCTCTGGAATTTCGAAGAAAAGGTAAAACCTTTGAAGGCAGAGATGTTGGATAAGGGGGGAATTTATCAGACGGTGATTACGGCTAGTTTATTGGAAGAAGAAGTGATTGCCATAGAAGATAAAAAAGTAGTAGCCGGTATTATTGAAAAAAGGATGGAGATAGGAATGCCAATTCAAATTGATGCTGCTTTGAATTATAT
>CAZTQU010000051.1:0-1709 GCA_964615735.1 uncultured Candidatus Saccharibacteria bacterium
AGAAAATTAGTTTATATTGTAAGAACATATATATCTTCTTAGAATATAGTAAATTGAGGCTAAGAATTAAGAAGAAAATAAATGTCTTTTCAAAAAAGAATTCATCTCATTGTTAGTGGTCGAGTTCAGGAAGTGGGCTTTCGAAATGCCGTTTATCTCAAAGCTCAAAAGCTAGACTTGAAGGGCTGGGTGCGCAACCTGACCGATGACCGAGTGGAAATAGTAGTCGAAGGCCAAGAAAAAAATCTTCAGCCGTTTATTTCCTGGGTGGCTCGAGGACCAAAAGCAGCGATGGTGAAGAAAGTAAAAACTTGGCCGGAGGAGGCATCGGGGGAATTTTCCGGTTTTCAGATTGCTCCCTCTGATTAGATTTTCAAGAGAGATATTAAAAAGTAATTTATGAAAAATTTTACAAAAAAAGCCGCTTTTTTTGATTTTGACGGAACTCTAATCTCTAATCACAGCCAGCGAATAATTGCTCAGCGTCTTTGGCGTATCGGGCAACTTCCCTGGGATTTCTTCTTTTCTGTTTTTCTCTGGTTCCAGCTTCATCAACTAGATCTTATTCCTCATACCTCCAGAGTATTTCAAAAGGCTTACTTTTTTCTTAAAGGAACCGAGGTTGCTCAATTACAAAGAATTCTTCAGGAATTAGTCCAAGAGAAAATAATGGAAGAAATGCTTCCTGGAGGATATCAGGAAATTAGAGGTTTTCAGAAAAAGGGATATGAGGTGGGAATTATTTCTGCTTCCATTGAACCGCTTATCCAGTTAATAGCTAAAGAATTAAATCTTTCTTTTGCTTTAGGAACAAAATTGAAAGAAGAAAAAGGTTTCTATACCGGGGAAGTAGAAGGGGAAATGATGTATGGTTCGGCTAAAGTGGCGGCTATAAAGCGTTTAAGTCGGAACCGTCATTGGGATTTAAAAGAAAGTTACGCTTTTTCGAATAATTTTTCCGACTTACCCCTTTTAGAAGCAGTCGGGCATCCGGTGGTTATTTCTCCCAGCCAGCGTTTGCGAAAAAAAGCGGAAAAACTCCATTGGCCAATCTATGATTGGGAAAAATAATTATGATTTAAGTTAATTGAATAAGCTGAATAAAGAGATACAATAAGGAAGACGTCTTAATCTCTATTTTTATGAATAAAGAAAATTATGAGGAGGCAGAAGATTTTTTAAATTTAGGAATTGTTGTTAATTCCAAAAAGCAGGTTCTGATGATTCGTCGGGTAAAATTAGAAAAAGGAGATGACGGCTCGATTTTGAAATGGGCTTTTCCGGGCGGGAGACAACGATTAAGCGAAACGCGGGAAGAGGGGGTGAAAAGAGAGGTTTTGGCGGAGACGGGCTATGATGTTGAATCTGTCAGGCAGTTAGATCTCCAATATCATTCTCAATTTCCAGTAACTATCGTTTATCATCTTTGTGAACTAAAATCACCGCAACCCGTTGCTAAACCTCAAGAGGCTTATGAGGTGGCAGAAATTAAATGGGTGCCCTTTCCGAGGGTGAGAAAGATCATTACTACTGCTCTCAACCCGGAAGTGGGTAAATATTTAGATTTCTTAATGGGGAAGAGGCGGGTATTATACGAATAAAATTGATTTGAGGGGGCTAATAAGATTGGGCAAAAAGCACTCTCTGCGAAGAAGGTTTTTGGGAAAGAAGGTCTTTCCCTTTTTCTTTTGCTTGATTAAAGGGAAGAC
>CAZTQU010000052.1:0-1703 GCA_964615735.1 uncultured Candidatus Saccharibacteria bacterium
GAGGGAGCGGGTGTAGCCGAATTAGGTATAGGCGCAGGACTTAGGATCCTGTGGGCAACCATTGAGAGTTCGAGTCTCTCCACCCGCACCTTTTCTAGAGGAAAGCCAGGGCATTTTTACCCTGGCTTTTCTTCTTTTCTGATTTCGAAAAAAAGTCTAATTAACTTGTTTTCGCTTTCCGAAAAAGGCTCCCTAGCTTATCTTTACCTTTTTCCCTGACTCTTTAGAGAGGCGGGGAATAGTAATGGTCAGGATTCCTTTTTCCAAAGAGGCCTTGATACGGTTAGCGTCGACGTTATCGGGAAGAGCGACTTGGCGGGAGAACTTTCCCCAATAGCATTCCTGATAAAGGTATTGGCCTTTCTTATCGGCTTCCGGTTTCGGTCGGCTCCCTTGGATATTTAAAAGGTCATTTTCTACCGTTATTTCTAAGTCTTTTTCCTCTACTCCGGCAATCGGCGCCTGAATGATAAAATTTTTAGGCGTTTGCAATAAATCAATGACTGGTTTTCCTTCGGCCTGGTTAAGCCAGGCGGGAGAAGAACCTTGTTTTTTCCTTTTCATAAATTCTTAAAATTACTTTTTAAGGGGAAGAAACTTTAACTGCCGCAATTTTTTAAAGCTGAAGATGTAAAGAAGGATTAATCCCAGAGGGAGAACAGCAAAAAGTCCCCAAACAAGACCAGGCTGCTCCCCAGCTTGATTGCTAAGAGTTATTATAAAGCCGTTATATAAAGAGTGCAAGAAAACGGCTAAAAGAAAACCGAGAATAGAAAATTTCTTTCTCCGATTAGTCAAGAAATAATTCCGGGCGAGGAAATACCCAAAGAGGCCGGAGGAAAGAGTATGGATAAAAACAGCGGTCAGGAAACGAGCGGCGCTAATTTCTACCAGACTGGCGAAAGAAACCAACTGGGGATCTAAGAGGAAAAAAAGATTTTCTAAGGCGGCAAACCCCAAAGCGGAAATAATCATATAGAGCATTAAGTCTACTGGTTCATCTAGCTCTGGGGAGCGAAAGACTATCCAGCGGATAACCAGGTATTTTATTATTTCTTCAATGAAGACGGAAATTAAAAAAATTGCCAGCCATTGAGAAGTAATAATCTCCAATCCGAGCTCGGCTATAATAGCTGGAGCAACAGCTAAAGAACCATAAAGAAAAACTTTTAGAATCATCCAGTTGGGTTCCGGATGAGCATCCTTCCGGAGATAGAACGATAGCCAGAGAAGACTCGGGATAACGGCTAAGATGAGGGAAACGGCAAAACTAGTCATTCCCCCTTTGATTTAACCGGCCATTCTTCAATCATCAGGAAGGGCTTCTTTTTCTGGAGAGGAAGGCGTTGGTAAATTTCTTCTGTCAGAAAGGGCATAAAAGGATGAAGAAGTTTTAAGAAGGTTAGTAAAACAAAGAGAAGGACTTGAATTTCTTGAGCTTTTTCTTCAGCATTTCCCTGTTTGATTTTCTCTTTCGCCTCTTCCAAATAACGGTCGCAGAAGCGATGCCAGAAAAAATGATAAAGCTGATAACTGGCTTCGTTGAAATTAAATTCTTTTAGGGATTGGTCAACTTCTCGAGCCAGTTTTTCCGTTTCTTGGACAATCTTTAGCTCCCCTCTGATTTCTTGGAGACTGACAGACGGCTGATTTTCTTTTTCTATTTCCTGGAGGATAAACCGGGAAGCATTCCAGATTTTGGT
>CAZTQU010000053.1:0-1691 GCA_964615735.1 uncultured Candidatus Saccharibacteria bacterium
TTGGTGCCCCCGGCAGGAATCGAACCTGCATCCTTGACTCCGCAGGCCAAAGCTTTATCCGTTAAGCTACGAGGGCTTGGCTTCAGTTTAGCAATTTCTGTCCCCACTTGTCAATTTGCTTTTCCTTTGCTATCTTCTATAGTAGTCTTTAATTTCTTAGAGGGAGAGGACAGCTATGGACAAAAATTATTTTGTTGAATTGACCATCAGTTTGTATCAGGCAACCGATGTTTTTCCGGATGAGGAGCCTTTGAAATTTCTTCTGCGGAAAAAAGCCAACCAGCTTTTAGAAGAACTGGCTCCCCATCATTTTTCTCAAAACTCAACTTTAGCCTTAGAGGAAGCGATGAAGATTGACAGGAAGATTCAAGTTCTACAGTCCTTGCTCAAGGTGGCGGAGGCAAGAGAAAAAACTGATTCGCTGACGATTTTTCTTTTAAATGAGGAGTATGGAAGAATTAAAGAAGAACTGGGAAGCGTTCGTCCGGAAAAGGTTTTTGAGGAAGAACAAGAGAGGGCAGTTAAAAGTTTTTCGGAAAAGAGAGAAGAAGAAATCATCTTGAGTAAACGTCAAGGAAGAGTTTTAGACTTATTAAGGCAAGAGCCAAATCTTAAAGCGAACGAGATTGCCCAAAAATTTCCCGGAGTAACTAATCGAACCATTAGAAGGGATTTAGAGGCTTTAGTGAACCAAAGGTTGTTATCACGAAAAAGGGAAGGAAGTCATGTTCTTTATCAAGCTAATCCTGTGGATAAGTTCTGAATTAAGTTAGACATGTCTGGACATAGTCTTGGACATTTTTGTTATAAAATGGGACATGTCCTCTATTTAGTATTAATTAATGGTCAAGATGGCTTATTTGTGGGAAAAAAGTTAATAAACAGGACACTAATGATGGACATTCCTTGGACACCATCATTGGTTAATCTTTGACTATAGATTATTATGGATTCAAGGGCGAAATTTAGTCGACTTTACTATCATCAAGTAGAAAAAATTTACCGCTTTATTTTCTTTAAGGTGGAAAGTAAAGAAACAGCGGAGGATTTAACCTCCGAGGTTTTCCGTAAGACCTGGATGATTTATCAAGCTGGCTTTGATCCGGCTTCTGAGCAGGAAAAACTTAAAAATCCGCGGGCTTTTCTTTATCAGGTGGCGAGGAATACGGTCATTGACCATTATCGCCGCCGGCCCAAACAATCTTCCCTTTCCGATGAAGAGCTGGAAATAGCTGATTTAAGCCAGAATCAGGAGGAAGACCAGGATTTAGAACTAGATTTAGCCAGAATTAAGAAAGCTCTCACCGGGCTGAAAGGGGAATATCAGGAAATCTTGGTTCAACATTATCTTAACAACCTTTCCTTACGGGAAATTGCCAAGGATTCCGGCCAATCCTTAAGTGCGGCGAAAACTACCCTTCATCGGGCTCGAAAAGCCCTTAAAGGGGCTCTTCTGTCAAAAACCAACTTAAAATAAAAAAGGTCTGGCGCGCAGTGGCTCAGACCTCTTTTGGCGCTTGTTTCCCTGTCTAAAACCAGTTTCAGCTCTTCGCTTAGAAAATCAAGCGATTTTCCCTCGTGGTTCGTGGTTGACGCACACGAGCCCCCCTTTGGATTTTTCGTTTTTTTGTTAGCTTAAACCTTCCTTGCCACCAGTTCGGTGGCGAACGTTTTCGCCGACAGGGGAAATT
>CAZTQU010000054.1:0-1613 GCA_964615735.1 uncultured Candidatus Saccharibacteria bacterium
AGAAATTGTTCTTCAGAAAAAGCTTTTGCCGGAAGAGGAACTTTTTGAACTTAAGAGCCAGTTTTTGGAAGTTCCCTTTGCTAAACAGCTTCCAGAAGTGATTGACCCCCGTGTTTTAAATTTAATTCCTTTTGAAACTGCTAAACAGTACCGGTTCGTTGCCTTAGAACAGGGAAAGAAAGAAATGAAAGTGGGGATGGTTTATCCAGAAGATATTCAGGCCCAAGAGGCCCTGCGCTTTTTAGGCCGTCAAAATGGCCTCCGACCTCAAATTTCCCTTATCAGCCTTTCGGCCTTTAATCATTTGCTGAATTATTACCAAACGGCAGAAAGGGAAGTGAAAGAGGCCTTGTCCAGTTTGGAGCGAGAGTTGGAGAAAGAATCAACTAGAAAGCTAAAACTAGAGAAAGGAGTAGGGGAAAGAGTGATTACCGAGGCCCCGATTATCAAAATGGTGGCCGTTATTCTTCGGGAAGGAGTAGAAGGAGAGGCTTCAGATATTCACATTGAACCCACTAGCCAGCAACTGCGTATCCGTTTCCGGGTAGATGGGGTTCTTCATTCCAGTATTTTTCTCCCGGCTCAGGTCCAGGCGGCCATTGTGGCCCGGATAAAGATTTTGGCTCATCTCCGGATTGACGAAACGAGAATCCCCCAGGATGGAAGGTTCTCAACTCATTATCGGGAGAGGAGAATTGATTTTCGAGTAGCTACTTTTCCCACTACTTTAGGAGAAAAGGTGGCCATTAGAATCCTTGACCCCCAACATGCTTATCAGAATTTAGAGAAATTAGGACTATTGAAGGGCCAAGAGAAACTTCTTCAAAAAGCCGCGGAATTGCCTTTTGGTTTAATCCTAGCTACTGGTCCGACGGGGAGTGGAAAAACGACTACTTTATACAGTCTTTTAAGGATTTTGAATACGGAAGACGTTAACGTGGTGACCTTAGAAGACCCGGTAGAGTATTACATTGAGGGCGTTAATCAATCCCAAATCAGGCCGGAGATTGATTATACTTTTAATCGGGGATTGAGACAGGTAGTTCGGCAGGATCCGGATATTATTATGGTTGGAGAGATTCGGGACGCAGAAACGGTTGCTTTAGCCAATCACGCTTCTTTAACCGGCCATTTAGTTCTTTCTACTTTACATACCAATGATGCCATTGGAGCTATTCCCCGTTTGATTGATATGGGCTTGCCCGCTTTTTTGATTGGCCCTTCCCTGAAAGTAATCATTGCTCAAAGACTGGTAAGAAAACTTTGTCCTCATTGCCGGAAAAAAGTGAAAGTTAGCCCGGAGGAGAAGAAGTTAATTTTAGAACAGATTGATTCTTTGCCTCCCAAGGCGCGGGGAAAAATTACTCCTCCCTCTCCCCTCTTTATTTGGGAACCGGTTGGCTGTCCAAAGTGCGGGTCGTCTGGTTATAAGGGACGAGTAGGACTCTTTGAGGTCTTGGAAATGACTGATCGTTTAGCCAGTCTCATTATTTCCCGGCCGACAGAAGAAAAATTAAGAGAAGAAAGCCAAAAACAGGAAATGGTTACCATGGCTCAGGCGGGAATGCTGAAGGTGGTTCAAGGAGAAACTTCTCTGGCGGAAGTTTTGAGAG
>CAZTQU010000055.1:0-1613 GCA_964615735.1 uncultured Candidatus Saccharibacteria bacterium
TTGGGGCGGCTGCTTTAGCCGCTTTGGCCTGGCTAGCTAATTATTTTCTGGTTATTGAGGCGACCAATGTTAATTTTCTTAATCCCCAATTGATCGCTGGCCTCTTTATCGGTTCGGCTTTGGTTTTTATCTTTTCCGGTTTCCTTTTGCGGGCAGTGAGTCAGGGAGCGGAAAAGATTTCTGCTGAAGTCCGCCGTCAGTTTAGAGAAATTAAAGGTTTATTAGCCGGAAAAGCCAAGGCAGATTATAAAACTTGTATTCGGGTAGCCACCCGAGCCGCTTTGCACGGCTTGCTCTTGCCTGCTCTGCTGGTCTTAGCCGCTCCTCTCTTAGTGGGCTGGATTCTGGGGGTGGAAGCTTTAGGCGGTGTCTTAGCTGGGGCGCTGGTGACCGCTTTTCCAATGGCTTTATTCCTAGCTAATAGCGGAGCCGCTTGGGATAATGCCAAGAAATATATTGAAGCTGGTCATTTCGGCGGCAAGGGTTCGGCGGCTCATAAAGCAGCCGTGGTTGGTGATACGGTTGGTGACGGGGCGAAGGATTGTGCTGGGCCCGCTTTAAATATTTTGGTCAAACTCTTAGGAGTTTTCTCTTTGATTTTAGTTAGTCTTTTTCTTTAACAATGGAATACAAAATCAAAAAAACTTCTCCTTCTCAAGCGGAAGTGGAATTTCAGGTGCCGACCGAAGAATGGGCTTCCTATATTCAAAAATCTCAAACCTTAGCCGAAGCGGCCCAATCTTTAATGAAAGATAAATATCTAGAATTTTTGAGGAAAGGAGAAATTGAACCCTTGGCTCCGGCCCAATCCCAGCTAGTAAAGATAGTCCCTGGTTCCCCGGCGGAATTCAAAGTCTTGGTTTCTATTCTGCCGGAGATAAAATTAGCGGCTGATTACTGCCAAGCTCTCCAGACGGTAGAAAGAAAGCCGGTCCGGGTGACAGAGAAGGAAGTGGAGGAAGAACTGGAGTTTTTTCGGAAAAGGCAGGCGGAATTGACCCCTTTAGCCCGGCCGTCGGCCGAAGGAGATTTAATTACTTTCCGTTTTTCCTCGGCCCAATTACCTTCTTCCTCTCCCCGGAAGGATAGTTTTATCCTTGGCCAGGGACGGTTAATCCCCGGTTTTGAAGAAAACTTGGTGGGACTGAAAGCGGGAGAGAAGAAAGGATTTACTCTTACCTATCCAGAGACGGGAGTTTTAGAGAATTTGCGCCAAAGACCGGTTACCTTTCAAGTAGAAGTGGATAAACTGGAAGAAGTTAAGTTACCAGCTTTGGATGACCGCTTAGCGCAGAAAGTCGGGGCGGAAAACCTCGCCGCTTTCCGGGAAGCTTTAACTAAACGTTTGCAATCCCAGAAGGAAAGGCAGGCGGATGAGCTCTTCCGCCATCAATTACTGGAGAAGATTGGTCAGCAAGCCAAAGTGGAAATTCCCGCTGTCTTGGTAGAAGCGGAGCAGAATCGCCTTTTGAGTAATTTAAAACTAGGCGTCCGCCAGGAGTTGAAAATATCTTTTGAGCAGTATTTAAAAGAAACGGGGAAGAAGGAAAAAGAAATTCTGGCTGATTTTTCTTCGGTTGCCGAAGACAATGTTCGTCAGTTTCTTCTTTTAC
>CAZTQU010000056.1:0-1589 GCA_964615735.1 uncultured Candidatus Saccharibacteria bacterium
TTGATAGATTTTTATTTTTTGCTGAAGAGTAAATAATTGGGAATAATATTCTTTTTTGGCTGTCAGCGTTTGTTTATCCACCTCCAATTGAGAATGTGATTGCCGATAGGCAGTATATCGAGGCAAAACGCCTATCTGCAGAAAAATCAAACCCAGGAGAAGGATAAGAAAGCTGATAATAATAGTCTTCTTCATTATTAATTAGTTTTAAAAAGCACCGGATCAAAAGTGAGATCCAAGGTAAAATAAATACCCTTTTCCTCACCCAAAGAAAGCTCAGTAAAACCGACTTCTTTTACCTTTGCCTCCTCTTGCCAGACCAGCACTTGCTCTCCTACGTCCTGAAAGCTTTTGGCTTGACCTCTAATTTCCGCTCTTTCCTGCTCTAAGTTGAGATTAAATCCTTGAATAACCACCCCCGGGTGAACTACTGATTTAAGGAGGTCAAAAAAAGCAGAACTGTTTTGATGAGCAGATAAAAGATCGGAAAAATTATTAATTTGGTATTGAGCAATTTTTATCTCTTCTTCTAGGGCTTGATTTTCTGATGTTACCAAAGCTGACGTTTCCTGATGAACTTGGTTTATTTCCTGGCGAATATTTTCTTGAGCCCAACCAACAGCAAAATAACTAAAAAGACTCCCCCCAAAAATAATAAAGGAAAAAATCAAAAGTAATTTTATCCAAGAGGGAGTTTTCGCTTTTGCCCGAGGAATAATTTCCGGCATGATATATAATAAATTGTTTAATAATTAGTATAGCATGAACAACTTATAAGTGTAAACCTCTAAGAGCTGCCCCGGCAGCCACACTTAAAAAGGGACTTCGCTTTTCCAGTTTCGACTGGAGAGAGGAGGGATATTTAATCCGAGCAAAAGCATCTCCTTTAACCACTGGAAGCTGAAGATGTTCTTTCAAATAATCAATCAGGCCGGGAGTATAGGAACCGCCACCCGTTAGGACAATCTGGGCTACCCGTGAACCAAGCGTTGAATTGGCCAAAGTATCTTTGATTCCCGCCATTAAACTCTCTATTAAAGGCTCTAGAACTGCATAGACTTCCCGGGAACCAGTCAATCCTTGAGATTCTTTTAATTTATCAGCTTGAGATTCATCTATCTGTAAACGACTAACCAAAGTTTGGGTTATTTGGCGGCCAGAAAAATCCAGACTATGGCTGACGGAAAGAACTTTTGTCTGCCCCATAGTGATAGCTGTACTCCGAGCCCCAATATCCACCAGGCAAATCGTTTCTTTCTCTCGACTAAAAAGACGATAGAGGGAAAAGGTCTCCGGTTCTAAAAGAAAATTGTCCAGAGAAAGTCGCTGGGCCACTTCTTGGTATTGCTTAATAACGGTTTGGGGAATAGCAACCACTAAAACCTTTATCACTTCGCTTTCTTTCTCCTTTCCAATAATTTGCCAATCAAGCATAACTTGCTCTAAGGGCAAGGGAATATATTTTCCGGCCTCAAAACGAACCGCTCTTTCTAATTCTTCCTGACTCATGGCCGGTAAATTAAAAGTGGTAAAGAAGGTCAGAAAATCAGCCACGGCAAAAACAACTTCTTTGGGCCGCATTCCTGCTT
>CAZTQU010000057.1:0-1443 GCA_964615735.1 uncultured Candidatus Saccharibacteria bacterium
AACTTTCTTTACTTTCTTCATAATTTTCTTAAATTATCAAGCTTTGGCTATAATTTTCTTAAATTATCAAGCTTTGGCTATAATTAAACTTTTTTAACTTGGAGAGAATCTAACTCAACCGGCGTTTCGCGGCCAAAGGCGTCAACCGCCACTTTAATTTTCCCTTTTTCCGGATTAATCTCAATCACTTTTCCAGAAAAACCTTTAAAAGGCCCGTCAGAAATTTCCACCAGAGTTCCTAATTCAAAATCAATTTTCATCTGTGGTTCCTGACAAGCCATTTTTTCTCTTAAAGTTTTCATTTCTTGAAGAGAGACTGGAACCGGAGTGGTTCCCGTTCCCAAGAAACCAGTCACTCCCGGAGTATTCCGCACTATGTACCAAGAGCGATTGTTAACGATCATTTTCACCAAGAGATAACTCGGGTAAATTCTTTCTGTTGTCGTTTTTCTTTTTCCATTTTGCACTTTAACTTTCTTCTCTTCCGGCACTAAAACCTCAAGAATCTGACTTTCCATTTTAAGATTCTTAACCCTCTTTTTCAAGTTTTCCGCCACCCGGTTTTCATATCCGGAATAAGTATGGACGACGTACCAATTAGCTTCTTGATTCAGTTTCTCTGTTTTAGAAGGCATCTTAGAACGAGCTAATAATAAAATTCAAAAAACCAGCAAAGATCAAATCAAAAGCCCATAAATAGAGGGCCACCATTACTGAGGCGACGATAACAGTCAGCGTATAGCGGCTAAGATCACGGCGGTTTAACCAGCTTACATGGCGCATCTCTTCTCGGACATTTTTAAGAAAAGTAGTTATCTTTTTCCACATAATAGTAATAAGACTATAGCGAAATTATTCTAATTGTCAAAATCAGATATCTAAATTCTGAACGAATTTAGCGTGAGAACGGATAAATTTCTTTCTTGGCAAAACCTCTTTTCCCATTAAACTATCAAAGATATGGTCCGCTTGAGCACCATCGTCAATAGTCACTCTTTTCAGAATTCTTTTCTCCGGATTCATCGTCGTTTCCCATAACTGTTCGGGGTTCATTTCCCCCAACCCTTTATAGCGCTGGATGTCATAAGGTTTTTCCAGCTTCTTCAGAAGATTTTCTTGTTCCCGATCATTGTAAACATACCACTCTTTTTTTCCTTTTCTCACTTGATACAAAGGTGGCTGAGCAATATAGAGATAACCTCCTTCAATCAGCGGCCGGAAATAACGATAGAAAAGAGTTAAAAGCAGGGTTCGGATATGGGCGCCATCGATATCTGCATCAGACATGATAATAATCCGATGATATCTAAGCTTGTCTAGACAGAAATCGTCAGCTATGGCCGTCCCGAGAGCAATAATCAGAGCTTTAATTTCTTTTGATTCCAGAATCCGAGGGAGATGGGCTTTCTCCACATTCAAAATCTTTCCCCGCAGAGGCAAGAT
>CAZTQU010000058.1:0-1244 GCA_964615735.1 uncultured Candidatus Saccharibacteria bacterium
GTAGATGACGGCTCGACGGATAGAACAGCGATTGAAGCCAAAAAAGCCGGAGCGGAAGTTCTTTCTTTAAAAGCTAATCAAGGAAAAGGAGAGGCGATGCAGAAAGGAGTGGAAAAGACCAATCCGGAAATTATTGTTTTTGCCGATGGCGACTTATTAAATCTCCGCCCCGAACATCTAGAAAAACTTTTAGCTCCCGTTAAGGAAGACCGGTCGGCAATGGTAACCGGGACTTTGGAAAGGGGAAAGTACTTGAATCGCTTCAATCAGCACCTAGAAGCTCCCTTCAGCGGTTTAAGAGTGGTGCGGAGGTCATTATGGGAAAAGGTTCCCGTTCATTTTAAGAAGGGCTACTTGATAGAAACCGGCCTCCATTGGACGGCGAAAAAAGAAGGAATAGAGCCTCTGAACTTTATGCTTCCCGGTTTAGGCCATTTAACCAAGATTGAAAAGCAGGGCAGAACGAAGGGGGTTATCGGCTACCTGAAAATGTGGCTTGGAATTTTTTTTGGTTTTCCCTATCGCCTCTTAGTGAAGGTGAGGAAAAAGAGGAGGGGTACGAAAGTGGTTTAACCGGGCGGTCTTGAAAATCGCTGCTCTTTGGAGCACGTGGGTTCGAATCCCACCCCCTCCGCCAAGTGGTAATTAATCTTATAAAAACATGGCCGAAGATTTATTCTTACAAAGTTATTGGATTCTTTTAATTGGTCTTTGGATCCTGCCTTGGAAGGGAGTCGCTCTTTGGAAGGCGGCCAGAAGAAGGGAAAAAAGCTGGTTCATCTCTTTATTGGTTCTCAACACCCTGGCTGTCTTAGAGATTCTTTATATTTTTGTGTTTAGTCGAAAGAAGAAAAAAGAAGAAGGAGGAAGAGAGGGAGAAAAAATAGGGAAGGGCTTGGAGGGAGTGGTCAGCTAGTTGAAAATGAGCTATAATTAGAGGATTCTTCATTTTTTAAATTACTTATGGGTCTTTTTAATAATTTGTTCCCTCGTTCTATCGGAGTGGATATTGGGGTTTCTGCTATTAAAGTGGTGGAGTTATCCCGTTTTGGTCGGAGAATTAGCTTGAAAAATTATGCTCAACTAGAAGCGACTGATCCTTATCGCGGCCCCTTTCGGGTTTTCCAACAGCAAACCTTGGTTCTCTCGGTGGATAAAGTAGCCGAGGCTTTAAAGAAATGTTTTGCAAAAGCAGGAATGCGGCCCAAAGAAGTTGTTTTTGCCGTGGCTGATTTTCTGACCTT
>CAZTQU010000059.1:0-1226 GCA_964615735.1 uncultured Candidatus Saccharibacteria bacterium
TTGTGAATATAAGCACTCATCGCCTAAAAAACACAGACAAGACGCCTTAAACAGGTTCTAACATCGTCCGGCCAGGGGAGCCCCGACTTCCGCCTATTTATTTGGGCGGTTTTTTTTGGTAAAATAAAGTATAAGTTAACAAAAGGGTGCCTTATTATGATTAAAGCCAAAAATTTATATTATTCTTATAAAAAGAATAATGATTACGCGGTGAACGATGTCAGTTTTGAGATTAGCAAAGGGGAAATCTTTGGATTTTTAGGGCCAAGCGGCGCTGGAAAATCTACCGCACAAGGTATTCTCTCAGGTCTTCTAAAATTACAGCAGGGAGAACTCATAATTGACGGGAAGCCCAGGCTGGGCAGACCGGATAAGGACTTTTTCAACCGGATTGGCATGGGCTTTGAAATACCCAATGTGTATAAGAAATTAACCGGACTGGATAATCTGAAGTTTCACGCCAGGCTTTATGACAGAAAGACGGAAGACCCTATGAAAATTCTTGAAATGGTTGGGCTTCAAGAAGAAGCGAGGAAAAAAGCGGGGGCTTATTCTAAGGGGATGATGCAAAGGCTTGGATTTGCCCGATCTATGATGAATAAGCCTGATATATGGTTTCTTGATGAGCCGACCATGGGGCTGGATCCAACGACGGCAAAGAGCATTAAGGGTATTATTCGAGAAAAACAGAAAAAAGGTACCACCATTTTTTTGACTACTCATAATATGTTTGTGGCCGATGAACTTTGCGACCGGGTAGGGTTTATTGTTGACGGGAAAATTGCAACTATAGATACTCCGAAGAATCTGAAGCTGAAATACGGACAATCTACGGCCGTTGTGGAATACCTGGAATATAATACTTTGAAGTCAAAAGAATTTGGCCTGACTGGAGCTAACAAAGCTGAACTGCAGAAATTTATCGGGGATCATGACATAAAAACTCTCCACTCGGGGGAACCAACGCTGGAGGAAATATTTATCAAGATCACCGGCCGTGTTCTTGAGTAGCGGGATTAATATATGAATCGAATTAGCAGCCTGTTTAAAAAAGATATAATCCTTGGAATTAAGGATGTGTTTATTATTCTGGAGCTGGTCTTTGCCATTTTTATTGTACTATTGTTGTTGTTTGTTGTCCCAGCGGACTTAAAGAGAGAGGCAACCATTCTTGTTTATGATTCTACCGGTGTTGTAGAAGATTTTCTCAAAACTAATATACCAGA
>CAZTQU010000060.1:0-1158 GCA_964615735.1 uncultured Candidatus Saccharibacteria bacterium
AATTATAGCCAAAGCTTGATAATTTAAGAAAATTATGAAGAAAGTAAAGAAAGTTCTGAAGTTTCATATTAAGGCTGGACAAGCTTCTCCCGCTCCTCCCTTAGGCCCGACCTTGGCGGGGGAGGGTATCAATATCAATGATTTTTGCCAAAAATTTAATGAAGCGACGAAAGAAATGAAGCAATACACTCTTCCAGTAGTGGTCCAGGTTTACGAAGGAGGAAGCTATAATTTTCAGCTAAAACAACCCGTGACCTCGGAGTTATTGAAAGAGATAGCGGGAATAGAGAAAGGGTCTGGTGAACCTAATAAACGGAAGGTGGCAAAAATTACTCAGGATCAGCTGAGAGAGGTGGCCAAGCGGAAAATGCCAGACCTCAATGCCCAAGACATGGCCCAGGCGATGAAAATTGTTGAGGGAACAGCGAAAGCGATGGGAATAGAAATTCAGTCATAAGCCAGCCGAATTTTTAAGGGTTTTCACTAATGGAAAAAGGAGTCTTTATTGTTTTTGAGGGAATAGACAAATCGGGTAAAGAAACGCAGAGCCGGCTTTTGGCTCAGCACTTAAAGAAAATTAAGCGTCAGGTAACCCTTCTTCATTTTCCGCAGTATGGCCGAAAATCGGCTGGACTGGTAGAAAATTATTTAGAGGGAAAATATGGAACAGCCGAGGAAGTGGGTCCTTATCGGGCCTCTATTTTTTACGCGGCTGACCGTTACGACAAAAGCTTTGCTATTCGGGAAGAGTTGAAGAAAGGAAAGGTTATTATTGCCGACCGTTATTGGGCTTCTAATCTTGGGCACCAAGGAGGGAAAATTAAAGATTCGGAAGAGAGGCAGAAGTTTATTGACTGGCTTTACCGTCTGGAATTTAAAATTTTTTCTATCCCTAAACCGGATATTACTTTCTTTTTAAAGATTTCTCCAGAGATAATCCAGTCTTTAAGTGGAGAGGCGAGGGATATTCATGAGAAAGACCCAGAGCACCAAAAACGGACTTTTCAGGCTTATCTGGAAGCGGCCCAAGTGTTTCCTCAAGAGTTTTCGGTGATTGAATGCCTAAAAAATAATCAATTTGTAGAAGCGTCCATTATCCATCGAAAGATATGGACCGAGGTAGAAAATTTAATATTGACAGATAAAAATTAACAAGTA